>JAMPIJ010000001.1:253696-259339 GCA_023662905.1 Fusobacterium sp.
CTGAGCAGGCCTTTACTATGGCGGAGATACTCCTGTCATTAACAATTATTGGCGTTGTTGCGGCCATAACGTTGCCGTCATTAACAGGCAACATTAACGAGCGGACTTGGAACACGCAGAGAAAAGCGCTTTATGCAAGATTTTCGCAGGCAATCGCTTTAATGCCTGCATTAAATGGATATGGAACTCTTGACGGTACGACTGATACCGCGGCTGAAACTTTTGTAACTTCTGGGTTATCAAAAGTTCTCAAAATGAACAACATTTGCGATAGCGATCATCTTGAGGATTGTGGAATCCCAGCAAGGTTAACTACTATTGCGGGCAGTGTTGTCCAAATCCCCAGAACGCTTGTGTCATTGAATACTTATTTTAACGCTTCAATGGCTTACTCCAATGGTGTGACAATGTCTTATTCGCAACTTGATACCAAAGCCGCTGCGTTTGAAACAGCAAATGGTGAAAGCATTTTAACTTATTATAATCCTAATTGTGTTTCGGCGATGGGTGAAACCACGATACACTATATTCAGCCTAAAATGTGTGTGAATTTTATTTTTGATTTGAACGGAACGAAAGGGCCGAATACTGTCGGCAAAGATATCGGGTTTATGACGGTATTTTATCCGACGGATTCGCTTGTTGTTGCGCCTATGCCGTTGAATCATAGAGCTTTATTGTTGTCTGACTGGCACTCTGCGGTTTCTACGTGCAGACAGCAGGATGAACAGGGCCGGGTTCCTAACATTGATGAACTTGCGGCGATGTTTGTTAACCGTTATATTCTTAATGAGTTTGTGGGTGAATCGTACTGGTCATCGAGTAAGTTTGATGCTAATAATTTCTGGGTTTTTGAGATGTATAGTGGGCGAAAACGTCCTTGGGCGTCTAATGACTCAAGAGTTACTTTGCATTGTATTAAGAGATATTAGTGAAAGCGGGTTGCTACCCGCTTTTTTTTGTATTAAAATCTTTCTAGTGAAAAGAATTATGAAAGAGGGATTATAAAAATGCAAATATCTTTAAATTGGTTAAATGAATTCGTTGATTTATCAGATGTTGACGTTAAGCAAATAGCGCACGAATTGACGATGAGCGGCTTAGAAGTCGAAGAAATCGAGGAGATTAAGCCTAAGTTTACCAATATAAAGACTGTTAAAATCGAAAAAATCGACAATCACCCGAACTCTGATAGGCTTCACCTTGTAACCGTTAACCTTGGTGATACCTTGAAAACAGTTGTTTGCGGTGCGCAAAACATCGCAGAGGGGCAAATTATCCCTTATGCGTCTGTAGGCAGTCAGGTTTTGGACAGAAAAACCGGTGAAATGTTTACGCTTACGCCGGCCGTAATCCGCGGCGTTGAATCTCAAGGTATGCTTTGTTCTGCTGATGAACTCGGGGTTGCTGAAAGAAATTATCAGGAAGAAGACGGAATTTTGATTTTGAACAGAGTTTTCCCTGATGTTAAGATTGGCGAAGATGTGGAAAAAGTTCTCGGCTTTGATAACGATATGGTTATCCACATCGCGCCTACCGCAAATCGTGGCGATGAAATGTCTGTTATCGGTGTTGCACGTGAACTTTGCGCAATTTTTAACAAACCTCTGAAATTCTCTCCGATTGTATCAACTAACGACCTTTCAACCGATGATTTCAAGGTTGAAATTATCGACGAAGATGTTTGTAAATACTATTCAATCGGTGTTTTGAAAAATATTAAAATTAAACCGTCACCGCTTTGGATGCAAAAAAGACTTATTGCATCAGGTGTTCGTGCTATCAACAACGTTGTAGACATTACAAACTACGTAATGCTTGAATACGGTTGTCCGTTCCACGCGTTCGATTACGATAAAATCGACAAATATTTATGCGTAAGACGCGCTAAAGAGGGCGAAAAACTTACAACTCTCGATGGCGTTGAAAGAGAACTTACAACCGACAGCGTTCTAATCGCAACAAAAGAACAAGGCGTTTGTTTGGCGGGTGTATTTGGCGGCGAAAATTCTGAAATCGACGACAACACAACTGCAATCGCGCTTGAAGCTGCTTACTTCACCCCTGCAAGCAACAGAAAAAGTGCAAGAAGCGTTGGCTACCGTTCAGAAGCTTGCGCAAGATTTGAGCGCGGCGTTGATATCGAAATGATTAAACCTGCCCTAATGCGCGCAATGCAATTACTTGTAGAACTTGCAGACGCGAAAGTTGAGGGCGTTGTTGAAGCCGGAAATAACGTTTTACCGCCGGTTGAAATTACGCTTCGTTATCCGCAAATTAAACGTATTTTAGGCTGCGAAATTCCTGCTGAAAGATGCTGTAATATTTTAGAAAACTTAGGCTTTGAAAAACTCGGCGGAAACGAACTTGCCGCTAAATTCAAGGTTCCGTCATTCCGCGTGAATGATGTTTATCGCGAAATCGATTTAATCGAAGAAATCGCGCGTATTAACGGTTATGACAAAATCGCGCCGACTCTTCCAAACAAAAACGTAACACCTGTTATTTCATTAGAAGAAAGAGTTATCAAAAAAGTTCATTCATTAATGCTTTCAGCAGGGCTTAACGAAATTGTCACAACTTCATTCGTTGGCAAACCTATGCTTGATAAGTTCATGGTTTCTTATGACGACGCTAACGCGGTTAAAGTTATGAACCCTATCAGCGAAGAATGCACAATGCTCAGACAATCGCTTACACCAAGCCTTTTGAACGTTATGAAATACAACTACGACAACGGACAAAAGAACTTCTGGGCTTACGAAATCGGTAAAACTTATCTGAAAGTGGCTGAGGCTGATGAAAAGAATTCAGGCGTTAAAGAGTCGAATATTCTCGGCGGTATCCTGACAGGTGAAGTTGAAAATTCTAAATGGCAGAAAACTGCACCGCTTGATTTCTTCACTGTAAAAGGTATTCTTGAACACCTTTTTGAAGAATTAAAAGTGACAAAACGTATTAAATTCATTCCGCTTGATAAATCTGACCTGAAAGATTCACACGGTACGTTGCACCCTTACAAGAGCGCGGCTATTGCGATTTTGGGCAAAACTCCTTTGACAATTGGATACTTAGGACAGGTTCACCCGTTATTGAAAGATAAATTGAAACTTAATCAAGACGCTTACGTCTTTAAAGTTGATTTGAACCAATTAATCGCAATTGTTAAAGAAACAACGCCAATTTTCAAAAAGTTGCCGCAATTCCCTGAAGTAAGACGTGACTTAGCGTTTGTAATAAACGAAAATGTTTCTTACGAAGACTTACAGCGCGTAATCAAAGGTGGCGTTGAACAACAAATCTTTGCCGGATGCGAAATATTCGATGTTTATCAAGGCGAAAATATTGAAAAAGGGTTCAAAAGCCTTGCGTTCCGTATCAAAATGCAGGACGACAACGCAACGTTGACAGATGAAGTTATCGAAAAACAAATGGCGTCTGTTCGTATGAAATTACAAAAAGCATACGCAGATATTTCATTTAGAGAGTAGGTTCATTATGAAAAAAATCTTATTTTTACTTGCCTCAATACTTTTATTGGGTGGCGCGGTGAGTGCAAAAGACGTTATTCCAACAAAAGTTTTTGACGGAAACCATAACTCTTTTGGCGTTTATCAGATTTCTGAAAACTCAATGACGCTTTACGCAGAGCCGAGTGAACAGTCAATGATTCTCAAACGAATTTCTTGGAACGATGAAAGCACTGACGTTAACGGCTTAGAGTTGCAGGACTTGTTTGTCCTGTACTTGCCGGATAGGGGGCTTTCATTGTTAACAGTCGTCGATGAAACAGATGATTGGGTAAAAGTTGTTTACGATGAGAAAAAGGCGCACGCAGGCTGGCTGAAAAAAGATGATCCGTTGAAATTTATGCCATGGGGTGTTTTCTATAACATTTACGGTAAAAAATACGGGCTTTATCAGTTGAAACAGGCGCCAGAAACCTGCAATTCTATCCGCGTTTCGCCGGATAATCTTGCGCAGACGGTCGGAACTATTAACATGCCGAAGAAAATTATTTTGAATATAATCAAAGGCAACTGGGCGCTTGTGAGTGTTTCAGATATTGATAAGTATCCGAAAACGGGATTTGTCCGCTGGCGCGGTGATAACGGGGAAAAATATTACTTCCCGTTGATAAAAAAAGTAGTCGGAGTTAATTAAAAAAGGCGGGTTTTAAACCCGCCTTAAATTTTATATTCTGTCGAATCCTGTGTATTTTTGAAGTACTTCAGGGATTAGAATTGTTCCGTCCGCTTGTTGGAAGTTTTCGACGATTGCGGCGAATGTTCTTCCAACCGCCAAACCTGAACCGTTAATCGTGTGAACGAAGTTCACTTTGCCGGTTTCTTTGTCGCGGTAACGAATGTTTGCGCGTCTTGCTTGGTAATCTCCAAAGTTTGAACAGCTTGAAATTTCTTTGTAAGTATTATAAGAAGGCATCCAAACTTCTAAATCCCAGCATTTGTTTGCAGAAAATCCGATGTCTGCTGAGCAAAGTGCGACACGTCTATATGGAAGTCCTAATAATTGAAGCATTTTTTCTGCGTCTTCGGTTAATTTTTCGTGTTCTGCAGGGCTTGTTTCTGGTTTGCAAAGTTTAACAAGTTCTACTTTGTTGAATTGGTGAACACGGATAAGGCCGCGTGTATCTTTTCCGGCAGAACCAGCTTCACGGCGGAAGCAAGGTGTGTACGCTGTCATATATTTAGGCAAGTCGTCTTCTGATAAGATTTCACCTTGATAAATGTTTGTTACAGGAACTTCTGCGGTTGGAATTAAGTACAAATCTTCGTTTTCGCATTTGTACATATCTTCTTTGAATTTAGGAAGTTGGCCTGTGCCAGTCATTGTTTGAGCGTTAGCCATAAATGGCGGCAAGATTTCTTCGTAACCTTGTTCTTCAGTGTGGTAATCAAGGAAGAAGTTGATGATTGCGCGTTCTAATTTCGCGCCTTTACCGCGATAAAGAGTGAATCTTGATTGTGAAAGTTTTACTCCGCGTTCAAAATCAACGAGGTTTTTTTCTTCGCACAAATCCCAGTGAGCTTTTGCATCGAAATCAAATTTAGTAGGTTCGCCCCATGTTGAAACGACAACGTTATCATCTTCTGAGGTTCCAACCGGTGTTGTTTCATCAGGCGTGTTTGGAGTGTGAAGAAGCAAATCTCTTTGTTGTTCGTCGAGTTTAGATTCTTCTTCCTCAAGAGCTTTGATTTCATCGCCTAAAAGTTTAACTTCGGCTTGAACAGCGTCAGTATTTTCGCCTTTTTTCTTCAATTCGCCAATCATTTGCGAATCTTTTTTTCTTTTCGCTCTGAGTTCATCCGCTTGTGCTTGGACTTTGCGGCGTTTTACGTCAATTTCGATGATATTATCAATTGATAACTCAGGGTTTCTGCGTTTCAATAATTCGTTAATTTTTTCAGGGTTCTCTCTGATTAATTTGATATCAAGCATGTTAACCTCTTTTCTTACTTTTGTCAGTAGAATTAGTGTAAATCAAAGTTATTTAATAATCAAGCATGGCTTGTGGTCTTGACTAATTCGTAAACATGTTACATAATGATTTAAGAAAGGAATGATAAATATATGAAACAGATTAAAAACGTATTGTCATTGACAGGGGGGGGGGGGACTGCT
>JAMPIJ010000020.1 GCA_023662905.1 Fusobacterium sp.
TGGCTTGAGATGCTGCCATGCCCATCGATTTGTCCCTTTCCTGTTTACAAACCCCACTCGACCGTTTCTTGAGGTTCGTTCGTTTCCGTGACATGCATGTCGGGCATGAAGTTTTAAAACTTTAATTTTACGTTCCTTTTCCTTAACATTTTGTAACACAAACACAGAAAAGCCCCGATATACGGGGCTTTTACATGCTTTAATTATTTAATTAAAATTATGCTACATATTTGTCTAACGCGACAAAACCGCTCAATGTTGAACTATTTGCTGTATATTTCCGTTCAGCAACTTTATCAGATGTGTTACCCTCAACAGTTTCGAAAGAACCGTCAGAGTTAACCTTGGTTACGATACCGGTATGAGATTTACCGCCGCGTTTTTCAATCATAATATCGCCGACTTTTACATTTTGAGCGATAAAATCAGCCTTATTTGATGCAGAAGTAACATCTAAATAACAATTATTATTTTTACCCCAATTCATCAAACCAGAAACACTGGATGAACCAAACGAAGACGGTAATTTAGAACCGAATGTTTTTCTCGTGTTGTATGTTACGAAATCTGCGCACCAAGCTTGTGACTTACCATTTGAGAAAAGTCTGTTGCCAGTAGCGTCATTGTTAACTTTTCCAACCCAGGAGAGTGCATTATTTACCAAATCTCTTTGCAAATCACCGGTTGCGCTACGTTTGAAAGTCAGATTACCAAATGTTGAATTCGGCTTACTAGATGAATATGATGAAAAATCAAAATTATAAGACTTCTGTGCTGGCGGGAAGTAATAAGAATTACTAGATGTTGAGCCAAAATAATAACGATTACCGCTATTAAAGTTAAATAAAGGAGCAAAGGAAGAGAAGCTGCTCGGCGCATAGCCATAGGACATCGGCGTAAACAACCAATTAGTATTATTAAATAAATTAATAGAGTCGAATAATCCCATATTTATCCCTTAAAATCCCTTATATTTATATAAAGTATATAAGGGATAAATAATTGCCTATGAGAATGTTCTTCGTGTAACATTTGTTACATTACCAAAAATTTCTTGTGACCTTTGTTGTGCCTTAATACGGTCACGATACGGGAAGTATCTTTCACAAAAGGCTCTGAGGTCAAAAGTTTCGCCTTTTTTCGCAGCTTTTTCTACTTTTGAATAAAGTTTTTGCACCTGTTCCAGTGAGAAGTTTTCTTCTGCAAGAAACACTCCGAGGTCGTAACAATAAGGTTTAGCGCCTTTAACTTCAAATCCGGCAAACTTTTCAACTATTTGCATACGTTCAGGTTTTGCCGCCAGAGCCGTTTTGTAAAATGGCGCTAACACAGGCTCACCGTGAGTATCTTTTATACTTAGAATTTTTCTAATTTTTTGAAGATTTTCAGGAGTTTCGAGTAAATCTACACTTAACTCATTCGAGATTTTGCCTCCCATAGCCTGACGGATTTCAGTGAGCGCGGCAAGCGATTTTTCGTCCTTGAATGTTTCGAGAAGATATTTTTCCAGAGACACATCGTCGAGTTTAGTAATCCATTCAGGAAGCCCTTTTTTAATCATTTTTTGTTTGATAGCGTCAGAATACTTACTCATAGAACCCTCGGCCCAAACAGCTTTGACTTCGTTGCTATTTTTTTGCGCATAGCTAAGAGGTGATGTAATTCCAGCATCTATCATTTCTCGTTGTTCCTGAGGTGAAAGTTTTTCTTTTATTACAGTAGGTTTAAGTTTACTGTCATTGTAGTGAGCGAGTTCGTGACGTAAAACTTTATGATTATACGCATGTTCGATTGTATCAACAGCGATATGACGACCGCCTTGCAAACGATTTATCTTATCCCATTTAAAATTAACACAGATGCCCGCGAAACTATTATCACGCAATTCTGGCGCGAAATTATTCAAGTCCAAAACCGGCGGGAACTGGGCTTTGCCGTTGCTTGCACGATGGAAATTCGCGAGTTCTTCGCGTAAAAATAGTAAGTCACCTTTTCTTAAAGGCCTATCCATAAACACTTTTACGCCAAAATCTCTATCTATTTCACGTAAAAATTTGCTTGTATCTGCGTCGAGAGTTGAAAGATAGTGTTTTTCCCACAACTGAGAAGCCATTTTTTTATCTTCGGGATACATAGAAATATAGCGCTTCATACTGCTGAAACGGCTTGCTGTTTCAAATTCCTGAGAGCCTGCAAGATCTTTAACCTGTCTTGGTACGGAATGTGTTATCCGTTGCATTTGAGAAGAAAATTTCTTCAATAACGGATTTCTACTTTTTCCTAGCCAACCATAAAATCTGCGGCTAAAGCCGGAAACATTAGAACTGTACATTCCTAATGGAAAATTTTCGTTGAAAAGAGTTGAATATCTTCCCTCTGCGGTGTTTACAGAATCCAGCAGGTGTTCTGCTTTATTAATTATTTTAATTGAGGCCTTAGAACGCCCCCCCCCCCCCGCAAGTGAAGACACAAGTTCATCTGCAACAGCTTTTACAGATGAATCTGAACACATTTCCATCTTTCTTCCAATTTCTTCTAATTGAGCGGCACGCCATTGTGAGCGTGTGGTGTTTGTAAAAATACGCGAAACTTTTCCAATCATTCCCATAATAAATCCTCCATAAAATTCCCGTATTGATATAAAGTATTCATTCGAAGAAAAATTGCTTATTTTATAAATTTTTGTAACTTTTGTTCCCACGCCCACGCGGATTGAACACTGTTTTCGAGCGTACGTGACGGGTTCCAACCCAATGTCGCAAGCGCTTTGGAATTATCTGCAACAAGAGTCGCTGGGTCGCCCTCACGGCGAGGACAAATTTCAAGTGGAATTTCCATGCCAGTTACATCTTCACAGGCCGCAAAAACTTCTTTTACAGTACTTCCGGTTTTCGTTCCGAGGTTGAAAACATTTGTTTCACCGCCATTTTGAAGATATTTCAACGCCAGAAGATGCGCGTCAATCAAATCATTTACATCGATATAATCACGAACACAGGTTCCGTCTTTTGTATTATAATCATCGCCAAAAAGTTTAAATGTTTTGCCAGAACCAAAAGCGGCTTTCAGAACATTTGGGATTAAATGTGTTTCAGGGTCGTGCCATTCACCGATTCTGCCGGCTTCATCAGCACCTGCTACGTTAAAATAACGAAGTCGAACGCTTTTTAAGCCATAAGCCTTGTCAAAATCATCCATTATCATCTCGACAGTCAATTTAGTTTCACCATAAGGATTAATCGGTTTTTGCGGATGGTTTTCGTCAATCGGGGTGTAAACGGGTTCGCCGTAAGTTGCCGCCGTTGATGAAAAAACTATTTTTTTCACGTCGTGTTTCACCATAGCGTCAAGTAAATTCAACGAGCCGCAAACATTATTCTGAAAATATTTATAAGGTTCTTTTACGCTTTCACCTACCTGCGAAAACGCCGCGAAATGAACCACTGCGTCAATGTTAAATTTATCAAAAACGCCCTGAATATCCGCAGAGTTTCTCAAATCGCCCTGTACAAACTCAACGCCTAATTTTTCAATAGTTTCAATATGGCCGGTTGAAAGATTGTCAAAAACAACAACCTCTTCGCCCGTCTCTTTAAGCTTTAAAACACAATGGCTTCCAATGTAACCAGCACCGCCAGTGACTAAAATCATTTTGTTACCTCTCTGTTACATTATATATTAAAATAAAATTTTTTGTTATAGCATTAGTAAAAAGAGGTATTTTATGAAAATTTCTGCAATTTCTAACACATTTACCATAAACAGAATTAACAATGTAAAACACGAGAAAACCGCACCGTTAAAGAACGACAGCTTTGAGCGAACACAGGTTAATTACGCTCAAGCAATTCCTTTTGAGGGAGTAAACGCAAAAGGGATAGTAAAACAGCGCGGAATTTTTATGCATATAACAAGCCTTCCGGCACACCGTTCTTTCTGTGGACAATTTGGCGACCCGCAGACCGACAAATTCATCAACTGGATGGCAGACGCGAAACAAACTCACTGGATTATGAACCCGTTAAACGCGCTTGAAGACCACCTTTGCCCGTATAGCCCTGATGGACGCTTCAGCAGAAATAAATTTATCGTAAACCTTAACAAACTCGTCGGTGAAGACTACGGTAAACTTTTAAAAGAAAACGAACTTCCTGATGACATCACAGCGCCTATGTTTACGCTTGATATGCTAGAAAAACAGAAAAATCCGCGATTCCAACTCGCGTTTGAACGATTTAAAAAAGTTGATGAAACTCACCCGATAAAACAGCAATACAACAATTTCATAAAAGAAAACAACGAACTCTGGCTTGACGATTACGCAAACTACGACGCGATTTCAAAAGACCATGGAAAAGTTTGGACGATGTGGGATAAAGCGCTTCAAACCGCACCGGAGGACGCAAAAGCAAATGGAGTTTCACTTTCTGACTGGGTTGCACCGATTTTAAAACATGACGACTACAAAGACAGAGTCGAACTCTATAAATTCGAACAATTCCTTTACGACAAACAATTCAACGAAATGGTCGACCAGCTTAACGGCAAAGGAATCCATCTCACAATGGACTTACCAATCGGCGTAAGCGCAACCGGCGTCGACACGTGGGGAAAGAAAAACATTTTCCATCTTGATAAAAACTTCCAACCGACAAAAGTCAGCGGCTGTCCGCCGGAAGACGCATATCCTTACACACAGGTCTGGAAACACGCGCTTTACAACTACGACGAACCGGCGTTCTGGGATTATCAAGAAGCAGCAATCAAACAGATGTTAAAAACCTCAGACCTACGACTTGACCACTTTGTAGGTTACATTAACCGCGCGGCAATCCCGACATCTTTTACAAAAGCTGACGGAACAATTTTACACGGTGACGACATTTTCAAACCAACTTCACAAGGCGGAATGGGCGTCGGATTCTGGAAGCCTGAATGGGTTGAAGATATTTACCACAAGAAAAGCCCTAAAGGCGAAAATATTATTGAATTATTCATCCGCAGCGCAAAAGAAGTTGGCAAAAAACCGGAAGATACGTTCGTTCTGGAGGATTTTGGCCCGCTTGCGCAAACAGAACTCTACAAAGAATACAGCAAAAAATACGGCGAACAATTTATAAGCCAGAGAGTTCCGGTTGCAATGGGCATAAGCGGTTCCGGTGTAAAATGGGATGCGTTGAATTCTCCATTCAACATAAAACCAAATTCAAATGTAGCGATTCTGACAGGGAACCACGATCTTCCGCCGCTCAAACAGTTTATTGACGAACTAATGGATGTTACAACCAGAGATTTGACACCGGCTCAAAGAAATGCACAAACAATCTTCCGCGAATTTTGCCGTAAAGAATTAGAAATCGACCCTAAAGACATAAACAATAAAGAACTTGTCTACGACAAAGTTATGGAATGGCATTACAAAACTGGTGTCAAACAGGTTCAAACAACACTCTCCGACGCGCTTGGAATTTACTATCGTCCAAACATTCCAGGGTTCTGGAACGGCCATCACGACAGATACTTAATGAAAACAACACCGGAAGCCCTACTTCCTTTCTGGAGCCGAGTATTCCCTAAAGACTTCCTCTCACGCGATAATATGGATGGAATCAACCCGGGCTACAAAAAAGCGGCTGACAAATTTGTCGAAATGATGCAAAAGCTTAGTTCAAATGAATGATTTAAAAAAAAATCGTTCCTCTAAAAAGCTGATTTCGTACCGGCAAGTATATCCTTTTAATATAAAACAACTTATAATAATATTGACTTTTAAAAATACATCATTATAAGCAATAAAGTAGAGTAGTGAACAATAATTTATATAGAAGGAGAGTGCGCTTATGGGTATGGCAGCATCACAGGCAAGATATCTGGCTTTAACCGCAAGAAAAACTAACACAGAATACGAAGGCCAGCAAATAAATCAGGAAAGAACAGCTCTTGCAAACCAGAGTGCTGATGCTTTCAACCAGTATTTAGCGCTTGAAGTTCCAACAGCGCCAAGTACAACAGATTATACGACTATTCAATATACCTACACTGACGGCGGTGTTAATGAAGCTATTGAAAGTATGACCGAACTCTCTGACGCTTCTTCTGATTATAACTATCTAGTGAACCACTACCACTATTCAGATGTATTCACCGGCGTAAGATATAACAAGGTTAATCCTCAGGTAAGAACCGGCTATAACACTGCAATTGATACAATTCCTGCTGCAGATGTTACTGATGATAATGGTAACTACAGCGTAAATGGCGCTCCTGTTACAAGTTATGACGCTTCCAACACTGAAGAAAAATCAAGATACGATATTTTGAAAGAAAAATACCCATCATTTGCTTCAATTCCGGAAGAAAACCTCGGCGTTTACACTGATGATCAACAAGTTATGCACTTTGTAGACAAAACAACTCTCGGAACTGGTGATATTCAATCTTATTCAAGCAACGGAACCGCTCCTACATACGTAGGCAACAACGAGCTTACAAAATACGAACCAGGAAAAGATAAAGAACTTGATTTGAGCTTGGAACAAATCAGAAAAGATAATCCTACCGACAAAATTGCAACTGCAGACAGCATTTACACATATCAATCAATGGGCAGAACATACTTCGCAACAGAAGAAGAGCTTATGGCAAGCGCAAATTCAGCGATGAACGCCGCTAACCCTAGCGAATATCAGGCTGATTTAAGCACTTACTACGCAGAAGCAATCAAAACAAAAATTTCAACAACAGAAAAAGCGTTTATTGAATTCGACCCGAGCGGCCGCGCAACAACAATCAACTTTGAGAATTCAACAGCAAAATATACGATTGAAACAGAAACGATTACTGACCAAGCCGCTTATCAAGACGCAATGAACCAGTATGAATATAACAAACAGCTTTATGAAAAAGCGGTCGAAGACATCAACGCTAAAACAAAAATCATTCAAGAAGAAGATAGAACACTTGAATTGAGATTAAAACAGCTTGATACAGAACAAAACGCTCTCCAAACAGAAATGGAAGCTGTTGCAAAAGTTATTGATAAGAACGTCGAAAGCACATTCAAAACATTCTCATCATAGTGAATAAAAAGAGGTCATCATGTCATACAAAAATGATAGTTATTTAGTTATAGCAAATAAATTCGGCTCTGCAGGCAGTGAAGCCAAAGCGCAATTGTGGGAAACTTATGACAAATTACGCGACATAACAGTTTCTGGAACAGGCGCCGGCACAGGCTGGGAGGGTACAGGCGGTTTCTTGTATAACATGGCAACCTTATTCTCGCCATCAAACTTTGCAACAACATTCGGTTCATCAGAAATTATGAATGTTGCAGGTACTTCCTACCACTCAGGAGTTTCCGGCGGAAGCTCTTACGGTATAGATTCGCTTTATAACTACTCAGGATTTCCTGGCGGTGCTGCGTCATTATTCGGGAATTCAGGATTTTACACCGGTGGAGCCTCACCTATTTCAGGTTGGGGAACTTCAACTTCAGGCACTATCACAGGCGGCGCATCAGGTATTGCTAGCAGTATCGCAAATGTAGCCAGTGCAAGCGCTTACGGCGTTGGAACCGCAAGCGGTTTCGGGTTTGCGAAAAACCTTGTTCTTCCTGTCGCAGGTTTAATCTCAGGTTGGGGCGGAATCATGCAATCTGCAGCGCCTTATCTGGGTGAATACGGGCTTCCGGCACTCGTTATGGGTAACTTAATGCAAGGTACTTCATCTGCAGCACTTTCTGCTTATCAAAGAATTACCGGAAACGTTACCACTAACGCGGATACAATTTTGACAAACAAAGTCCGAAACATTGAAACGGTTTGCAAAATGCTTGATACACAGGGCGATGTCGTTAAAAAGATGCTTAAAGAATCCATCGAGGGCGACAGCAAAGCTATTCAAAACTTATAAATTTTTATTAAAGTTTTTATATTTTTGTCCGATAGAGCATGTACATACGTAAGACAGATTTGGCTTGCAAATGTAAAGAACTCGTAACATGAATCGCTGAAAACGCAATATTTGTGAAACATAAGTTTTTATATATTTGTAGGTCTAAAGTGTAAAGGAACTGTAATGCTTCGAGAAACTTTAGAGATGAATATAAAAAGAATCGTTGATTTCTTAATATATTCAAGAAACTTTATTATAAGAAAAAGCCCTGTCAAAGCGTTTGTTGCATCTATTATGGACGGTGTCAGAGATTTTTTAACGATGAGAAAAAAGTTAAAAATGGCACAGTACAGGTTGAATTACCACCAACATCAGCTAATGAAAATGGAACAGTTAATAGCAAAAAACAGCCAGCACACGTTTTTGAAAGGGGCCAATCTTAACGAAACAAGATAAGGAACAAGTGTATGGGTGTGTTAGTAGCGTCAATGCGTTTACAGTATTTAACGGGTCTTAAATGTGATCTGGAATACAAAATCCAATTGATTACTCAAGCAAAAATGAACTTGATGTCATCAAACGATGATTTAATGCAAGTCGGTACTGACTACGACTCAGAATCCCCTATTGTCAAGACGTTACAACAGCGACAGGCAAAGATGAAGCTTCTGGAACAAAGGCTTGATCAACAGATGAACAATTATCAGAACCAGTTAAGAATGGTTATGACTGAATACGAATCAGCTAGAGGTATGCTCGATAGAGATATCCAAAGCACATTTAGATACTAGTTAATCTGAAGAAACAAACTAACGATATCGTTCAAAGACGCTGATTGTTTTTGATATTTTTGAACCTGTGCTTCCAGCGTATTAATTTGTTTTTTGCATTCTAAAATGCTATTCTGGCAATCTCTTGCAGAAATATTGATATTTTCTTGCAATTGTTGTGCTTCTTGAAGCACTGATTTCATAGAAATGCCGAGAGCTTCCATTGTTTGTTTAATAACCAATGCACCTGCCTGACGTGAAACACCGCTAGGAAGCTGTGAAATCAATTGTCTAAGTATTGCAACATTTGCCGGAACTTCAAGATCATTCAAATCTGTTTGAAAATTATTATTAACTTGAGCGTAAATATTTTGCGGTTGAGGGTTAACCGTATTGAACATAGGCTGTGGAGCCGGATTATAATTAGTTTCTGGAACGAATGCCGGTTCCGGTGCGATTGCGTTTAATTCCGTAAAATCATTTTGAACAAAATTTTCAGCGGTTTCAACTCTTGGTTGAGTTAAAGTTTGGTTTACGAGTTCAGTTTCGCTCTGTTTTTTCAATGCATCTACTATTCTTTTTCCAACGCCTTCTGTCATATATGTATTCACGGAAATATCCCCTCTCATTTTTAATGTCTAACTTACCTAATTATAGTAAAACAACGAATTATTTTCAAGCTGTAGTGTAAATTATTGTAAAATTCATTAAAGTTAGAATACGATATTACCGATAGAGAGGACATATTAAAAAACGTAAAAGAGGTGTTTAGTGTCCGGAGCAGATAAAATTTCGCGAACAGGCGGCAGCAGTAGCGCAAGAAATGACAGCGCTAAAGTTAATAAGAAGCAGCCGCAGGAGAATAATAACGTAGATTTTAGCAAGTCTAAATCTAACGTTCAGCAACAAAAGACGATAGTCAGTAAAATTCTTATCATCGGCGCATTAAAAACTCCTGAAAAATATATGAACACCAAAAATATTTTACTTGTTATGGATAATTATGAAAAAGACCATAACGGTAATACACTTATTGGAGATTTTATTAAAACCAGCGATATTCCACGCGATGAGAGAAAAGCCGGCGCGATTAACACATTCGAGATTTTATATAAAAAAGCGTTGACGGGCGCTAAAACAGAGTTTCAAAAACAGGAACTTGCAAGACTTAAAGCAGAATTTAACGCAACAGTAACTGACGAACTTGATAACAGCTGGTTTGAATGGGGTGTTTCAAATTCAAAAGCCAACGAAATTGTTGGACAGGTTCAAAAAATGTACACGGCCTCCTCAGAGGAACTCGCACACGAAATTTATGACCACGCAGATGACAACCATTTTTCTTATGCTGACAAGGATTTCAGATACCTGCTAGAATCTATAAATTCCGGCAACGCGATAGAGGTTGCAAATAAAGTAAAAAATTACGACAAGAATAAAAATCATGATTCGTTGTTAAAAATCCTGAACGACGAATACACAAACCCGATATCAAACGAACAAAAACCTCAGAAAAAAGCACAGATGAAGAATTTTGTAACCTCCTTTATGACTGCGGCAGGCTATAAAGATTCGCCATATTTTGCGGAAGCAACCAAACTTTTAGAAGATGGTAAAATCGACGAAGTTGACAGTATTCTAAACACAATGATAGTTAAGCAGCCCAAAGCAATAGCGGCGTCATTATACAAAATTATTGACGATAATTCTTATGCTCTATCAAGAACAGACGTAAAAATCCTGATGGATAAACTTAACTCATCAAATGTCAAAGATATTCAGGAAGAATTCAAAAAGGCATCCGGCAACAAAACAACACTTCTACAAATGATTAATGAGGAGTGGGGCGACGATAAGATTAAAAAATCTTATATCGAAAAAATTGTAAAAGCCCAATTTGACACAACCGGTCTTGTGAATAATAAAAAGGTTGCAGAACATGTCAACGCCTCACTAAAAAATGAAACCGTAAAAGATACAGAACTATTAATGGCGTCGCTTGGTAAAAACAAAGACATTGGCTATATGAGCAAAACATTGTTTAATGCGCTTTCAAAAGACAAAAACAATGTTAACAAAGAATATGTAAATTATTTACTTAACGGCGTCGATGAGAAAAATGTCGTTAAATTTATGAACGAATTCAACAAAATTTCCGGCGGAATTCCGATAACGCAATATTTACAAAAGAAAGGCGACGCAACCGCAAATGAACATATTCTAAGCCTTACCGACAAATTACTCACCGCAAATCAGGCGATATTTGACAATGAACAATTCAGTTCAACATTTGGCGTCTTAAAATCCGATGTTGCAAAATACATCCGCGACAATATCAAAGACAAAGAAGACATCACACGTGTTGTAAATTCTTTCCTAAATACTACGACACGAAATATTGCAAAAAATATTGAAGATATCGCATCAGACAAAAACGGTGCGAACGATGATATTTCGTTCAAACTCTGGGTTTCACGCATTAATAGTAAAAACGCAAGTTCCGTAATAAAAGAGTTTAAAAACGCTTATGGTCAGAACAAAACCCCGATTAACGCTATTATAGAAGAGCGTATGGGATCTGTTTCATCAAGACAAAAGCAGGTTCTGCACATTCTATCATCAGTTGTCGGTGAACTCGACGAAAACAGAGTTAATCAAGGCATTATTTCCGATTTTGTCGCTCAGTTAGAAGACGAATTATTTACTTTGGGCATGGCATCAGCGGATAAATTGAACGCACAGCTCGATAAAATTTCAGCCGGAATCCCAGAAAAAGGTGAAATCATTGCAACAGAGGAGGCTACAACCGTGGACAATGTAAGACCTGATATTGCAAAAATAGAACTTGGCGAAAAATACGGTAAGTTTTCATGGCAATATTCAAACCTGAAAGATATCAAATCAATTGAAGATGTTGCAAAATTCACAGGGCTTAGCGTAAGTTACCTTAATGAACTCAAAATCTCAGAAGGCGTAAAGAAAAAAGCTTATGATTGCAGTGCTGATAAAAGAACCATCGGAATCGGTCATAATTTCCATTACGCAAACGAGGCAGAAAAAGCATATTTAAATAAAACAGAACTTACAGATAGTGAAATGTATCAAATACTTGCACGCGATATTGTTATGTCAATCGGCAAACTTCAACAAAACACCGGTATTGATACGTCAAAATTAAACCAAGGGGAATTTGAAGCCCTGCTTGATGTTTCGTTTAACGCGCCAGGGTATATGAATACTCTTACACAAAAAACAAAAAATGCGCTTGCAATCCGTGAAAGCGGTAATACGCAACAAGCCCAAAAAGCTTTTGACGAAGCTGCATACGAGTTTAACCAACAGCTTGCGAAAGGTCAAATTGCCCCTGGGCTTTGTAAACGACGAGTAAGAAATATTCTAAGATATATAGGCGTAAATAACTTCAACGAACTTCCAAAAGATTCAGAAGCAAGAAAAAGAATAACTATTCTCGCATTGAATGGACACAGTGCATCGTCAATAATCCGTAAAAAGGATTATCTAAAAGACATTTGCGAGATTATGGGTATATCAGAAAGCGAATACGCAGATTTGACATATCCAGCCGGTTACAAACCGGTATAATTACCCAATTAATTCACGTTGGAGATATTGATGAGCCTGCATAATCTGTTCATCGGTCATTGTCGGCTGAATTGGTGTCCATGCCGGATATTCCGCGCTGCCTGAAGCCGATTCGTTTTGCGCAACATACGGAACCCAGCCTGGAACGGTTGGAGATTCGCCCTGAGCTTCTTCCTGTTTTTCGGTGAAGCTTTTGCCTAAAATCTTTTCACCGAGCCAACCGGCCGCGATACTACCGATAATACCACCGACAAACGGTATAGGGATTAACGCCTGACCAACCATAAAGCCTGCTGTTTCAAGTCCAAGTTTACCTGCGGCCTTACCGAGTTCAGCAAGTCCGGCTCCAACACCGCCATCTTTAGATGTAAATGCACTAATTATATTCGGGACCTGCGTTGCAACG
Source organism: Fusobacterium sp. (assembly GCA_023662905.1). GTDB lineage: Bacteria > Cyanobacteriota > Vampirovibrionia > Gastranaerophilales > Gastranaerophilaceae > Gastranaerophilus. Next base: position 12,676 of record JAMPIJ010000020.1, read on the forward strand.
GCAATTAAACCGCCAATAAGCGGCATACGTTTCATCAAACCGTTACCAACACCTTTAAAACCACCCCAGAAAGCACTTTTTCCGGCAGTTTTTGCTGCAGCGACTCCGGCTTTACGTTCATTGCCAATAACCTCCGGAATTGTTTTCACCTGATGCCAGAATGTTTTAAGCCAACTTCCGCCATGTGCTTTTCTCAACGCGGCTTCGTGCTGTTCTATAGCCTTAAACCCGTCTTTGAACTTCGTACCTAAATTACTCCAGTCAGCGCCGTTATACGGGTTGCTGTACCAGTGTTTTTTAGGCGGACATTTGCCAAATATAGATTTATCCATCGAACTCATGAATTCGTCCATACCTGTTCCGAATGTCGAATGCAGATACACACGCCCGATTCGTTTGGCATAATTCAGATATGTATTCGCTGCAACACCGCTTACACTCATTGTAAACCTACCTTAAAATTAACTAACCTTACATATATAAAGTTTTTTAAGATTATAAAATTGCCTCAATGTAAAGAAGTGTAAACCTACCTTATACTTGCCTTTTTAACGTCTTTATTGTATATTTTAGGTAAATGAGGGGTATATGCTATGGTGGATTTTGCGGACGTAATGCAAAAATGCGGACTGGTGGAACTTAAAAACATTTCACGCTCAGTCAGAAAAATTATTACGCTCGAAAAACATTACACACGCGATGAACTCGTTTTGATTTACAATTACATTTTATCCAACGTTAAAAACTCCGAAATCCTTATGCACACAATCCGTTGTGCTGACAAAATCCGCGATAATTCAACCCTCGACGCTCTTCTTGATATTCTATTGATGAAGAATAATTTCGAATGCTCACAGGAAGAAAAAGATAATTTTATAAATGTTCGTGCGATGAGCGCAAAGGCAATTGCACATCTTAAAGACACCACGGCTGTAACCCCTTTGCTTTATTGCCTTAACAATAAAGAAGAAAATTACAAAATCCGTCTTGCCTGCGCCGACGCTCTTGGAAAACTCGGCGACAGATACGCAGTTGCGCCGTTAATCGAAGTTGTGACAGACCAGAACGAACGCTCGGTTTACGTAAAAGAATCTGCCGCCTGCGCTCTCGGGCTTATCGGAGATGTTCGCGCAATCGAGCCACTTGTAAACATTTTAAATTCAAGTAAAGGAATTTTGAACAGATTTACTTTCCTAAAAGAACGCGTAATTGAGGCACTCGGAAAACTTGGAAGCAGCGAATTTGTTTTTACCGCACTAAAAAATTCGCTTGTAGACGATTCTGCACAGGTTAGAATCTCAGCGATAGAAGCGATTATGAACAGCGAAAACCCTAAGTCTTCAGAAACAATCAAACCACTATTGCAAGACAAAGACGAAGAAGTTAGAAAAAACGCGCTTATTGCGCTTTATAACCTTGACGGCCGCGACATTTTGGACGAAGTTATCAGTCTGCCGATTTACCCCGACAGCCTGAAAGAAGAAGCTGAGAACTTAATAGACGAGTATGAAGAGGAATACGATGTCAAAAGAAGAAACTAAATCAATCATTTTACTCTCCGGCGGTCTGGATTCAGTCGTGAGTTTAGCGCTTGTCAGAGAAAAATTAAACGTTACCCTTGCCCTTACATTTGATTACGGCCAGAAGTCTGCAACTAAAGAAATCGAAGCGTCTGCCGCAATTGCAAAACATTACGGGCTGGAACACAAAGTAATCAAATTGGATTGGCTAAAAGAAATTACACACACAGCATTGTGCAGTAACGAAGAAGTTCCGACGGGCGACGCGCTCAAAAACGAGGCAGAATCCGCAAAATCCGTATGGGTTCCGAACCGCAACGGACTGTTTTTAAACATTGCAGGCGCTTTCGCTGACGCTGACGGCTACACATCAATCATAATCGGCGCGAACAAAGAAGAAGCCCAAACTTTCCCTGACAACACAAAAGATTTTATTGAAAGAGTTAACGCAGAGTTTGAATTCTCAACACGTGTTCAACCGAAAGTCGTTGCGCCCCTAATCGACAGCGACAAGATAGAAATTGTACGTCTTGCACTCAGTCACAACGCACCGCTTGAATTGTTAAACAGTTGTTACGCAAATACACAAAAACATTGCGGAAAATGTGAGTCTTGTGTTAGACTAAAAAGGGCTTTAGAAGCCAACAATGACACCGTTTTTATTAAGAAATTATTTGAGGAATAAAATGAAAACCCTATTTATAAACGAACCCGTAAAATACGAGGGACACCAGCTTTGTCCGCACTGGATTTATAAAAATTACAAAATACAAGGCGACGCAATTGTAGCGTTCGTTGGCGAATGCGAAGTAAAATTGACCGAAATGGTCGACATAGAAGACGTCATCAACAACGAACCAATTTATAGCAAATCAATGTTGAGTTTCATCTCAGAACAATTCAACGTCGAACTTGTTGAAGGCGTTTTCCGCCAAAGACTTTTGATGTGCATTATCAAAGAAGCACTCGAAAAACGCGGGATTTTAGTTGTTCGTGACGGCGACGACCTTTTTGTTAAAGGCAAAAAACTTTCCGTATCCATCGCGACAAAATCAATAACTTCAACCCTCATCCACACAGGCTTGAATATAACATCAGACGGAACACCGATTCCAACAGTAGGATTAGAAAGCGATTTAGGTATCCACGATATCAATTGCTTTGCAGAAGAAATCATGCTAAAATATTCTCAAGAAATCGACGATATAGTTATGGCAAGCACAAAAGTCAGAGGAGTTTAAAGGTAATGCCAAGAGTGGAGCAGGTTCAACAAAAAGCACTTGAAGAATTTAGAGAGAGAAACAGAGCGGCCGTAAAACGCAAAAAAGAAAAAAATACCCGACAACTCGGCGAAGCCGCAATAACTTTTGTCTGCCTGTTTTTCTTGATGTCATTATTATTCCTGCAAATTGCAAAAAAAATGACACCGAAAGTTGATATGGAAATCGGCAGCAACGCGCCTGCAACAACAGAACCAGTCGAAGAACCAAAAGGCACTATTGATGACCGTTTGAAACTCATTCAATTCAACGATTCAATGGCTTCCGGTGAACTTCAACGTATGAAAGAAAAAGAAATCTTCAACGACGCACTGGAAGAAAAAGTAGTTCTTCCTACAGGCAATAAAGCCTCTAATAAAGAAGAAGAAAAACCTGCAACGGACGAATTAAAAGGCAAAGTTCAGGATATAATTTCCAAAAATCTGACAGAACCGCAAAAGCTTGAACAAAAACCAACGCAGGCTCCGGTTCCGGTCGCAGAACAGCCACAAGCAAAACCCGCCGTAGCACAACAACAAACACCGGAAGAATTAAACAAAAAAATCGCGGCAATCCAAAACAGCGCGGCACCAATCCAAAAATCTTCCGACTATAAAGTTCTTGTTGGCAAATACCAGACAGCAGAACAGGCACAGCTTGCAAAATCAATTCTTAGAGAAACCTCACTTGGCCAAAACGCTTTTGTGAAGCTTGTAGATAACGTTTACACAATCCAAATTGGCTCTTATTCAACCTCAGAACAAGCGCACGCAGTAGTTCAGGAACTAACAACAAAAAGTTTCCCTGCAAGGGTTTATTACGAAAAACCTAAAGCTTCAAGCGATGGAGCCAAAAACATCTTCTAGCTTTTCAATAGAACGTTTAGCAAGAAGCTCATTTTTGAGCTTTTTGTTTTTACGCTCTTTTTTCGGAAGCTCAATAGGTTCTAAAATTCCCCAATTAGAATTAATCGGCTGGAATTTCGTATGATTTTCATCGCTTATATAATGCGTCAAAGCGCCCAGAATTGTGGTTGTCGGAAGTTCTAATAACTCCTCGCCATTCACAAAGCGCGCCATGTTTATCCCTGCTAGAAGTCCTGAAGCAATGGATTCTGTGTACCCCTCAGTGCCTGTAATTTGGCCGGCAAAGAACAAATCTTTTCTTGCACGGGTCTGCAATGTTGCGTTAAGGAGCTTTGGCGAATTAATAAACGTATTTCTGTGCATAACGCCATAACGAACAATATTCACATTCTCAAGCCCCGGAATTGATTGTAAAAGTTCCTTTTGCGCGCCCCATTTGAGATTCGTCTGGAACCCGACAAGATTATAAAGCGTTTTCGCCGAGTTATCCTGTCTGAGCTGAACAACCGCATAATTTTCAACGCCAGTGCGTTTATCAATCAAACCAACGGGCTTCATCGGCCCAAAACGCAACGTATCCACGCCGCGTGACGCAATAACCTCTATCGGCAGACAGCTTTCAAAAAACTTCGCGCCCTTTTCAAACTCTTTTAATTCTATTTTTTCTGCATGCGTCAGAATATCATAGAATTTTTCATACTCTTCCTTATTCATCGGACAGTTAATATAAGACGCCTCGCCCTTGTCATAACGGCTTGCGTAAAAAGCTTTGTCAAAATCAATACTATCAACTTCAACAATAGGCGCAATCGCATCAAAGAAATAAAGGTGTTCGCTCTGCGTAAAATCTTTAATCGCACTCGCGAAATCAGAACTTGTCAGCGGGCCTGATGCAATAATAGTCGGCCCTTGTGGGATTTCTGTAATTTCTTCATTATGAACTGTGATATTTTCGCATGCACGAATTTTCTCAGTAACTTTTTCTGAAAAAAGTTCTCTGTCAATCGCAAGAGCGCCGCCTGCCGGAACCTGACATTCAAACGCGATATTTATCAACTCACCGCCTAAAATCTGCATTTCACGCTTCAACAGACCGCTTGCGTTACTGATATCGTGTGACCCAAGACTGTTTGAACATACAAATTCTGCAAACTTTTCAGTCTTATGCGCGCCCGTCGTTTTTTTAGGACGCATCTCGTATAAATCAACTTTAATTCCGCGTTTTGCAAGCTGTAGCGCAGCTTCTGAACCAGCTAAACCCGCTCCGATTACATTTACTTTTTTCATAAATATTAGTTTAATATACCCGCACCGCCGCGTCAAGCCAAAACTTCCAGTAATTGTATGAGGACGAATTTTTCAAACAATGTTAAAATCTAAAAAAAGGAGAATTTAAAATGGCTGATAATCAAAATATTATAAAATGCCCCGCTTGCGGCACAGAGATGACAAAAGTTTATATGAACGAACAGGGCATTAATCTCGACGTCTGCGTTAACGGCTGCGGCGGAATATTCTTTGATAACAGAGAATTCAAACAATTCGACGAACAACACGAAAGCATTGACGAAGTTGTTGAAGCATTAAAAGACAAAACTTTTGTAGAAGTCGATCAAACCCAAACAAGAGTTTGCCCTGCTTGCGGCTCAAATATGGTTAAAAATTTCAGCAGCGTAAAAGCTAAAATCGAAGTTGATGAATGCTACTTCTGCGGCGGGAAATTCCTCGATAACGGCGAATTAATCAAAATTCGCGATGAATACGCAACAGAAGCAGAACGCAGTGCTGATTTAGCCAAAGTCATTACCGTTCACGGCAATTCACTGGAATATTCTCAAACAAGTCCGGCCAAAATTTTATTTGAATCACTTTTTCGTAAAATAAAATGAACTTTTTAAAATCACAATCGTTATATCTATGTAACACGAAAACAAAATGGAGGATTAGATATGACAGAAGAAACAAAAGAATGCAACTGCGTTGTTTGCAAATTCTTAAAAAGCGAGGGCTTGAAAAAATTTGCAGCAGTAACTTTAGCATCATTCATCGGATGTTCTTTAGCAATATTAGCGTTCGCGCCTAAAAAACATCACCCACATCCAAAAAGACCACACGCTCCTTATATGCGTGTAATGGACAGACCTATGCCACCACAAGGTGAATTCAGACATATACAACGCCATGGCGGCCCTGAATTCAGAGGCGAAGCTCCTAGACGCCACGAGTTTAGAGGTGAAAGCCCTTGTAAAAAGGATTTTCGCGGTGAACATAAAAAGTTACCACCAGATGTAAAACCTGTAAAAGTTGTTGAATAAAATTGAAGCGGGCGGACATAAAGTCCGCCCGCTGTGATTTTCTACACTGTCCAATCGTTGATTTTTTGGAGTTCAACTCCAGGCAACATATCACGTTTGGCACTCAAATTATTGAAAACTTTTTCCTCAATCTCAGGCGTCAAACATCTTACAATTGGGTTCTTAGAAGTTGTAATATCCAATGTTAAAACATCTCTATTTAATCTTTTGTTTGCGCCCTTGATAATACGCGAAAGATCACCGGCTTGAACAAAATCTACCATAGTAGAAAATGCTGTCTTTGGCGGAATATTCTTTAAAACAATACCCTTGAACGCTGGTTGATTTTGTCCTATTGAATTAATCATATATTTCTCCTTTTCGATTTGAAAACATGTGAATAAAAAAATTTGCCATATAAAAAACGGGAAATTCTTTCGAATTTCCCGTAATCTTTTTCATACCAGCATAAATATCGTTAAACTCTGACCCACCGGCCCTATATAGAACCGGCTCAGCCGGCTATTTTTTCAAGAAGTCAGGGATTTCTATGTTATAGAAATTTGAACTTTCTCTTCTAGCCGGTGATACGCTTTGGCTCAAACCAAGTCCAGCACCTGAATACATAGGATTATTGTTCGCAGGTGCGCCCATACCCAATGATGAATTAGCGAAGAAGTCTTCTGCTCTTAACTGTTTTACTTCAGTTTTTTCTTCAACAGGTTGGTTTTTCAATTCAAAACCAGTGGCGATAACTGTAACTTGAATTTCACCTTGAATATTTTCGTTAACCGCTGTACCAACGATAACTGTTGCATCATCAAGAACTGCGTTGTGAATAATATTCGCCGCGTCTGTGATTTCGTGAAGTGTCATATCAGGGCCGCCTGTGATGTTAACGATAACACCGCTTGCGCCATTGATTGAAGTTTCAAGAAGTTGAGAGTTAATAGCGATTTCAGCAGCTTTAACAGCTCTGCCTTCACCTTGTCCGCGACCAATACCCATAAGAGCTGAACCTGATGCTTGCATAACGTTTTTAACATCAGCGAAGTCAACGTTGATTAAGCCAGGAACTGTGATGATGTCGGAAATACCTTGAACACCGCGTAACAACACTTCGTCAACAATAATAAATGAGTCTGTAAGAGAAACTTGTCTGTCAACAACCTGTAACAACTTGTCGTTAGGAACAACAATTACAGCATCAACTGCTTCTCTTAATTTTTCCAAACCTTGAACAGCTTGGTTTTGGCGTTTTTTACCTTCCCAAGAGAAAGGTTTTGTAACAACACCGATAGTTAAGATTCCTAATTCTTTAGCTATTTTAGCAACAACAGGAGCCGCACCGGTACCTGTACCGCCGCCCATGCCGGCAGTGATAAATACCATATCAGCGCCTTCAAGAGCTTGTGTAATTTCTTGTTGTGCTTCTTCTGCAGCCTTTTCGCCAACTGAAGGATCTCCACCGGCACCTAAACCAGAAGTTGATTTTGCACCGAGTTGGATTCTGTTAGGAGTGCGTCCGCCCTCAAGAACTTGTAAATCTGTATTCATTAACCAGAATTCAACGCCTGATAAACCTGCTTTAATCATTCGATTTACCGCGTTTCCGCCGCCGCCGCCGACGCCGACTACTTTAATATTGGTCGGGTTAATAGGAGATCTGCGAATTTCCATCTCATTGTGAGCGGGAACTGTATTATCTTCCTTTCTTGCAAAAAGATCTGCTAAATTTTCCACTTTTGTTACCTCATTTATCAATTGTATTGTTTAACTTCCAAACATCAAACCCCTAATCTAAATCCTTAGGTTGATACTCTTAACAACATCTTATTTTAAATAGAAAAAAAGTACAACAAAATTTCTGCAATTATGAACAAAATTTAATAAATGTAAAATTTACTTAATTTTTCGTGTATTTATTACGCCTTTTCGGGGGATTGTGCAATAATTACAGACATGATTGATATTGATAAAATTGTTAAGAAACTTAAAGAAGCAGAGCAGCCAAGAAGCGAATTCGTCAAGCTAATGGACTCATTTGACGACCCGTATCTTGTTTTAATCGCGTGTATTTTAAGCCTCAGAACGAACGACAGAACAACTTATCCTGCGACTTTAAGGATGTTGGAACTCGGTAAAACGCCTGAAGATTTTGCCAATTGCGACGTTGAAACACTTTCTAAAGCAATTTATCCTGTCGGATTTTATGCCAACAAAGCCGCGCAAATCGTAGAACTATCAAAACAATTGGTTGAAAATTATGGCTCAAAAGTTCCGGATTCAATTGAAGAACTCTGTAAGTTCAAAGGCGTAGGCCGCAAAACCGCAAACCTTGTTTTATCCGAAGGTTTCTGCAAACCTGCGATCTGCGTGGATGTACACGTACATAGAATATTTAATAGAATAGGTTACATCTGCACCAAAAATCCAGAAGAAACAGAATTTGCATTAAGAGAAAAACTTCCTGAAAAATATTGGATTGATATTAACTCATTGCTTGTAACCCACGGGCAGAATGTTTGCAAACCGATTAAGCCAAAATGCGACGCCTGCCCGATTAATGATTTATGCAATAAAGTTAATTGCTAATAGTACTTTCAGGCAATAAAAAATAGCCAACCTGCTAATAGATTAATCTCCTTTTTTACACTTAAATAAAATGTGTAGAGAAACTTGAATTAACCAAGGAGAGGAGATGTTTTGTTATGACTAATTGCACTAATGAGCAACGTCAGATGATTAAAGTTGTGATTGTAGAGGATTTTAAGCTTACGCGTGTGGGGTTAAGATGCGCGCTCAACGAAAATCCTGATATTAAAGTTGTCGCCGAGTTTGAAAACGCAATAGATGGCATTAAATATGTTGAACACTACAAGCCTGATGTTGTACTCATGGATTTAGGGCTTCCAAGCATGAACGGTATAGAAGCAACAATGAAAATCAAAGAAATTTCACCGGAAACACGCGTAATTGCTTTGACTTCACACGACAGAGGGGAAGAAGTTGTTGCAATGCTGAGTTCCGGCGCAAGCGCTTACTGCCTGAAAGATATTGAACCTCAAAAGCTTGCAGGCGTAATCCGTGATGTTGCAACCGGTGTTTGCTGGATTGACGCAATGGTAGCGGCTCAGGCGTTAGGTTCTTTACCAAAAGTTGAAAACGTAGCGTTCCTGCCATGCAAAAACACTCAAGAGGGAAGAGTTCCTCTTACCGAACGTGAATTTGAAGTTTTAAAACATCTTGTATCAGGCAAAAGCAACACTGAAATCGCAAAAGAATTGATTGTAAGTGTCCACACCGCAAAAGCCCACGTATGTTCAATTTTACAAAAAATGTGCGTGAACGATAGGGTTCAAGCCGCGGTCAAAGCTGTTAAAGAGGGTATAGTGTAAAAGAGGGGCTTTTCAGCCCCCTTTTTTAACGTTTAACACATCTTAAATAATACTCAGTAGATTTAGCGATTGGTTGCATCATACCAGTAGGAAAGGCTAAACGCCATGCTAAGTTAGAATTATTAACTTGCAATAAAGAAGATGTATTATAGCCTGCATTCCCCATGCCTAACAAATACTGCGATGCAAACATTGACATCAATTCATAACGATTTGGCATACGATATTCGGAATCTTGATTTGTACAAGCCTCTGCCGCACCATCATACGCTATTGACGTTGACGCATCCTGAGGATGTACATAAGGCGCTACAACAACGCTATCCGTTGGGTAAATTACAGACATAATCCCCATATCTTTATTAATCGTATTAGGCCCCTTACTACCATTCAAATCATAGATAAAATGCACACAAATTTTCGTTTGTGCATAAATTTCAGTAGTTTCGCCCATATCTGGCTGACAGTTTGGATTATAATACACTGCAACACTCTCACCATTTGCGGTTTCAAACGCTGCAGCATCTGTATTTCCTTGACTATAGGTATAATATTCACCCTCATGGCCAACCCACCAGTTTGAAACTGAAACTTCTGTCATTTTACTATTTAATGCTTGCATTGTTTTTGGAAAATCAATTTGACTTGCGTTTAGTGTGGTTAATTTTGAGGTAATTCCGCAATCTTGTAAATGATCTTTGTCGCAAATATTGTTAATTTTTAAGACCTTTGAAAGCCCGCCGGTTACAAAAGTTTCGGTGTCAGCATAGCCATTAACACTTCCCATCAATGGAACAGCCTGCGACATACGCGCATAAAGCGCTTTTCGCTGAGTATTCCATGTTCGCTCGTTAATATTGCCAGTTAATGACGGCAACGTTATCGCTGCAACTACTCCAATAATTGTTAATGACAGAAGTATCTCCGCCATAGTGAAGCCGGTTGAGGAAC
>JAMPIJ010000021.1 GCA_023662905.1 Fusobacterium sp.
CTCTCTTAGGTGCCTTTACTATGGCAGAGATACTCTTATCTCTAACAATTATTGGTGTAGTTGCGGCGATTACGTTGCCGTCTTTGACTGGAAACATTAACGAGCGGACTTGGAACACTCAGCGAAAAGCGCTTTTTGCCAGAATGTCGCAGGCAATTGCATTAATGCCGGCTCTAAATGGTTATGGGCCTTCGGACAGTGCTTCGGCAATAAACTCTGCAGCCGAAACTTTTATTACTTCTGGGCTTTCTAAAGTGTTAAAGATTAACAATATTTGCGACAACGAACATGTTTTTGATTGCGGTTTGGCAAGTAAAATTACCACAAATGACGCTTCAACAATAAGTTTGCCTCTGAAAATTTCGGCGTTGAATAGTGGTATCCCAGAAAATACCGAGGGCAGAGTGGTTTATGATACTAAAGCTGCGGCTTTTGAAACTGTCAATGGCGAATCTATTTTAACATTCTATAACCCGAATTGTACTTCAAGCGGAGTTTTAGTGTCAGGCCAAGCCGCTGATGGTACATCTGGATATTATATGAAACAGCATGTTTGCGCGAATTTTATTTATGACCTGAATGGTTCGAAAGGCCCGAATACTGTAGGGAAAGATATCGGTATAATGTCTGTACTTTATTCGAGCGATCCGGTTGTTGTTTTGCCTTATGCACCTAGAAAGTTGACAACGGCACAAACACATTCTAATGCGGCGAAAGAATGTTCTAAACTTGACGATGATTACAGATTGCCAAATATTGAAGAATTGATTTCTATGTATTACAACGCCAATTTGTTTAATTGGGCAGGTGATACGGGCCTCTATACGTGGTCTTCAAGTGTTGTTGATAGTAGCAATGCTTGGGCCTTTGGAAACAGCTACGGCATAAAATATTCGTTACCAAAGAATACTGCACGTACTGTTCAGTGTATAAAACGATAAAACAAAAGCCCCGAATTTCGGGGCTTTAATTTTTATTTTGCTAATGCTTTTTTGACTTCAGCGATAACTCGTTCTGTCGCGGCTTCTGGTTTTAGGTTTTCCATTTCGCCGGTTGAACGGGTTTTGAATTCTACAAGTCCGTCTGTGATTGTTTTACCAACTGTGATTCGGAACGGGAAGCCAATCAGGTCTGCGTCTTTGAATTTTACACCTGCACGCTCGTCACGGTCGTCGATAACGGCTTCAATTCCAGCGCTTAAAAGATTGTTATAAATCTCTTGAGCAACTTTCATTTGAAGTTCGTCTTTTGTGCTTACAGGGATTACAATTGCGTGGTAAGGAGCGATTGCAATCGGCCATTTGATACCGTTTTCGTCATTGTGCGCTTCAACGGCAGCGGCAGCGGTTCTTGAAATACCAATACCGTAGCAACCCATAATGTAAGGTTTTGCTTTGCCGTCAACGTCTGTGTAGACTGCGTTCATCGGTTTTGAGTATTTTGTGCCGAGTTTGAAGATGTTACCAACTTCAATACCTTTTGTGACAAATAAAGGTTTGCCGCATTCAGGGCAGAAGTCACCCGCTTCAACAAGTCTGATATCTGTCACGATTTCCGGCATTTCGATATCTACACCGAAGTTTGCGCCTACTAAGTGTTTGTCTTTCTGGTTTACGCCGACAACGAAATTCTTCATTTCGCGAACGGTTTCGTCGGCGACGATTGTAACGCCATTCATGCCTTTAGGCCCGATGAAGCCTTTTTCTGCGTCAAAACCGTGTTGCTGCATTAATTCTTCGATTTCTCCTGCAACTGCGATTCTGATATCCATTGCGCCTACTGCGTTCATTAATTTTGTTTCTTCAACGGTTTTGTCTGCACGGATTAGAGCGAGAACCGGTTTTTTATCAGCGATGTAAACTAATGTTTTAAGGATTACGGTTGGTTCAATGTTAAGAAACTCGCATAATTCATCGATTGAATGTGTGTTTGGAGTGTCGATGACTTCGGCTTTTTCCCATTTGCCAACGGTATTTGCAGGTGGTAATTTTGAAACTGCGTGGTTTGAGTTCGCTGAGTAATCGCAAGAATTGCAGTAGAAAACGTCGTTTTCGCCGGCGTCACCGTCTGTGATTACCATAAATTCGTGCGAAACGCTTCCGCCGATTGCGCCTGAATCTGATTGAACCATTTTTGTTTCAAGTCCGCAGCGTTTGAAAATTCTTGTGTAAGCGCGGGCCATATTTTGATATTCTTTGTCGAGGCCTTCTTCTGATGTGTCGAAGCTGTACGCGTCTTTCATGATGAACTCGCGGCCGCGGAGTAAGCCGTATCTCGGGCGAACTTCATCACGGAATTTTGATTGAATCTGGTATAAATTAACTGGCATTTGTTTGTAAGATTTTAGGCCGTCGCGTGCGATTGCAGTGATAACTTCCTCGTGTGTAGGGCCTAAGCACATTACGCGATCGTGGCGGTCTTTAAGACGCATCAACTCTTTGCCGTAGGCGTCCCATCTGCCTGATTCCTGCCAGAGTTCTTGTGGTTGAACGAAAGGCATTAAAAGTTCTTGAGCGCCTGCGTCGTCCATTTCTTCGCGGACAATCGTTTCAACTTTTTTCAATACGCGCCACATAAGCGGTAAGAAGTTGTAAACGCCGCTTGTTAATTTTCTGATATAGCCTGCGCGTGCAAGCATTTTATGTGAAATTACTTCCGCGTCTGACGGAAATTCTCTCAATGTTTGTACAAATAATTTTGACATTTTCATAGTTGTACTCTCCTTAACTTGATTTCAATCTAGCATAAACACAAATTTTTTGCTATAATCGTGATATGAGTGAGAATTTTCAAGAGGATTTTATTTCGACCGTAAGCCATGAGTTGCGCACGCCGCTGACTTCTATCAGAGGTTTTTCGCAAACTATGCTTAACTCCTGGGATAAACTCGATGATGAGAGCAAAAAGAAGTTCCTTAAAATTATTGAGGAGCAGTCAAACCGCTTAATTCATCTTGTTGAAAATATGCTTGCGGTTACGAAATTGCAGGCTTGCAGCGATAAATTTTTGTTGAAAGAAGTTCCGCCGCGCAGAATTGTAGATACTGTTGTTGCAATCGTCAGCAATCAGTATAAAAACAGAAAGTTTCTTATCTCGCAGTATAAAAATTTGCCCTCAATTCTGGTTGACGCGGATAAATTCCAGCAGGTAATGACTAATATTATAGAGAATTCTGCGAAATATTCGTTTGAAAATACAACAATAACAATTGATTTGACGTTAAAAGGTGATTTCGTATCTATAAAAGTGACGGATAACGGGTATGAAATTGATGAAAAAGATTACGAGAAGATTTTTGAAAAGTTCTCGCGCCTTGATAACCCTCTAACTCGTCAGGTTCAGGGAAACGGCCTAGGGCTTTATATAACCAAAAATCTTGTTGACAAAATGGATGGGAAAATTATCGTGACTTCAAAAGATAAATTCACGACTTTTGAAGTTCTTTTCCCTGTGTACAATATCGAAAGGCAGGCGGGTTCAAAATGCGTACAGTAACTTTGATTATTGATAAAAGAAAAGAACTTTCTACAAAATACAAAAAGTTGTTGAAAGACCGCAACAACGACTGTTTCGTAACTAAAAATCTTATTTCTGCGATGAAGACAATACAGGATTACGAACCGGATTTGATATTGATTTCTGACAGTATTGATAGCGATTTATCGGATTACTGCAAAAAAATCCGTGCGCTGACTTATGACACCAGACCGATTATCGTTGCGATGTCAAAATCCGATGATATTGTTGATAAACTTGATGTTCTGAGAAGCGGCGCGGACGATTTTATTAGTGAACCCGTTAACGCTGAAGAGTTTGTAATGCGTATAAAAGCGCATCTTCGCCGTGAATACGAGTCAAATTTGGACGTTAAAAAAAGTTTGCCGAACCGTAATTATTCAATGCGTGCATTGAAGCGTATGATTTCGTCAAAAGGTTCGCATGCGGCGCTTTTGATTAGTATTGATAATTTCTTTAATTACAAAGAAAATTATACAGAACTCGCCTCTGACAAACTTATTCAGACATACTGGGCGATTATTAAATCCACTATTGAAGAGGATGACTATTTTGGCGAAATAAAAGAAAACGAATTCCTCGTCATAACAGACCGCGAAAAAGCCGAAGCCGTCGCTAATTATCTAATTTATGCGTTTGAAACAGTGTCTTCAAAATTCTATTCACTTGAAGACAACAAACGCGGCTATATGATGATGAAAGGCGATAGCGAAGCTGGCCGTCGTTCAAATTTTGTTCACACAACAATCGGTGCGGTTACAAATGAATTCGTTCCATACAAAGACGCCGCGCAACTTTTTAACGCGCTTGTTCGTATTCACAAACTCGCGAAATTCCCGTCAAAATCTAATTATTTAATCGAACGTCCGCAGCTTGCAGGCGAAACCTCCGCGCAAACAGGCGTTAACAACCGTGTTATCATAAGCGAAAAAGACGAAGCGCTTACGATTTTATTAAAAACAATTCTTGATTTGCAAGGCTATCAGGCAGAAATTCTCCCTGACGCGTCTGCGATCTCCGAAATCTCCGAGCCGCCGGCGCTTATTATCCTTGACGCCGGTGAACTTGAAACGCTTGAGGGAATTTCACACTGTCAAAACATCAAGAATGACGCCAGATTTGCGGCCTCAAAAGTCATTTTAACCTCAATTCTTCACGACAAAGAACTCGTTCTAAACTGCGGCGCAGACCTCTATTTGCCTAAACCTTACGAACTCTCAGCGCTCATCAAGTGGGTAGATACCTTGTTAAAAGAGGATTAGCGCCTCTTTTGTAACAAAACTTAATAAACTAAAACAAAAAAGGCAATTTTGATTTAACGAAATACTTTATATAAGTGTAAAAGGTTACAAAGGTTAGTTTAAAAAGTTATTGGTAGGTGATTGTTATGTGTCTCTTTATGATACTGACGCGTAAGTTATTTTTGACCCGTCAAAAATATGACGTTAACGCAAAAATCATGAATATTACTAGAAAGATTACAGATCTTCAGAGATATGCAACGAATATCGCTGACGGTAAGATTTCCGGCAAAGAAATGTATGATGTGCCAACGAAATTCTTTGGCAGACAGTCAATCTTCCAACAATATGCTCATAACAGGTCATTACAGATGGCGAATATGCAGATGGCGACAATGGCGCCGATGATGGCAATGCAAATGCAGGGTGTCAATCCGCAATATGCTCAAATGTATCAGCAAAATATGTTTATGAATTTATACAAAGAAGCGCGTCAAGAGGCGGCGGAAGAAGAAAAGAAACTTCTAAACGAACAGGAAAAAGAACTTGTTCTCGAGAAAGAAAAACTTCAAGCGCTCGCACAAGAGTACGACGTAGAACTCAAAGGTCTTAATGAGGCTCTGCCAAGATCATTTGAAATAGTGAAACCGAATATAGCGTAGATTAGTGTGTGTAAGACGTGAAGTCGTGTAGTTTGCTTAAATTTTTATTCCTAACTTATTTTATAAGATAAAATCTTATCCTATCCTTAACTAACCATTTTAAGGCCGAACTTGTTTCGGCCTTTTTCATTTTGCTTTTTGTTCCAGTTTGAACTTAATTAATTTATTCAATAATCCTTGCGGCAGATGTGATATAAGCTCTGCGGCTTTTGCGTCCATACCTACAGTGTAACTCGGGCGAGGATTTTTTGATTCGTCGGCTTTTATAACTGTTTTGACAACTTTTTCTACCGGAAGCCCTTTTACTCCATTTGATTTTGCGTTTTTGACCATAAATTTTATTTCTTTCTGGTAATCAGCGCAGGTTGAGAAAGATTTTTCGTTTTCATTGATTGATTTTTCCCATAGCGGAGTTGCGATTGCCCCGGGTTTTATTGAGATGATTTTAATATCTTTTTTGATTTCCAGTTGCATTGCGTTGAACATAATATCCAGCGCGCGTTTTGAAGCACCGTAAGGCCCGATAAACGGGAAGATTCCAAAACTAGACATTGAACTTATGTTGATAATTTTCCCGCCCTCAAGAAGCTGTAAAAGACGCTGTGAAAGGTCAATATGCGCAAAAACGTTTACTTCAAACTGCCGGCGGAGTTCGTCAATACTTAAATGTTCCATTGCGCCAGCGACAACACAGCCAGCAACGTTAATAAGCGTGTCAATTTTATCAGTCTTTGACTTGATAAATTCTGCGGCGTGTGCAATAGATTCGGGTTTGTTGGAATCTATAAAAAACGGGATTACGCCGTCCGGAAGCGTAGAAACTTTTTTCTCATCGCGGTAGCCTGCAAAAACAGTGTTGTTACGGGCAAAGTATTCAGTCAATGCTTTGCCGATACCTGAAGTTGAACCTGTTATAACGTAAATCTTTTTCATGTGTTATGCCTTTCTAATAAAAAACGGGAAGCTTATGGGGGGACTTCCCGTTCGAGTATAGCACATAGAAAGGATGATTAATAGTTTTCGCTATGCTCTGTAAAATAACCTTGCGGGTGTTCACAAACAGGGCATTTCTTTGGCGCTTCACAAGAGCGGCAGAGGAATCCGCATTTTGAACATTCCCAGAGAATTTCTTCTTCTTTTTTGAACATTGTTTTGTTCTGAACTTCTTCTAAGAGGGCTTCAAATCTTTCGTGGTGCATGCCCTCGATTTCAGCAACGTGTCTGAACTGCATTGCAATTTCGCGGAAACCTTCTTCTTCGGCTTCTTTAGCGAATGTAGGATACATTGTAAAATGTTCGTAAGCTTCGTTTTCGATACAATCTTTGAGGTTTGTTATTGTGTCAGAGATGTTTCCATCGTGAAGATGTTTGAACCAAACTTTTGCGTGTTCTTTTTCGTTCTCTGCGGTTTCTTCATAGATTTTTGAAAGCTCTACGTAGCCTGCTTTTTTTGCTTCAGACGCGTAGAATGTATATTTGTTTCTAGCCTGACATTCGCCTGTGAACGCAGTGAGTAAATTCTTTTCTGTTTTAGAACCGTGAAATTCCATTTTCTCCTCCTTATGTAATTGAATTATAAATTTCACGCAGAAATTTTACATAAGTAAATATATTTAGGTAAGGAGGGCAATTTTTGCGGGCGCTTTGTTTTACTAGAAGTATGGCAGTAGTGTGTTCAGATAGTGTAAATAGTCATATGAAGAACCCGAAATGGAGCGTGGGAGTCCTTAATGTGCCGAATTCTCACCCGAATGTGGTTTTGTATTCACCGCGTCAGGCTGAACATGATTTTCGCCAGATGGACATGGATATATATCAAAATAGTTCAAAATATTCATATCTCGATAATAAGAAAACGCCGAAATCTTTATGGGTATTCCTCGGCTTGGGCGGAAGTTTCGGGATTTATAAACTTATTAAATGTTTGATGAAAAAATAGTTTTTCATGCTCTTTTTTTTGTGATAGAGTATATACTATAAGAGTTAATATTTTGGGAGCCGATAAATAGCGGGTATTTTAATGCCCAGAATTTTATCGGCTTGTTTTTATTTGTTGAATATGTTAAAATATTATTGCTCAGGGCGGATGTCAATTTTGTTCCTACATTTTTTATAAAAGGGAGAATTGACTCTAACGGACTTGAAGTATACCCGCCGATTTTATAATCGCCAGCGGGAAACGGAATGGTTCGAGGCGTTCACCCACCTGCGAGACCAGCAGGTAACAAAATCGCGTCCGCTTCGGGCATTTATATGTGTGGAGGTTTACATTGGGATTGGCTGATAGATTCGCTAATAGTGTGCTTGCTCAGGAGGTTAGGGTTAAACCTATGCCGGTGAGTGCGCCTGTTTCTCAGCCACAGGAAAATAAACTTCAAACACTGAAACAACAGCTTTTTGAAAAAATTGTTAGCGTTCCATGTTGGTTTGAATACGATGAGGCCACACAGTATAAACTTATTATCAAGTTTTTGCAGTCAAAAGATGTGAAAACTCCTGAGATTTTTGCAAAAATCTTACAGCATTCAATTTTGGGGTTTGGAATTTTTGATGAATATCTTTTGAAAAAAGATGTTATCGCAATTTTTTACGAGGAGGGTGAACCTCTTTTTTACACTCAAGGTGACAGAAATGTCGTCGATACAGCGATTTTACCCACTGCAAAAGTCAGGCTTGCGGTTCAAAATATTATAAATATGTCACAATGTAGTGACAGGAATGGTATTTATAACTTTAGAATCGCAGATTTCTGGGTTCAGCTTCACGCGGTTGAACACTCTAAAATTAAACTTACGATTCAGCGTGTTAATGAGGAATTTTTGCAGGAACAGGCGGATTTCGCTAATTTATCGCTTTTACTTTCGGATTTGTAATATGAAAAAACTTTTT
Organism: Fusobacterium sp.; assembly: GCA_023662905.1. Lineage (GTDB taxonomy): Bacteria > Cyanobacteriota > Vampirovibrionia > Gastranaerophilales > Gastranaerophilaceae > Gastranaerophilus. Next base: position 8,309 of record JAMPIJ010000021.1, read on the forward strand.
AAGATAAATTCAAAATATTCACCTGCAGGTGACCAGCCTAAGGCTATTGAACAGCTTGTTGACGGGTTGGAAGCGGGTATGGATTCACAGACATTGCTCGGGATTACGGGTTCTGGTAAAACTTTTACTATTGCCAATGTTATTGAAAAAGTGCAGAAGCCGACGCTTATTATCGCGCACAACAAAACCCTTGCGGCGCAGTTGTATAACGAGTTTAAGGAACTTTTTCCAGATAACGCGGTTGAGTATTTTATTAGTTATTACGATTATTATCAACCTGAAGCCTATATTCCGCGAACGGACACTTATATCGAAAAATCTGCGTCGATTAACGAAGAAATCGATAGATTGCGCCATAATACTACACGAAGCCTTTATGAACGCGATGATGTTATTATCGTTGCTTCTGTCAGTTGTATTTACGGCTTGGGCTTGCCTGAGAACTATTTCCGCGGGTCTGTTGAAATTAAACTCGGCGATTGTATTGACCGTGACGATTTGATTAAACACCTCGTGTCTATTCAGTATTCGCGTAACGACTTGGTGCTGGAACGCGCGACTTTCCGCGCTCGCGGCGATGTCGTGGAAATCATGCCGGCTTACGAAAAAGTTGTCACAAGAATCCAATTTTTCGGCGATGAAATAGAAAAAATCGTTAGGATTGATAACGTTACGGGCGAAATTCTAGAGGTTTGCGACAGCGTCGTAATTTATCCTGCTGTTCACTATCTTTCTTATGATGAGAATGTTGATGAAACTATCCAACTTATCCGTCAGGAACTCAAAAACAGACTTGTTGAGTTGAATAATCAGAATAAAATCGTTGAAGCGCAAAGGCTTGAACAACGTGTTAAATATGACATGGAAATGATTAAGGAAATGGGCTATTGCTCTGGGATTGAGAACTATTCAAGGATTATTGAACGACGTCCACCAGGTTCTGCGCCGGCGACGCTTTTGGATTATTTTCAGGGAGATTTCTTGACTGTTATTGACGAAAGCCACGTAACATTGCCGCAGTTGAAAGGTATGTCACACGGTGACGCTGCACGTAAAGAGGTGCTTGTAGATTACGGGTTCAGATTACCGTGCGCGAAAGATAACAGGCCGCTTACCAATGATGAATTTTTCGCAAAAGTTGGCAAAAAAATCTATATTTCTGCAACTCCGGGGGATTTTGAAAAATCAACTTCCGCCCAGTCTGTAGAACAAATTATTCGTCCGACCGGACTTGTTGACCCTAAAATCCATATTCGACCGATTGCAACGCAGATTACGGATTTGAAAGCAGAGATTCTGAAACGTACTGAAAAAGACGAACGCGTCCTTATTACAACCTTGACCAAACGAATGGCCGAGGATTTGACGGATTACTTTATTCAAGAGGGAATAAGGGTTCGTTATCTGCATAGCGAAATTCAGTCAATCGAACGTGTTGAAATTTTGCGCGACCTTCGTCTTGGTGAATTTGATGTTCTTATCGGTGTGAACTTGCTCCGTGAGGGCCTTGATATTCCGGAGGTTTCGCTTGTAGCCATAATGGACGCGGATAAAGAAGGTTTCTTGCGTTCTGAAACAAGTTTGATTCAGACGATTGGCCGTGCGGCTCGTAACGCTTGCGGTGAAGTTATTATGTACGCTGATAAAATTACTGATTCCATGCAAAAAGCGATTGACGAAACCGAACGCCGTCGCGAAATTCAACTTGCTTATAACAAAAAATACGGAATTGTTCCGCAAACTATCAAAAAGCCGATTGAAAATAACCTCTTGTCGCTTGTTGCAAGCTACCGTGACCTTGAAGATGTCGTGGCCGAAGAAATGGTTGATATGGGAATTGACGTTAAAGACCTGCCAAAACTCATAGACAAACTCGAAAAAGATATGCATAAAGCCGCTAAAATTCTTGACTTTGAACGTGCGGCAGAAATCCGCGACAAACTCAAAAAATTACGCGAAATGGTTAAAAAGTAAAAAAGAGCGGACTTGCTCAAGCCCGCTCTTTTTTGTTATCTTTGTACGCAAAATACGCCGTTGGAACTGGTTTTTGGTCTTGCGTATTTATTACCATAGCTATATCCCATTACATAAGCGTTGTTTGCATCAACTGCAGTTCCGCTCCAAACGTATCCGTTAGAACCAAATGCTTGTGATGAATATATCAATCTATTGTAGTAAACTGCGATAGCTTCTTCAATATTTGGTAGTCTGTATTGACCATTATCAAGTTCTCTGCAGGCTCTTGCCGCATTAGTCTGGTTTTTTGAGCCTGAAACCGCTCTCGGATACATTGGCATTACAACTGCAGGATCTGAAGAGTAAAATACAGTCATTGTTCCGATGTCTTTGCCTACTGTATTTGGCCCTTTACTGCCGTTCAAATCGTATACAAAGTTTACACAAACATGTTGCTTGGAGGTTTCCCCTGCCCAGTTCGTTGGTGAAGCTGTTCCATCGTTATTGTAAGCTGTTGAAAAAACATCTTTTGATGTGCAATTAGGGTTGTAGAATGTTAAAATAGATTCGCCATTTGCTGTTTCAAACGCAGCGGCTTTCGTGTTTTTAACTGTTGAAGTGCCGGTCGTAATAATACCTGCGTTTAAACTTTTAATCTCTCTAGGCAAATCTTGTTGTGATCCGCCGCCATCCGTGTATTTGCTTGCAAATCCGCAATCAAATACATTGTCTTTGTCGCAAATATTGTTGATTTTAAGAACTTTTGAAAGTCCAGCGGTGATAAATGTTTCTGCGACATTGTCGATTGCAGAAGTACTACCAGTTGCAGCGGCAAATGTTCCGTAACTGTTTAATGATGGCATAAGCGCAATCGCTTGTGACATACGTGCATAAAGTGCTTTTCGTTGAGTGTTCCAGGTTCGTTCGTTAATGTTGCCCGTTAAACTTGGTAAAGTGATTGCGGCAACTACGCCGATAATCGTGAGTGATAAGAGGATTTCTGCCATTGTGAAGCCCCCCCCCCCTCACTGGAAATGCCCATATTTCAAGGCTTTTCAGGTTTTGTTTTTTCATTGAGTGTCCATCCTTTCTTTTATATTATGATTTTAACCTATGTTTTGATATGTGTCAACTAATAACGATTCTAAACAATGCGCCTTTGTTTTCTTCGCTTTCTACTTCTATTTTCCAGCCGTGCATGTCGCAGAATTTTTTAACAATCGCAAGCCCGAGGCCGGTGGAATTCTCTTTAACGTTATTATTTGACGCCTGTGTGAACTCTTTGAATATGCGCTTCTGGCTTTTTTTAGGAATGCCAATTCCGTAGTCGCGCACTTCTATAATCCTCTTTTTGTCACCTATTCGTGACGATAATTCTATTTTGTCACCAATTAGTGAAAACTTTATTGCATTACTTAATAAGTTTATTAAAATTTGCGCTGTTTTTCTGTAGTCAGCGTTGAGGGTGAAATTTTCTATATTTTGAATAAGTTGCAGATTTTTTTTCTTCAACAGCGGAGCGATTGTGTTGCTGACTTCAAAAAACAGGCGCTCAATATCAAATTCTGAAAGGTTCAGAGTGTAGTTGTTCTTTGAATAGTCTAAAATATCGTTAATCATATTGAGAAGATTCAGCCCCGAGGTTTGGATTTCGAGTAAAAATTCTTTTTGTTTTTCGCTGACATCTCCTCCAAGCCCTTGCGACATAAGTTCTGAATACCCGATAATCGCGTTTAGCGGCGTGCGAAGTTCGTGTGTGACGCTTGCAAAAAAGTTGCTTTTTGCCTTGCTTTCGCTGTCGTGGGTGAGAATTCCCTCTTGAAGCGCCGCGATTTGTCCTGTCATAATATCTCTAAACTCACGATTTTTGATTTTATCTGCAATGATTTCACTAATTAGTGAATAAAAGTCGTTATTTTCAGCGTTTTTGAGGACTAAGTAGCCAAATGTAACGTCCTGAATTTTTAATGCAAACGTCGGCTTGCCCTGCGGTTCTGATTCAAAAATTTCAGCCTCAACCCCGCAATCCTCTTTCAGAATTGCGAAAATTTCGTTTATATCATCAGTTTTTATTATTTTAGATAATGTGGTCAGCATAAGCGATGTAAGGTAGATTTCTGTAGTGTCCGTCGTAGTCCAAGCCGTAGCCTACTACAAATTTGTCATCAACGTCAAAGCAGTAGTAATCAGGCGATACGTCTGTTTTTCTTGTCATTTTTTTGTCTAAAAGCGAACAGAAAACGGTGCTTTTTGTGTGGAAGTTTAGATTGATAAAGTCGATTAGGAATTTGGCAGTAAGGCCTGTATCAACGATATCCTCAATAATTATAACGTTTTTTCCATTCAAATCTGGCAGTGCAATGTCGACCGCATTAACTTTTCCGCTTGTGGTTGTCGCGCTTCCGTAACTTGAAAGGCGGATAAACTCCATTTTTACCGGCATATTCAGCTTTTTGACTAAATCAACGGCAAACATAACAGCACCTTTGAGAACGCAGATTGCATAAACCTCTTCGTCTTTGTAGATTTCGTTGAGTTTCGCGGCTAATTCGCCGATTTTTGCTTGAATTTCTTCTTCTGATATCAAAACTTTTAAGTCTTTTCTGTTCATTATATTCTCTCCAATCTTAAGATGTGTGTGGGTTCGTCTTTAATTTTTATTTTTTCGCTTATACCGCAAAGTGGCGCCCAGAGGACTTCTTTGCCCTCGCAGAGGAAAAGGAGTTCGTCGCGAATATCTTTGGGTATAGCTTTATAATTCAAGTATTTTTTTAATTTTTGTGAACCTGTTGCGCCGAGCGGATGTATAACGTCGCCGTCTTCGCGGTGGCGGATTGTGTAGTCAGTGATGCCCGAAAGATCAACGTATGCGATGCCGTCGCTGTCTGGCGGGAAGTTTTCAGGTTTTTGGGTGCATTCTTCTATCTGTATATTGTAACTTGTGCGCTCATTTATCAGGCGAATTTCTTTTTCGCTTGCAAAAAGTAGTGTGCCGCCAGTAATAGAAAGTGTTTTGCCGTTTTTGGCCATGGCGTTTTCGTTGATAAATTTAACGATTTCTTCGATTCGTTTTTTATCATATTCAAAATTGTTTTGGCATAAAAGCTCGTAAATAATACGGTTTTGGACGGCTGTTGAGAATTTTATAAAGTTTTGAGTTTTAAACTTGTCTTTCAGTGACGCGAGATATTCGTTGATTATCTCTGCGTCGTTTCTGGCGTTTTCGCTCAATGTGTTGAGTGCAGATTTTGCCTCAGGGTTGATCTTTTCTAGTTCTGGCAGAATATTTTTTCTGATTAGATTGCGTTTGTATTTTGTATTTTCGTTAGAACTGTCACTGTTTGGTGTCAGGTTGTGCGATTTACAATATTCTTCAATCTCTGTGCGATAGGTTGTCAAAAGTGGACGGTAGAATATTCCGCGAACCGGTGCAATCCCCTTTAGCCCCTCAAGCCCTGTACCTTTGGCAATTCTGTAGAGCAAAGTTTCTGCATTGTCGTCAGCATTGTGGGCTGTTAAAACAACTTTAGAGTTGAATCTTTCTGCGCAACGTTCAAAAAAGTCATAGCGCGCTTCGCGCGCCGCTGTTTCGGTGTGAGGAACATCAGAAGATAGCGTTTCTGAGTAGAACTCTACGCCATGTGTGAGGCAAAAATTACGGCAGTTTTCCTCTTCCTGACGGCTTTCTTCGCCTCGCCAGTTGTGGTTTAGATGAATTGCTACGGGCTGAAAATTCAGTTCTAAAAGTACATTCAGCAGGCACATAGAATCGAAACCGCCCGAAAAAGCGACTAAAACCGAACCTGCGATTGAATGTTGCTTTAAAAATGCCTCTACCTTACTTTTGAGCATTTGAGAACTTTTTTACACCCTCTCTTATTTCAACCGAATCAACGCCTAATTGCTCTAACGCTTTCATCGCAAGGCTTGTAGGCTCTGTTGTGATTGCAAGAAGCATGTGTGAGGATTCGATTTTTGTTTTGTTTTCTTTTTTAGCGATGTGCCAAGCTGTTTCAAGAACACGTTTTGCGCGTGCTGTGAATGTAATTTCGCGGTCGTAGTATTCGTTACCGAAGCCTACAATATTTTCGACTACATCGCGCGCTTCTTTGATATTTATTTCGAGTTCTTTCAGAACTTTTGAGCCAATACCGGTTGGTTCGGCGATAATACCAAGCAGGAACATTTCTGTGCCGACTGTATTGCGACCGATTCTGCGCGCTTCTTCTTTTGCAAGACGCAAAATTGTAAGCGTTTCAGGCATTTGTTTTTCAATCGGTTTGATGATTGCGTGTGCCAGATCGTCATCGGAAATTCTGAATTCTTTTATGATATCATACGCAACACCCTTTTTAGCCTTTAAAATCCCGAGAATTATGTGTTCCGGAAGAACGACTGATGATCCGAGTTCTTTAGCCGTTTGAAGCGCTAAGTTCATTGTTTTGAATGCGTTTGGTGTGAAAATAATCTGTCTGCCCGCGTATTCAGAGCTTCTGGATTGAACATTTTTCAATTTTGTGTCAAAGCCCTCGCTTGTAATCCCGAAGTTCTCAAGAATACTATATAAATTTGTGCTTTTGTCTTCAAGAATAGATGATAAAATTTGTTCGGTGCCGAGAATTTCGTAGTTAGAAGTAGAGAGTTTTGCAACCGCACGTTCAAAGACTTTTGCGGATTCTTCACTGTCGAAAATCGCGTCCGTATCATCGGATTTATCTTCTTCTTTTGTTTCGTCTGTTTCAGGGTGGAGAATACGTTTAATCTTCTTTTGAACGAGTTTTTGCAATAATGTTCTTGTTTCATCAATATTCAGACCGTAATCGTTCAAAAACTTAATCTTCTGGAATTCTTTGTAACTGAGAACGGCAAGGAAAAGATGTTCAAAAAGAACAGTGCTGTTACCTGACACGTTAGCAAAATCGACAGCCCTTTTTAATAACTCTTTGTACTCATCGCCAAAGTGCAGGGTTCTGTTGTCGGCTTTTGAGCCGTCTAAATCAGGATAGAATTTTTCAAGCAGGTTTTCATAGGTAATATTTTTATTCTTGAAAATTCTAAGTGAAACGCCTTTTGCTTCGCAAACAAGCGCTAGTAAAAGGTGTTCCGGCAAGATTACGTTAAATCCGCATTCTCTTGCGATTTCCTGTGATTTGCTGACTACATTGACAGCCTTTTCCGTAAAACGTTCAAACAATACCTTACTCCTCGTCTTCTAAGCTTTCAATATATTCAGACACTCTTTCAAATTCTTCATCGTCTTCGATTGTTTCAAAAGAGTAGTCTTCGCCGTCTTTGATGATTTCCATCAAAACGAGTTCTTCGTTACCTTTTTCGTCTTTCGGAAGCAATAATGCGTAATCTTTGCCTTCAAATTCAATGATGTTGTAAAGTTCAAATCTGACAGGATTGCCTTCTTCGTCGATTGTTTCGATAATTTTGTTTTCTTCCATGAGTTTACCTTTCTTATTTAATTAATTCTTGACAGGTATTGTTCCAGAATAATTCCGGCACTTTCGACATCGACTAAACCTTTGTCTTTTCTAAAATTGATTTTTTTAGCTTTAAGGTTTTCTTCTGCAGTATCTGAGGTGAGGCGTTCGTCCTCGAAGATTACTTCAAACCCCTGAATTTGCCCTGCAAAGTCGATACAATCCTGAGCCTGTGACCCCTGGGTCCCATCCATGTTATATGGTACACCAATAATGATTTTTTTTACATTGTTTTCTTTCGCAATGTTTACAATTTTGTTTACAGAATCGTTATCGCGTGCAATATAGCTGTGGCGGTTTGCGATTATGTGAAGATAGTCGCTTATTGCGATGCCTATTCGTTTTGTGCCTACATCCAGCGCCATGATTTTATACATAGAACCCCCATAACTGTTCAAGATATGCAAGATTATCTTCTACGATTTGTTGTTTGTATTTGAGGAAGTTGTTATCTGTTAACATATTCAGAAAATACTGGAAAACACTCTGACGTAGAATAAACGTATAAAGCACCTGCATAGCGTCTGTATCTTCTGCAATTTTGTAGAGCGTTCCTGCCGTTTGTTCATCGTCGAGTTTTGTGTAAGCAGTTAGGAATATGCGTTGTTTCCAGTTCGTTTTTTCGTCGTCATAGATAACATTGTTGATATTTTCAGCGACGAATGTATCTATATCAATCTCGTCAATGCGGTTTTCTTTAAGCTTTTTGTCGAGTTCGTTGAAGAAATGTTCGGTTTCGTCGCCAAAATTGTGGGTGTAGAACCACGGAACAGTGAATTCAGCGTCAAGAACCTGTCTGATGTCTTCTTTTGTAACTGTTTTATCGCTGAATTTTTCTTTTAGAAGTTCTTCGATTTCGATGTCTGCCGGTGCAATATCAAGGAAAATTCGCTTCCAGCAGTTGTATTCATAAGGGGGCGCAGATTTTCTGTAGTTAAGCTTTTCACCTTGCAACATAAGCTTTTTGAACATTTGCGCGTCAATTAATGTTTTGAAATCGGTTCCGGTTAGTTTATCAAGCAAGAATGAGGCTTCAAATTCTGAAATTGCGCTGAATCCAAGGCATTCTCTAACCCCTGTGTAATCATCTATAACCATTCCGACAAGTTGGACGGTTTTATCGTCGTAATTTGGTTTTTCGTATATAAGGCTGAAATTCCCCTCACCGTCAGGTGGAATAATATAAAATTTTGCGTCTTTGTGTGCATCGGCTGATAGTTCAAATTTCTTGCCTGCGCCTGAAAGTTTGAGTTCCGACACGCATTTTTTTATGTTTTGGCGTGAAGTTTCATCAAGTGAGTCGCTCACTTGTACAAGTGATTCGTAGGCAAACGGTGATTTTGTACCGCTTAACATTTTTAGCGCGGTTAGGCCGATGTCAGTTTTTGGAAAACTCAGAAATATCGGCACAAGAATATTCGCCAAATCTTCGCCTTGCTGGTCGTCTTCAAGTGATTCCAGTAACATCATCTGGTCTTTTGGCGGAATAGCGCTGAAAAAGTCCAGAAAATCAAGTTGGATTTCCGGATTATCCTTTGAACTTTCGAGCAACTCCTGAGTTTCTTGGCGCACTAATTCTTCGTTATATTCAAGATAAGAGTCGTAATTCTCACCATGCCAGTCAGCTTTGAAAGAACTAATAAGTTCAATCGCGTGGAGTTTTAAGTTGTTTTCGTGTTTAGGATTTTTAATTATTGTTTCCATCTCTTGCAGAAGATAATCTTCATCGGCATAGCGCAACAAAAGAAGCTTTATGACCGGCATTGTTTCGTCGTTACAGAGATAGAACTCTTTCAACAGAATTTTAACGATATTTTGAGGATCGTTTTGTTCATCAAGCGTTTTGAATTCTGATGTATCTATAAGTATAGTTGATTTTTCAAGTGCTTTCACAAGCCTTGAAATTTCGCTTTTAATCTCAAACGCGTTGAGTTGTTTAGGAGCTTCTGACATCATTTTCTGGAAATTCCCCAGAGCGCGTCGATAATCTTTTGAACTTCGGCAGATGGAGCCTGTTCGCTCATTATTAAGTACTGTACAGCGATTAGTGTACATTCTGAACAAATATTAACCCCTGGGCCGAGAACCATTCTCAAACACTGGTGATTAGGGCGGCCGCAGAAACTGCAGTATTCTACTTTTCCGTTTTGTACTTCTTCTTTATGTTCATGTTTAGGTTTGTTGCGTTTGTCGCCTAAGCTTACAACTTTTTCTTCTGACATGTCTTTCTCCTATCTTTTCATATTGTAACTGATTTTTTAAAATTTGCCAAATTGTTAAACTTATTTTATAATCAGTCTGTTAGAGGCATGTTATTGAGAGGGATTTATATAATGAAAAGAGTGTTGCTTGTTGCAGGAGTGTTGTTTATTTCGGTAATCTCGACTGCTTGCATAAACAATTTCGCGGTTCAGGAATTGAATACAAAAGCAAAAGAATTTATCGAAAACGGTGACTACACAAGCGCTGTAGAACGACTTAAATCTAGTATCGACCTCGATTCATCTGCATACGAATCTTATTATAATCTGGCGGTAGCCTATACAAAATTAGATGATTATATTAATGCCTTTGATAACTATAAAAAAGCCCTTGATTTGAAAAATGACTTCGCGGACGGGTATTATTCACTTGCCGTTTGTGAAGAAAACTTAATACTTGATATAGAAGATGGTGTTCTCAAACTTGATGAAGAGGGAAAACTCGCTAAGATTGATGACAAAAAGAAGAAAAAGTTAACCGAGGCTGAAATAGCTTATGTCGCAGAATTAAAGGCGGATGCGGTTAAGAATTACGAAACTTACCTTTCATTGAGCGAAAATGCGCCTGATAAAGACGCAGTTCGCGATAGAATTCTGGAACTAAGCGCACAATGATTTTATCTTCCCCTGGGGCAGTTGCGTTTGAAGTTTTCGGGCTTTCCGTCTACTGGTACGGGATAATAATGGCGTTTGCAATACTTGTTGGCGCTTATGTAGCTGATTGGGCATATAAAAAACAGGGCGGCGGGGATTTGTTGATGGATTTAATCCCGTGGCTTGTTGTCACAGGGGTTGCAGGGGCAAGGCTATATTATTGTGCTTTGAATTATTCTTACTATTTTGCCCATCCTTTTGAAATCTTGAATGTTCGTCAGGGCGGACTTTCTATCCACGGAATGTTTGTGACCTGTATTGTATTTCTGGTTGTGTATTGCAAAAAGAAAGGGATAAATATTTTTAACCTTTTGGCGCCTTTGTGTTTGGGCGTTTCACTGGCGCAAAGTATCGGAAGATGGGGGAATTTCTTCAACTCTGAAGCCTTTGGAAGACCATTTGAGGGGTTTTTGAAGCTTTACATCGCACCGGCTTTGCGGCCTGAAATGTATAGAGGTAACGAATATTTTCACCCGACGTTTTTGTATGAGAGCGTTCTTGATTTGTTGATTTTTGTTGTCTTGTTTTATGTTATTCGTAAAAATCAATCCTCAGCCCGCTTGGTAACCTCTCTTTACTTCCTGCTTTACGGGATAGTGAGAATTATTGTCGAAAGCGTTCGGATTGACAGCGCGGCTTATGTTTTCGGACTTCCGGTTGCGCTCGTTGTTTCGCTTTTATTGGTAGCATTAGGAGGTGTCGGAATCTTACTTGATTTAAAAACAAAATTCCGCTAAAATAGGTGTATGTTGAAAAAGTTATTGGTTATTTTATCGTTATTTACATTGATTCTAAGCGGTTGCGGCAAAAAAGAAGAGCCTGTAATCGACGATTTGCAGGCGATTAAAGACCGTGGCAACCTTATCGTAGGTGTTCGTGACGATACAAAACCTTTCGGATATCGCGATAAAGACGGAAATCTCATCGGGTTTGAAATCGATTTGTCCAAAATGATTGCAGGGTTTCTGCTTGGTGACGAGTCTAAGGTTGAGTTTGTAGTCGTAAACGCAGACGACAGAATAAGTATGTTAAACTCCAAAAAAGTTGACGTTCTTGCCGCAACAATGACGATTACACAACAACGTCTTCGAGTTATTGATTTTTCCGAATCTTACTATATCGCAGGACAGGCGGTAATGGTTCCGGCAAAATCCCCTTATACAACTTTCAATGAACTTGCTGACAAGCGCTTAATCGTTGTATTTGGAACCACAGGTGAAAAATCTTTGCGTGATATCTATCCGACTGCAAGAATTTTAGCATTTAAAACCTATACAGAAGCCTTTGCCGCACTCAAAAAAGGCGACGCTGACGCAATCGTTGCCGATGATACCGTACTTTTAGGCTATGCGTTAGAAGATAAGTCTGTAAGGCTTCTATCGAAACGCTATTCACGTGAGCCTTATGCAATAGCGTTCAGGCAGGGCAATGAATCCAAAAATTTGCAATTGCAGGTTAACGAATATATTAACTATTTGCTTTCAACAGGAAAGATGAAACAGCTTATACTAAAGTATAATTTATTGTAAATTTTTCTTAATAATCCTGCAGCGCAAGGCAAATTTTTTCTTGTTGCGACTTGAAAATAATATGTTTACCCCGATATCAAATAATTTCAACAACAGAAACGTAAATTTTGGAAATTCTAAGGTTAATATGGTGTATTTTAACGATATGCACGGAAGCCTTTCATTCATAGATTCCTTTGTAACCGCGCGTGATGAATTTTACCGCAAGAATACAGAAGGTACTAACTGGACAGTCAGCGGCGGCGATATGTTTATCAAGGGTTCCGATAACAACCCTGTTGTTGCTAAATTTATTGATAAATACGTAGATGCTATTGGTGTTGGAAACCACGATATTTCAAATGCAAAAGACTTTACTAATCTTATTGAAAAAGCCAAAATCGCTCATAAATTTCTTAGCGCGAATATGGAAGTAGATTCTGATAATGAACTTGCAGGCCAAATCGCTAAATCTACAATAATCACTGACGGTGATGAACGAATCGGGTTTATCGGTGTTTCGCCAATGGATTTCGACAAACATGTTTCCAGAAATCCTAATAATGAATTCGTTTCTGTTAACGGCCTGAAACAAACCGTTCGCGCGATAAAACAAGAAGTAAAAAATATCGAAGAACAAGGCGTCGATAAAATTGTTCTTCTTGCGCATACCGGTCAAGCTTCAAATGATTACAAAGGCGTTGACTTGTACAAAGTTTTTGCCAAAATTGGCGGAATTGACGTTATCGTCGGCGGTCACGATCACCTGATGGTTGACCGTTGGGAAAACTCTTCAAGAACTAAAATTGACAATCCTAATGAATACGAGCCTGTTCGAATTGTTTCAACGGGTTCTGATAATATTCACTATTTCAGCGGAAACTTAAACCTTTTCGGCACAATGAATTTAACATTCGACGATGATGGAGTCTTAATCCCTGAGAAATGCCGCAATAAGATTAAGTATACCCACACATTCCCTAAATCTAACTTTATTGGAAAATACTTAGATAAAGACGCTCAAAGAGTTGTAGGGGTTATTCCTTTTCCAATAGTTACAGAATCGGATCCGCTTTGTAACGAAAATAAAGTCGCAAACTTTGTAGCTGATTCCGATTTTCGTTATGCTTGCGAACACACACAAGATGGTAACATTCCTGATTTCGCATTCGTAAACGCCGGCACAATAAGAGATTCATTTACTGATATTGAAGTTACTAAAAATCAGATTAGACAGGTGCTTCCGTTCAAAGAATCTTTAGTCAAAGCTGAGTTGACGAAAAAGCAAATATACGATGCGTTGACGATTTCAACGGAATCTACAACATATAAAAAGCCAACCCCTGGTATGATGCAAGTTTCACACATGACTTATCAGATAAATCCTGATTATTCTATTTCAGATGTAAAAATTCTTGATGATGAGGGAAATGTTCGCTACAACCTTGATGAAATGGATGATGACGATACATTTACCTGTGTTTATGACTCATTTTTAATGTCTGGTCCAAATCTTCTTGGCTGCCTGAAAGCAGAGCCATTAGAAGACTATAACGTAACCCGTGCGCAGGCGCTTGAGGAATACTTGCATTCCGGTGATGTCGCGGATTACATGACCGATAGAATTATTATCCGTTCTTGACATGTTCTAAAACATGTTACATAATTATTTTTAGAAAGGATGGAAAATATGAAACAAAGAAATGTATTAACTTATGCAGGGGGGGGGGGGCCTCTCTTAGGTGCGTTTACTATGGCGGAGATACTCCTGTCATTAACAATTATTGGCGT
>JAMPIJ010000022.1 GCA_023662905.1 Fusobacterium sp.
CTGGCGTGCCGCAAGAGGGGTTGGGATGTACACCGTCCTCACTCATGCGCGACGCATTTATTCAAAACCTCGCGCAAAGTGGTGTTATTACACAGGCTACTGCAGATTCTATCTGCGCAATCGATTACAACAACAAAGCAGGTCTTGGTTCTGATAATCTTGTTAACACTATCACGACATACGGTTCATACGATGATTTAGTCAAAATGCTTAGCAGCCTTGATGGCAACGATGGAATGACGTTAAGCGGGCTTCTGGTTGACCAGAACGGAGAAACCACCGGAACATTACCAACAGTACTTGTTGCCAAAACTAGTGACATCAAAGAACTTGATGCAAACAAAAAATCCAGCGGCGGAGCGTATAAAGCTGTAAAAGACGCTGGGACTTACACTCATAAGGGATATGCAACTTCTGATAAGACATCAATAAACGACATTTCCTTAGGCGATTTACTCAGCGGCGAAAGAGAAATCATGTTAACCGTTGAAGGCGGAAGCAAGAAAGCAACTAACTGGTTCGACCAGTATAACGCACTTGTAAATACGACTAAAAATGTATGTAATACTCTAGGGAACAAATTACTTCAAGTTCTTGGCGGAGATTCTAGAGTAGTAGACGCTGTTGCATACGCGAATTCACAGATGGATTCTGAATGCTGGCAATGGGGAACTCCAGACAAACAATTTGCGGGAAAAAGCTTCTGGCAATGGTATAGCTACACATTCACACCAATAGGCCTTATAATTGGAGCATTTACGAAAGATTATGTTCCAAAAGAAGAAGCTAACTGGTTCACCAACTCAATCCCATCAGGTCACTTATGGGAATCTGCTGAAAGTGATGTTTTTGACAAATCTTTAAATTATGCTGACAGTTTTCTTGGTATTGCAAACGTAAACCGCAGCCGCATAAGTTGGACATTCGGAATCGGCAACGAACACGAAGCCGTCGGTTCTTTAGATTTAACAAACTTTACTCAAGCGTGGTTCACATATTTTATGCAATATATGGAAGGTCTTGGTTCTGCAAAATCTAACTCATGGTACATCAACTGGCGTGCGTCAATGGATGACCAAAGCTTTGCGACCAAAGAAAGTATCGGCGATTACAAATTTACATTTACGACTCAAAAAGTTTCTGACAATGAAGCGCTGATTTCAAACTTCTACGACACACTTTTCAACCAGATTTGTGTAAATGGTTGGACAGAAAACAACGAAGTCGCAACTGATAGCAGCTATCTTAAAGAAATGCTTCAAACAGGTAAAATGTATCTGACAAGTTTATCTGACGATTATTACTTCTATCAAAATAACTATGCTACAAACACATTTGTTAAAGAGGTTTCAGACGACGCGGCAATTGCTCAGGCTGAATCTAAATACACTACTGAAAAAGCACGCATTAACGCGAAAGAACAAGACTTAGATCTAAAAATGAAAAACCTCGACACTGAAATTTCATCACTCGAAACCGAGTACGAAGCCGTTAAAAAGATTATAGAGGGCAATGTATCTAAATCATTTACACGTTACGATTCGTAATCATCCCTTGCAAAAATTATTTTTACATGTATTATATAAATACTCACATCCTCGAGTATTGACGAAGTCATTAATCGTCAAATCAAAGGAGAATAAAACAATGGCAAATATTAAATCTGCTAAAAAAAGAATATTAGTAGCTGAAAAAAACAGACTTAGAAACGTAGCTTTCAAATCATCTATCAAAACTGCAGTTAAAAAAGTTCTTGAATGCGCTAACGCAGGTCAACAAGACGAATTGAAAACAGCTCTTTCTAAAGCTTACCAATTATGCGATAAAGCAGTTTCAAAAGGTATTTTACACAAAAATACTGCTGCTAGAAAAAAATCAAGATTGACTAAAGCAATCAACAAAATCGCTGCAGCTAAGTAGTTCTTAAAAACTTAAAAAAAAGGGCGTCCTTAACGGGACGCCTTTTTTATTATCTTCTCTCTCTTCTATGAATCATATCGGGTAAAGGATTTTGAAACGTTGCCCTCGATTACTTTTTTAACCGCTTCATACTCGGTTTCGAGTGATGAAATTTCTGTATCAAGGTTTTTCATTTTCAAATCAAGTTCTTGTTCTTTTGCATTAATACGTGCTTTTTCTGTGGTGTATTTAGATTCAGCCTGTGCAATCGCCGCGTCGTCAGAAACCTCTTTGATAAACGTATTTGTAGCATAATTATTTTGGTAGAAATAATAATCGTCAGACATACTTGTAATATACATCATACCGTTTTGAAGCATTTCTTTAAGATAGCTGCTATCGGTAGCGACTTCGTTATTTTCTGTCCAACCATTTACACAAATCTGGTTGAATAATGTATCGTAGAAGTTTGAAATCAATGCTTCGTTGTCAGAAACTTTAGTGCTTGAGAAAACGAATTCATAATCGCCGATACTATCTTTATCCGCAAAACTTTGGTTAGAAACTTTATCTCTCCAGTTGATGTACCAGGAGTTAGATTTTGCAGAACCAAGACCTTCCATATACTGCATAAAGTATGTGAAATAAGCTTTAGTCAAGTTAGTAACGTCAATAGCTGCGATAGATTCTTGTTTATTACCGAACCAAACTTTTTTACTTCTGTATGAGTTAACCATCGCCATGGTTTCATCAGCGTAATTCAAGGCATTGTTATAAGAACCGTTTTCCTTGCTTTCTTTACCAGATCCTGAATGTACTGATACTGTCCACCAGTTTCTTTCTTCTTTAACGTACTGGTTAGCACCGAACCATCCGCCAACGCTGCCAGTCCACCAGTTGTTACTTTTACCTGTAGGCGGAGTACCATCAACCCATAATTCGCTGTTCATTTGGCTTTCTGCATAAGCAATCGCATCAGCAACACTAGGGTCATCGCCAAGAAGACTTACCAATGCTTGTCCAAACCCTGCAACCATATTAATTGCGGTATTTTTAACTGCGTCATATTCCGTAAAATAGTTTTTAGCGCAACCGTTATCATCTGATTCTACAGCAAGCATAACGTGTTCAGTACCGTCAAGTAAATCACCAAAGCTGATTTCTTCTAAACGGCGACCATCTACGCCATGACCGTGATCCCCATTATCACCAAGGACTTTATATGAACCTGTATCACCGGCTTTACCAATCAAAACTGTAGGAGCAGATCTAGCACCTGCACCGACCAACATAGATGAATCAAGGTAAACACCATCAGCGCCCTCACCTTTTAACATTGCCAACAAATCTTCATAAGAACCTGTTGTGGTAATAGTATTAACAAGGTTATCAGAACCAAGACCTGCTTTGTTGTTATAGTCAACCGCACAAATAGCATCAGCGGTAGCCTGAGTAATAACGCCGCTTTGTGCAAGGTTTTGGATAAACGCATCGCGCATCAATGAAGACGGTGTACATCCAAGACCCTCTTGCGGAATACCAGCGTTTTTAGCCGCTGTTGCGTAAGGAGCTGAAAGTACAATCTGACCTTGATTATTTGAAATCAAAGTCGGTGTATAATCATTTATTGAACTTGGTGACATCAACATATTATATGTTAATGGAGTATCTGTTGAGTTTACACCATAAAAATCATAATAAAGCTTAGTTTGATCTAAGGAATTCTGGTATTCATTAGAAATATCAGTCAAGTTTCTAGAG
The DNA here is from genome assembly GCA_023662905.1 of Fusobacterium sp. GTDB lineage: Bacteria > Cyanobacteriota > Vampirovibrionia > Gastranaerophilales > Gastranaerophilaceae > Gastranaerophilus. The sequence continues at coordinate 3,661 of JAMPIJ010000022.1, forward strand.
AGTGCAAGTTTTTGATGAGATAATCTCATAGACTCAAACTGCGCCCTAGATTTTCTAGATGTAATTGTAAGTAATCTCGCCTGAGATGCCGCTAATCCCATTTTTGATTTCCTTAGATTAAATTAATAGTAACTGTTCTATCTATTTGTCGGTCAAAAAAGACTTTTACTTTAAAAAAACAAGACCAATTGTAAACATTTATTAACAAAAATCCCCATGCCTGCAATAAGCCAAGCAATATATACTTTATATATAAGAAGAGAGGTAATATTATGAGCGGGCTAAATATTCAAAAGACCGAAATCATTACAGATAAAAAACTAACACTTTCATCAACTGGAAGTGCAAACTCTGATATTAATATTACACTCAATAAAAACCGAGAAATTCCAAAGCCTGATAAAGCTACCGAAAATAAAATCAAAACAATGGTAGCTATACTTTACCCTAGTGTTGAATGGAATTCACTATCAGATGTTGAAAAACAAACCTATATTGTGCAGTACCACGACGGAACATTAGAAAAAAAATGCAAAGAACTTCAACCAAAAATTGAAGCATTCAAAGAGTCTTTGAAACAAATGACTCCAGAAGAAGCAGAACGCGCTATTGTAACAACAACAATGGCACGCAAAGATCCAAACTTCAAGAATTACAGTAAAAAAGAACAAGACACCCGAATAAAAGTTGAAAGTCTTCAACTGTTAAAGAAATTTAATCCTGAATTAGATCTAGAAAACATGTCTGAGGAAGAAAAAAATATTCAGCTTAACATTTATAAATTCAAACTTCAAACTGCATGCTATGCTTACCAAACAGGCAAAATTGATAAATTAGAAGATTTCAAGAATTTTACACCAACACAAATTCAAGATTTAGAGTACGAATTTGCAAAGACTACAACCGAGGCCAACGAAGAGCTTGCAACCGACACAATGAAGTTTGTACTCGACATGGGCAATCTGGACCGCGCCATAGCAGAAAAGAATGGCATGCAACTGGAAGAATTCCGAAATTCAGAAGACAAATACAATATAATGCTTAAGTATTTGGAAGAAAAACCTGAAGGAGAACTTAACGAATTTGAACGGCGACAATTACGTACATTAAAAAAACTATCAAATATTTACGAGTCTGACTTGAAAGGCATGAACCTAACAAAAGAAGGCAGCGTTACGGACTCATATTTACATCAAATTTCAGGTGGTAAGCAGAAGAACTGGCAAGATCCGGCGCAATTCAAAATTTTACGTGATAAAATACAAGCGGATTTAGAAGACTGCAAAACACAAGAAGAAAAACAAGCAAAAATTGCGGAAATTCTTGGCTCATGTAGAGGTGATATTGAAAGCGCAATGATAATCTCCAATGCATTAGCTGAATTAGAGAAAAAAGAGGTTGTTTCAGCCCCAATGCTTTTCAAGGCAGCCCAAATAGCAAAAGTAACGTCACATGCAATTGTCGCATGTTCTGCCCAATTGAGTGAAGCAGGCCAACGTCAAACAGCCGATTATATTGCTGCAAATTGCACTGGTGAACATCCTGAATTTACTGCAAAACAAGCCGCAGGTTATACAGTTAACGTAACGCATGAATACCAAAAAGATTCCCAAATATACACAGTAAACAAAATGACTGACACCGGAATCAAAGAAGTTCACGATGTCTTGCCGGAAACTTATGCGAAATTAGATTCCGAAGCTGCACAACAAACATTTGAATACGCTATGAATTCCAGCGCGGTTTCTGACGAACAAAAAGCTATAATCGCAAGAGATACCATCGACACAACACAAAACGATGATTTGAAAAAATTCTATCAGGATTTAGCTGATAAATATAAAATCGACTACAACTCAGTTCCACCTAAATCAGAAAGGGTTCCGGCCAATAAAGAAACTAGCACTGAAACTGACAACCAAAAAGTTGAAAACACAAATTATTCAAAAAAAGAAATTGCTGAAATTCTTGACCAACCACAGAACAATAACTTCTTAGCGGTTGTTGGCAACGGTATTAAAGAAACCGTAGACATCATCTTAGGAAAAACTCCTGACAACAATATTCAAAGCAGCATTGCGTCAATCACATCGCTAAACAGCGCAATCACCCAGCTTAAATCTGGTACAAAACTCAGTGATGTATTCCGCCAAAGCAACACCGAAACTAAAAAAGAACTTGTTGCTGTAATTTGTACTTACGGTAAAACAGCGATTGCGCAACTAATTGACGCGTTCGGCGGCCAAACGATTTATAAACTTGCAAAAACCGACGCGGCAAAAGCGTTAATCAAAAAAGAGCTTGAAAGAATTGCACTAAGCGACTCAACCCAACGCGTGGAACTTGCAGAAATCAAAAAAGCAGAAGAAAAAGACAGTCTAAAAGCTAAAGCATAAAGAAAGGAGGCTCTACAAGGAACCTCCACATCACACTAAACACTATTGTTAGGAAAATTTTTATGATTTGCTATAGCTGTAGAAACCGACTGCGGCTGCAGCTGCAACTAATAATGCTGTTATCGGGTTCTTAGCTGCGACTTTCGCGATTGGTTTCCAGTTTTTAACAAGATGGAAACCAGCGGTCAATGATGCCGCTGCACCGGCTGTTGTACCAACTGCACCCATAATTTTATCTTGACGGCTCATTTGATTACCTGTAATCTTTTCGATAGTTTCTTCACCACTGCCGCTCCAACCGATACCAAATGTCGCACCGTTTAAGAACTTTTGAACAAAGATATTATTTGATTTATCACGAACATCATCTTTCACACCGATATTATGACGCTGTTTGTATAAATCCATTGCCTTTGCGGTCAAGGCTTTATCGTCTAAGTTTGCATATTCAGGGTATAAATTTTTGATTGCATTTTTATATTTTTCAAACGCTATTTGAATTTGCGGTTGATCATCTTTTTCAATTTTTTCTTTCAAAGCGTCAGCCGCATAAGCCGCCGCATCTAAAGGCCCGTTAATTCTCAAATCGTTTGCACGGCCTTTTTCTGTATATTTGACATTTCTGTCATACATATAGTCAGTCCATTTATCCATTTGCTGATACATAGAATCAGGGTTATAACCGCCGTAAGCACCGGCTTCACCTGCATAAGCACCGCCAAAGCCATAACCACCAACTCCTGTACCTAATGAATAATCAGAAGTCAAGTCGATATCTGCATTGCCATAAACGCTTCCATACATACTCATCGGATCGTATGAGGCACTACTAGTATTTGGGAAATACGGAGCGTATGTCGCGCAATATGCATTTGCATTTACGTTATACGGCATTCTTACGGCATAATCCGTATCAAAGTAACCAGGACACATAACCTAACCTCCAAATGTAATTTTAACCTACCTTACTTATATAAAGTATTTCTGTTCAAAATAATTGCCTTTTTCACATCTAAATTATTAACTTTTGTAACAAAGGTTATAAGAAAGGTAAAATTCAAGACTTTATATTCATTATTTGCAATGTTAGTGTTTTTTTATTATCATGTAGGTATCATGCGTGTAGTTTTGGAAAAGTTAAAAGACTGGAAACATCAGTTAGAAAATATAAAACTTCTCGATAGATTTATTCTTTCGCAGGTTATTGAAGTGTTTATTATGGGTGTATGTATTTTTACATCTATTATTTTCGCATCAGACACATTCATCACGCTGATTAAACAGATTGCAATGTTCGGGATTCCGTTTTCGGTGGCGTTTAGAATTGTCATTCTGAACCTGCCGTCTATCATTGTAATGACGATTCCGCTGGGCGTTCTGCTTGCAACGGTTATGACGCTTAACAAACTAAGCCTTTCGTCAGAAATTACGGTTCTACGCTCTTGCGGAATCGGGTTGAACCGTATCGCAAAACCAATTTTTATATTCGCGATTGCGATGTCAGTATGTTGCTTTGTTGTTAACGAAAGCATTGTTCCGGTGATGTCAAAACAGGCAAAAGACCTTGCGTTATGGTCATTTAGCCAGAAAAACATCCCTGAGGGCAAGGAGAATTTTGTATTCAAGGAACTCAACGATTCAAACGGCCTCAAACGCTTATTCTATGTCGGAAGCTGTCACCATAAAACACTCAGCAACGTAACCGTTCTTGACACTTCAAAAGAGGGAACAATCCAAATTCTTCAAGCCGTCGAGGGAACAACAAACGCTGACGGCTGGAACTTCGGCAAAGGCGCAATTTATACAGTTTCTAACGACGGAAAAATCCTTAACACATCATTATTCGACAAATTCAACATAAGATTTGCCGTAGATTTATCAAAAGAATTAAATAAAAACGTATCGAAAGAAATGAACTTCAGCGAACTGGTAAAATATATTCACAGCCAGAAGTTTTCTGACGATAAAAATGGCCGCAAACAAAAGAATTCGCTTTACATTGAACTTTTCGACAAAATTGCGTTGCCATTAACAACGGTTGCATTGGTTCTAATCGGTGTGCCGCTATCAATTACGCCGCCGCGCGTAAGATATAACCGCGGATTTTTATTCAGCATTCTAATCATTTTCACATATTACCTAATCCGCGCACTATCAATTTCATTCGGTAAAAGCGACGTGCTTCCGCCGTTCCTTGCCGCGTGGATGCCTAACATAATCCTAATGTTACTTGGCTCTGTTATGTATTACAAAAAAGTCTATACTATAAACTAATATGAACGAAACGCAAAACGAAAAAAATATCTTTTCCACAGATTATAGATTCAGCACCCGCCTGAACGGTTATGATGTCAATATGATAAACGACATCACTGAAACCGTTGACGACGAGGTAATCCAACTTGGCGTAAAGATTAATAATATTGAAGACGGACTTGCAGAACTTCGCGATAAAATTTCTGCAACAGAACGCCTCGGAAAACTTCCTGACGTTATAAAACTCAAAATCAGAGAAAAAGAACTTGAACGCGAACTTTCAGAACTCAAAACAGTTTACGCACAGAAAAAATCTTTATCCAAACCTATTTTAAAAAGCAAACTAAAAAAACGCAGCGATATGCCTGTAATCCGTGCGATTCAGCGTTTTATTTCCAGAAAAATTCTGGCAAAAATTTCCAAAAAATTCCGTTCAATTATGGCATTAAGCGATTCATTAGAAATGCTTTCGGGCATAAACAAAAGCGTAGATGAACTAATAGAAATGAAAGTTCCATACGGCGAAAGCATGGAAAACTACCAGAAACTAACGTCATATTTGTATAAAGCGAACAAAATTCACTCACAAATTGTGAAGAGTATGAATAAATAACTACTTACTTTTCAAGTTTATTTTATTGATTTCGCAGAACGAAATGAGAACTTTTTCGGCTTTTGAATGCTCGCGGAAAAGATAATTATTCTGTGTTTTTCTAATTGTTTTAAGGCTTCTTTCATACATCAGGTTTGCCATTTTCAAGAATTCTCTCTGTTTTGCAGACGGTTTTAAGCCGACTTCCTGATAGAGTTTTCCATATAAAAGATAGAGCCTTGCTGTCATATCATGAAGCTCAAACTCAACAGAAATTTTCAGAGCTTTATCAAGATAAATCCGCGCGGTTTCAAAATCTTCTTTAATCATATAGGCCTTAGTCAGAACCATTTTCAGACAAATTGCGAAGAATTTGTTATCAATTTTCGGATTTTTAGCGACTTCAAGCGCTTTAGAAGCGATGTCGACAGCTTTATCAGGCCCCTCGATATCCATTATCGCGTCAGAAATCAGATACCAGCATAGAAGCGCACCGAGTGCGATTTTTTCTTCAGAGAAATGTTCTAATTGTTCGTTATAAATCTCAAGCCCGCGCTGTTTTTGGTCGTTATCGACAAGAACTTTACCAAGCAATGTTTTCATAACATTTTTGGTAAATGTATCAAAATTGTTATTCGCAAATGCAACGATTTCAAACAGGTCTTCCTGAATATTTTCATATTCTTTGTTGAGGAAACGATTCACCATATTGATAAAGTTCCAACGCAGAATATTTTCATTACTCATCGCGGTTTCGGTGCAGGCGTCCATAATTTCTTGCAAGTGTTTGTTAGATGTCGTGTAATCCCCGCAAACAGTACTTGCAAACGCAAACGCGAGGTGACATTTTATGATAAAGTTTGTATCATTAACCTGTCCGCGCTCAATCACGTTGAACAGAAGCGCAGTAATTTCAAACGCCTTGTTGTTTCCTTGTAAAACATAGGCATTTGCGAGTATCAAATAAGTTTTAAGCCATGTTTCATAAAGAAGTTCATACGAAATATCTTTGCGCTTATACACACCGTTAAGATAACGGTTAAATACAGGCATAATGTCGTTTTGAACAAGATTTATAACTTCTGCACAATTACCGATGTTCAAAAGCGCGTCAAGTTTTGCGGCTTTAACAAATGCGTATTCCAAATCCTTTTGTGGCGACATTTTTTCAAGAACCCTGTCAACACTTTCGACAACGCCGTAGTAATTGCCGGCTTTTTGACAACTGCTTGAAAGATAACTCAAAAGTTCTATTTCCTTAATGCTGTCGCCGATTCCGTTAGCATTTGAAATCGCGTCAGGAAGAAAATCCATCGCATCTTCCGGCTTATATTGAGTAAGAATTTTACCAAGACGCTCAGAAATATTAAATCGAATATTCAGCGTGTCCTTATCATCAAACTCGTTAATCAGCGCAAGGCACTGTTTTTGCGAAATTATATAGAGATTAACGTCACCAATGAAACTGCAGAGGTTAACGTTATGCGTCCAAACATTGAACGCTTCGAATTTATTCTGCAAATTCTGGAGAATTATCGCAAGTAGAGTGTTAGAACTCAACGTAAAAACATTCAGAATTGAATACAATTTTTTGTTAAGTTCAACGAAATTCGGCTCGTTCTTCGCAACGCCAAGAATAATTTCCCAGACAATAGAACTCTTAAACTCAAAGAAAAATTCGTTCACAGGGACAATAAAGCCCTTATTAAACAAGAATTTTGCCGTGTTTTCAAAAGTATCATCGCTGAGTTCAAAAACCTCTTTAATCAGGTTAATATTAATTTTTTTGCCAAGGATTGAAGCGCAAAGCAAAACATTAAACGCAAGCGGAGTTCTTATTTTAAGAATTTCAAGGCGTTTTTTCAGCAAATCCGCAATGTTATCAGGCAAGCGGAAATCCAATTCATACTGAATACAATCTTGCTTATACCCAATTCCCTGCTCCATATATGCAGGATTGCCCTTAGATTTTTTGTAAAGTTCTTTTTTCTCAACATCTGGCAGAATCCTATTGATTCCGGCAGTCTGTTTGAAGAGCGCCACAGCCTCAATAGGCGTCATCGGTGCAAGTTCAAGGTTCAAATATATATCACCGTACTTTTCTTCTTCCAAAAAGAAATAAGCCTGAGCCGGACGGTGTTCAGAGTATGTCATAAGAATTTTGACACTCTCAAAAATGTTATCAATTCTTATGAAATTATTGAAAAATTCGAACGACAACGCATCAATAAAATCAAAATTATTGATTACAAAAAGAAGCTTTCTCATCTTGAATATATGCGCAAAAACTTTCGTAATTATATTGAAAGTTCTTGTTTTATTGCTCATAATATCCTCGTAATCGCCCGTCATGTGAGGATAAAGCAGATTTATAAGCAAAGTTATTTCATCGTTTGTGAACTCTTGGAACTCGTTTTTAAAATATTTCTGAGCGTCTTTTTGAAACTGCGGGTTATTAATGCAAAAATTAGGGAGTCCAAGCAGGTTCATCAAAACTTCCTGAATAAATCCCCCGGGGGTCAACTGCGAAACAGGTGTACAAGTTCCGCTCATAACCATATAAGTCGTACCGTCAAGACGTTCGATTACTTTTTTCAAAACATAATCTTTTCCCATGCCCTTTGGTGCATTAAGAGAAATTATAAACTTTTCATTTTCAACAACCGCGTTATAAATAAGTTCTATAACCTCGGCTTGTGTCGGCCTAATTTTTGCTTGAGGCTGCGGAATTTCCGGAATTGGCTCTGGTTCGGGTTTCGCCTGTGATTGCAAAGGTGTGTTACATTTTCTACATTTATCTGCCGTCGGTAAGTTTATAGTACGACAATTCGGGCAAAGACGCAAAATCTCTGCATCACATTTCTTGCAACGCAGAGTATTTAAACGGTTAACAGTCTTGCATTTGTAACAAACAAGCCCTATTCTTGCCTTGCATTCAGGGCAAATAACAGATTCTTGCGGAACTTCTTTCTTACAAACAGGACATTTCATGGTTCAGCCTCAACTAAGTGCTTCTCTCACCTTGCTCATAAGCTTGAATAACTTTTTTGAAACATCAGATTGAGAAACGCCAAGCTTTTCAGCAATTTCATTCTGAGTTAAACCATCCTCGTAACGAAGCTTAAACAATGCTAAATATTGTTTTTGTGGCTCCTGTTGTTCAATTCGGTTCAAAATTTGCGTAATATTTTTGAGAACTTCTCTTTTAATAAACGCATCTTCAGGATTTTCTTCAATTTCAACCTGTTTAAACATGATTTTTTTGTTGATAAATTCCGGATTAAATTTATCAGAGATATCGTCCAACGAAACCGCAGGTGTTGCTTGATAGCCGCTGCCTGTGCGTCTTAAACGTCCAGAGTCTTTCAAAACGTTAATCATCGCACTGGTCACGACTCTTTTCAAATACAATTCCATTGTTGACGTTGATGAAACAGTCGACAACAAAGATAAAGCATTTTTATACGTTTCATTGAAAAAATCCTCGTATAAATCTTCATTATTAAGGAATTTTTTATTGCTTTTTATGCACTTTTCAATTAATAATCTTTTTTCCTGTGTTAAACTTTCCACGTTTGGCTCCCTCAAAAGCAGTTCTCTGCCGTTTCCGGCCCGCTGTCTAAGACGCCTCGCAAAAATTTTGCGGGTTCTCATGCGTCTATTATAGCATAAGATTGAAAAATTATAAATATATCGTTATATATAAATTTTCATCAGCCGTATCAAGGCTATTTACCGGCGGTTTCAGGAGATTAAGTGTATTCTTAACAGATTGTAACACTAAATCATCAACAGGTTTCGCGCCTGATCCATCAGCAATTTCTGCGCTGAATTTTTTACCGCTGTCTTTGAGTTCTACACGTACTCTAATCTTATCAAAGAGCGTGTTTTCACTAACTAGAAGCAAATCGCTTGAAAGATTTAATTTCAAAGTACTTCCAAGAGTTTGGAGATATCCGCTGAAATCATCGTTATATGTAAGGTATTCTGGAACATCCCATACAATCTTGCTTACTGAAAGATAGGTGTTAGGCTGTGAAAAATCTTTCTTAATTTTTTGTAAAGTCAAAGGTTCAGGCACAGGCTTAACATCGGCTGGAACTTCGGCTTTAGCCTCAGCTTTTTTAGGAGCCTCGGCCTTTTTAGCTTCAGGAGCAGCCGGTAACGCTGGTTCTTCGGCTTTTTTCTCTTCAGCTTTTGCAGGAGCTGGAGTTGTTTCGGCAGGGATTTGAATATCTGCAACAGTCGCATCACCTGTTTGCGCCGGAGTTACATCGTTAACATCCAACGAAATATCTTCAATAGAAGTATTATTGTTATCAACAAAACCGATATCGTTATTATTTGATTTACCATTGAACAAGAAGTACCAAGCACCAACACCGACAAGACCAATGACTGCAACAAGCCCAGCGATTGGAGCTAAAAGTTTTTTAGACGCCGGTTTTGTATCAACTGCAAATGCAAAATCAGTTCCCTCATCTTCTTCTTGAGCTTCTGGCTCAACTTGATCTTCATCATCTACGAATTCTGGCTGTTCTTCAGAATCTTCGCCAGTGAAATCATCATCCAATTCAGCAGATAAAAGCGCTAAATCTTCTTCTGATGCGGCTTGAGTGGCAACAGGAGCCTCAGGAGTTTCATCCTCGTCTTCATCAAACTTGAAGCCTGCCGGAGCTTTTGGCGCTTCATCTTCTGACGCACTCAAATCATTTTCCATTGCGAGAAGTTCATCAAGGCTAAATTCGCCATTTTCAGAAGCTTCATCATTGCTTATTTCTTCAACTTCTTCGTGAACCTGTTCGTCTAATGCTGACATTGCAATAGCGTTATCAACATCTTCATCAGAAACAGTTACAACTTCTTCTGCGACTGACGGAATTTCTTCTGCAACAGGTTCCGCAGGCGTATCTTCTTCTGTATCAAACTCAAGGCCTTCAAGGTCAAACATTGGTTCAGAATCTTCAACTGAAACCTCTTCTTCTAAAGCAACCGGTTCTTCATCGATAGCAAGCTCTTCCTCTACAATAGGCGCCTCATCAACTTCTACCGCATCCTCAACAACAGGTTCGTCTGCAACAAAATTTTCAACATCTACAGAATCCTCTACAACCGGTAATTCTTCCGGTTCTACTTGAACTTCATCGAGTTCAACATTTTCAACAGAAAGTTCTTCTGTAATGTTTTCAAGCCCATCAATTTGAAGTTCTAAATCTTCGCCTGATAATGCTTCTTCTGGCAATTCTGGAGCCTCTTCAACATGTTCAACTTCGACACTTTCCGGAAGTTCTATATTAAGAACATCGCCAGCTTCAATCGCCAATTCGTCAGAATTAAGTATAAGCTCGTGTTCTTCAACAACTGGTTCATCTTCAACTGCAACTTCTTCCTGCTCAAATTCATCAACTGTTTCAAAAGCTTCAAACTCATCAACAGGAACGACCGGCTCCTCTTCAGCCTCAACAGGTTCTTCGACCTCATCAAGAACAACGTTTTCTTCTTCCTCAACAGGAAGTTCTTCAATTTCTTCCGCCGGAGTTTCTTCTACTTCCTCAACAACTTCTTCAACATCTGAATCGGTTTCAAGAAAGTCTTCAACAACAGAAGTTTCCTCCTCTGTTTCCTCTACCGGTTCTTCCTCGTTTTCACCTAAAAGTTCTGATTCTTCATAAACTTCTTGCTCAGGTTCATCTTCGGCAACAACCTCTTCAACAGGCGCTGCCTCATCATCAATAAAAAGTCCGCCCGCTGCCGGTGCTGATTCCTCGTTAAACAAAACGCTTAATTCATCTTCATGACCAAATTCTGCGAATTCATCTGTTGTCACAAGGGTTTTAATATATTGAGTAAAGTCATTTTTCTCAAGGTCTAAATCTTTGAACTCTTGCAATGCGAGGTAAGAAAGCCTCTCGAAGTTTTCAAACTCAACAAGTTTTTCTCTCGCAACAGCACTATTTTTAAGATAATCAATCAATTTTTGGAGTTTTGAATTATCCAAATCATGATCCATATAAAGCATGATTAATTTTTCAATAGAACCCTCAGTAACCTCAGTTATCATATATTGAGTTTTTTCAGAAGCTGTGAGGATTAAGTTTCTAAGCTCTGAAACAGGCGTGAGGAAAGATTTATTAACGAAATAATAATCGTCATTCTGATTTTGTTTATTAATTTTTGACGGTTCAACAAAACCGAGCAATGCGCCGTTTTTCAAGTCTTCATCAAGTTTCAAAACAAGGTAAATGTCAGGAAGAATATTGTTATAAAAATGTTTTTTAGGGATGAAGATTTCCTCTTCGTCAAAAATCGCACGAACATCAATATGCAAGTTCGGGAGTTGAATATCAGCGATTTCAAAATCCGCAAGCATTTTCGCAGAAGCATGCAGGTTAAAAATTTCGCCGTTGATTAAACCTTTTTCGCGCAGATAAGTTTCAACCGCGTTAGCCGCAAGTGCGTTATAATAAGCTTTTGTCTTAATACTTGAATCCGCAATCGTTCTGACTGCATTAACCGATTCTTCTACAATTTCTTTTTCAGCAAGTGTTAATAATTCTTCCATATTTATATTCTCTCCTCTAATACATTAGACGGAATATCATTATAAAATATTCCAAAAATTTGTAAAGTTTTGTAACAATTTTCATCCTTTAAAATGAAGCGTTTAGCAAAAATATTGGTTTAGAGGGTTTGTCATGGTATAATAGGGATACATCCGGAGGGTTAGTGTATGATAGAACAGGTTTCTGCGATCAATTTCGGGCGCCACAACGCGCAAACCACACTGTTTTCTCGACAGCATCAGGCTTATGAGTACCGCTCTTTAGAACCTTTGACTTCTGCCGAGGTAAGAAAAGAAAAAGAACATACCGCAATGTTTATGACTCTTGGCGGAATCGCAATCGCAACAGGATTATTCGCACTGCTAGGCAAACTTCATGCTAAAGGCGTGCTTTCTGAGATTAAAGATCCTGACACTGTATCAGAACACATTAAATCATGGGTTCACAAAACAGGCGAAAGCGCTAACTCTATGGGAAAAACCATCAAAGGATGGTTTAGTAAGAAGAAATAAATTCTATAACTGAATCAATCTTATATTTTTCTGTATTAATAATGAAATTTTTGTTTGTTTTTGCTCTGACGTAATCCAAGTTATTTCCATCTAAAAAGTCTTCGCTGTAAGGCTTCAACATAATTGACGGGATAACAACGTAATCTGCGTCAATATCTTTAACCGCTGCTATTAAATCGTCTGAGGTTATCAGACCTGCGACTGTAATATTTTCGCCCCAGTAGTTGGATTTTACAGGGTTAATCGTGACCGAAAGATTTTCAATTTTGTTGAGCGTTTCAGCAATTTCGTAAAACGCTTCTTTTGCCGCGTATGAAGTTGCAAACGCTATTTTCAACGGCTTAGAAACCTTTTTCGGCAACTTGCAAGCCTTAAAGTTCTCTAATAAATAACGCAAAGAACCAACGCCGTCGTCAAGTTGCCCGAAATCGCCGTAATATTTTTTATCAGGAATCGGCATGCCGGCAAGCAGGAAAAATTCATCAGAACAGCAAACTTTTTTGTATTTAGAAGCGATTTCGATTGTTTCTTTCGCGACTTTTGCGTCAACCTGAACAAGTTTTTCCGTGCGGAATTGTGTTACACCAACCGGCACAATCGCAACAGATAAAACCGTATTTTTAAGCGTTGCCAAGTCCGCGAGTGTTCGCTCTAACTCCGCGCCGTCGTTCCATCCAGGGCAGAGAACGATTTGTGCATGGAACGGAATTTTATTCTTACGGAACCAGTTGAGATTATCCATAACCTTGCCTGCGTTCGGATTGCGAAGCATTTTTACACGTAATTCTGGATTAGTCGTGTGAACAGAAACATAAAACGGCCCGAGGTGCATTCTTGCAATACGTTCTTTGTCTTTGTCATTGAAGTTTGTGAGCGTGATATAAGTTCCTTGCAGATATGAAAGCCGATAGTCGTCGTCTTTGATATAAAGCGTATCACGCAGGCCTTTTGGCTGTTGGTCAACGAAACAAAAAATACATTTATTCAAACAAGGCTTAATTTTGTCAAAAACCGCACTTTCAAAGATTATGCCCAAATCCTCGTCGTAATCCTTTTCAAGTTCAATGACTTCGATTTCGTCGGTGCCGGCTTTTTGGATTTCGAGCGTCATAAAATCAGTTTTGCACATAAAATTATAATCAATCATATCCGCCATTGGCATTTCGTCGATTGAAAGAATTATGTCGCCTTTTGCGATTTCGAGTTCTTCGGCGATTGAACCTTTTATAACGTCACTAACTATTGCGGGCATTGTCTTTCTCCAAACCTTCCACCATTGTAATCAAATTTGCGTATTCGCAAGAAATATTATCAAGAACAATATTGTAATAGAATTTGCCCTCGACCTGCGTTGATTTTGCCTGATTTTTAAACTTTGTCGCAAGCGCTTTGACGATAAAGAAAAGTCGTTTTTTCTCATCTTTATCGAGGTAATCCGCCATTGTTAATTTCAAGCGCGCAGAAAGGAAAAACTGTGACGGGTTCTGGCTCATATCTTCAAGCAGAAGATTTTTCAACGCTTCTTTGCCCTTTTTCGTAATCGAATAATAAATCGAAAGCCTGCCGCCCTCAGACATAAGTTTTCCGGCCTTAATACATTCTTTTTCCGCGAGTTTTTTAAGCGCAGGATTAATCGCGCCGAAACTCGGGGTTACAAACGACGCATAGACAGTTTCTATGTATTTTTTTATCGCATACATAGTGCTGTCTTTTTGCATCAATGAATGTAAAATAAGGAGTTCTATCATGCCTCTAAAGCCTTTTGTCTTTCCACACAGCCATCCAGCGCGGTAATCATTGCGTTTTGATATTGAGCGCAAAGTTCAGGAGTTTTGCCCTCAAAACGTAGGGTGAAAACAGGTTCTGTGTTGCTTTGACGAATTAGCGCGAAACCACCGTCAAAAACCACCCTCATACCGTCAAGCGTTACGATATCTTTAATCTCGTCGCCGAAAAGTTCAGGATTGTTCGCAACGATTTCTTTGAACTCTGCAAGAACAGCTTTTTTCAAATTGTTCGGGCAAGGATAACGAACTTCGTCGGACGTACAAACTTCATCAAACGGAGTTAACATTGATTGAATTTTGAAATCAGGGTCAAGTTTTTTGTTTTCGGCGATAATTTCGATTATACGGCAGCCGGCATAAACCGCGTCATCATAGCCGAAATAACTGTCTTTAAAGAATGTGTGACCGCTCATTTCGCCTGCCAACAAAGCACCTGAGGCTTTCATTTCTGATTTAATATAACCGTGGCCGGTCTTGCACATAATTGATTTTCCGCCGATTTTGTTGATTGTGTCGAAAAGCACCTGAGAACACTTAACTTCTGACACAACGCACGGAACGATGGAATTGTTCTCACATTTTAACTTTTTAATCATATCTTGCGCATAGATTAAAAGAAGTTTGTCGCCTGTAAGCGCTTTACCGTCAGGTGTTACAACGCCGATTCTGTCGCTGTCGCCGTCAAACGCAATTCCAATATCAGCGCCGACTTCTAAAACTTTTGCTTTTAAATCGGTTAAAGTTGCTTCAACGCTCGGATTCGGATGGTGATTCGGGAAACGTCCGTCAGGTTCTGTGTAAAGTTCAACGACTTCACAGCCGAGTTCTCGGTATAATTGCGGCGCAACCACACCGCCTGTTGCGTTTGCGCAATCGGTTACAACTTTTACCCCCTCACCGACACGGCCGAAGCGTGAAACCATATCTTTTATATAATCAGGCACGATGTCATACTTACTTACAAGTGCCGGATTGCCTGAAACAGGTGTTTCCGTAAATATTTTGAATGTTTCGTCTTTAACTTCCGCGATTTGTTTTTCATCAAGCGTCATTTTATTGAACGTCATTTTCAAGCCGTTGTACTCAGACGGGTTGTGGCTTGCAGTGATAATCATCGCAGACGTGATGTTTTCAAGCGCGAATTCTGAATAATAACCGATAGGACTAGGCACAAGCCCCAAATCAATAACGCTTACGCCGCAAGAAGTCAGCCCGTTAATGAGCGACTCTTTTAATGCAGGAGAATGAAGTCTTGCATCCATCGCAACGGTAATTTTCATATTTTCCGGTCTTCTGCCTGATTTACCCTCAAGCCAGTTTACAAACCCGATTGCGGTATTCTGGAACAGAATTTCCGTGATATCGTCCTCATAAATCCCTCTGATATCGTTTTTACCAAACGCGTGTGAATATCTTTCTTCATACTTTTGCATAATTTACACCTCTCTTATACAATAATAGCATGAAAAAACGATTAACGGAAATTGTAAACAATGAGAAGTACGCGGCGTGGCTGTTCATCATGCCGGCACTTTTAGGAATAATAATTTTTATTATAATCCCCGTTATTTGTTCTTTCGGACTAAGTTTTGCGGATTGGGATTTGCTGAACGAAATCAAATTCGCAGGGCTTGCGAATTACAAAGAGATTTTCAACGACAAAGTTTTCTATCAGATTTTAGGCAACACTTTTACTTTCGCGATTGCGACCTCAGTTTTCGGGGTAATAATTCCGCTTGTGTTGGCGTATATTTTACAGAGTAAAATTCGCGGCGCAGAGTTTTTCAAAGTTGCGTATTTTCTGCCGTTCGTAACCCCGATGATAGTTGTCGGCGTTGTATGGGAATGGATTTTTGACCCGAACATCGGCTTTTTAAATAACGTTTTACACCAGCACCTAAACTGGCTTTACGACTCGCACCTTGCGCTCCCGTCGTTGATTCTGGTAAGCGTTTGGAAACTCATCGGCTACAACATGGTGATTTTCCTCTCAGCGTTCGGAACAATTCCGCAATCAATCTTTGAGGCGGTTAAAATCGACGGCGCAAACGAGTGGCAAACCTTTAAAAACATTACTGTTCCCATGCTCTCGCCAACCATATTTTTTGTTGTGATAATAACTGCGATAAGTTCGTTCCAAGTTTTCGACCTAATCTACTTAATGACCGAGGGCGGCCCGCAAAACTCAACAAACGTTCTGGTTTACGCAATCTACAAAAACGCGTTTGAATATTTCAACGTAGGCAAGTCCTGTGCGCTTGCCTACGTGCTTTTTATAATCATTCTGGTATTAACTTTAATCCAATGGAGATGTAGAAAAAAATTAGTCTATAACGAAAATTAACGTTTCACACACCAGGGAATCAGATTATTACTAGGCGCGAGCGCATTATAGGCACCGAAATCAAAACGCACTGTATAGTACTTAGAATCTTTTTTACTACCAGTCCATATACCGACCTGACCACCTGTTAAATGTTGTTCCTGATCTGCTCGCACTAATAATCTTCTGTTTAAAAACATTGACATTGCTTCTTCTAAATTCGGCAAACGGTATTCAGAACCTTGCCCCCTACACAATTTTACAGCCTCCTGCCAAGTTTTCTCCTCTGGAATAAAACTACGAGTTACATCAGGCATTGCAAGCTTTGGATCACTAGGGTATATCAATGACATTACTCCGATATCTTTACCATATGTATTTGGCCCTTTTGAACCGTTTAAATCAAATACAAAATTTGCACAGTATAAACGTGCAGAATATTTCCAGCCAGGCATTGAATCAAGAGAAGTTTCCTCAGAGACACAATTAGGATTATAATAAGTTGCAACACTTTCTCCATTTTCTGTTACAAATGCCGCAGCTTTTGTTCTCACTCCACCCCCATAAGTTTCTATCCATGGATTTAATTCATTAAAATTTTTAGGGAAAGATAAACCTTCACCATTTAAGTTATGTATTGTTGAAGATATTCCACAATCAGATAAATGGTCGTTATCGCATATTGCATTCATTTTTATAACTTTTGACAAACCGGCAGTAACAAATGTTTCAGCAGCGTTATCTACACCAGCGGTTACTACACTTCCTGATTCATCTTTCTCTTCCTTGATATATGTGCCATAGTTATTAAACGCAGGCATCAATAATACTGCCTGTGACATACGTGCATAAAGCGCTTTACGCTGGGTGTTCCAAGTCCGCTCGTTAATGTTTCCAGTCAGCGACGGTAAAGTAATTGCGGCAACAACACCAATAATTGTTAATGACAGGAGTATCTCTGCCATAGTGAAGGCCTGTTCAGCAC
>JAMPIJ010000023.1 GCA_023662905.1 Fusobacterium sp.
CTCGCCTTGCCCCCCCCCCCGACTGAACAGGTGCATACTACAAGGCTTTTCAGCTTTTTGTTTTTTCATGATAATCCTTTCTAGCGTTTTGCCATTGTCTAAATAAAGAACCGCCTCAGGCGGCCTTTCTTATTATATGATTATTATGAACTATTTTTCTGATATTGTCAATAAAAAACTCCTGAGTAATCAGGAGTTACAATGAAAGTTTTTATCGTTTTACACAACGTAAAAAGCAGGTAGAATTTGTACCATCAGGATTATTGTCACCTGTGTGCATGCCAACACGCCAAGAAACGCCGCTTTTTAGCATTGATGTTGTGCAGTAATAAAAAGATTCTATATCAATAAGCTTTTTGTTATAAAACATAGCAGTTGCTTCTGCGATGTTAGGCGCGCGGCTTTCACTTTCCTGCTCTCGACATAAAGATGTAATTTGACTGGACTGAACAGCATCGGGTTTTGCGTTGCTTAAAAGAGGTAAAGGTGCAACTACAACGCTATCTGTTGGATACAGTACCGAAATAAAACCTATGTCTTTACCCATCGTGTTCGGCCCTTTTTTACCGTTTAAATCATAAATAAAGTTTGCACACATTTTGGTTTGCGTGAAGTATTTTGAGGTTTCTTCCATACTTCCCTGACAATTAGGATTATAGTAGGTTAGAATACTTTCACCGTTCGCGGTTTCAAATCCTGCGGCAACGGTGTCCCTTTGTGAATATGAAACAAATGTGTCGAGGTTAGAATATGTTCCATTAAACATTCCGTTGTATTTTACGAGTGTGTCAATGTCTGCTAAATTAATGTTACTACCATTCAAAGAGATAAGTTTTTCTGGTATTCCGCAGTCAGCGATGTGATTGTTGTCACAAATATTGTTAATTTTGAGGACTTTAGAAAGTCCTGATGTAATAAAAGTTTCGGCTGCATTGTCTGTTGTATCGTCAAGCGTTCCGTATCCGTTTAAACTAGGCATTAATGCGATTGCCTGTGAGAAGCGTGCATATAAAGCTTTACGTTGAGTGTTCCACGTGCGTTCGTTAATGTTGCCTGTGAGTGATGGTAGAGTAATCGCAGCGACTACACCAATAATCGTGAGGGATAATAAAATCTCTGCCATCGTGAATGCAATCTTACCCCCCCCCCCTCTGTGGAAATGGCCATATAACAAGGCTTTTGATGTTTGTGTTTTTCATAAATTCATCCTTTCTGAATATATTATGTATTATTTTCTAAAACTTGTCAATAGAAAAACTCCCGATTGCTCGGGAGCTTTCTTATATTTGTTATTTATTAAACAAGTTCTTTTACTTCACTTGCAATGTTTTTAGGATCAAGTTTCAAACCAGGTCCCATTGTTGTTGACAAGTAAACTGATTTAACAAATGTTCCTTTTGCTGCTGAAGGTTTTGCTCTCAAAATAGCGTCTACCAATGTTGCAAAGTTCTTTGTCAAATCTTCTTCGCTGAATTCAACTTTACCGATTGGGCAGTGAATCATACCTTGTTTGTCTGCACGGAATTCAACTTTACCAGCTTTTGCATCTTTTACTGCTTTGCCGACTTCCATTGTTACTGTACCTGTTTTAGGGTTTGGCATCAAGCCTTTAGGCCCCAAAACACGACCTAATTTACCGAGCATACCCATACAGTCAGGTGTTGCAATCAATGTGTCGAATTCGAACCAGCCGCCTGCGATTTTGTCAACGATTTCTTCAGCACCTGCGTATTCTGCGCCTGCTGCTGTTGCTTCAGTTGCTTTTGGCCCTTTAGCAATAACGCAAACTCTTACTTCTTTACCCAAACCTGCTGGCAATACGATTGTTGAGCGGATTTGTTGGTCTGCTTGACGAACGTCGATACCTAATCTCATGTGGCATTCTACTGTTTCGTTGAATTTAGAAACTTCTTTTGAAATTTCTTTTAATTTTTTTATTGATTCAACAGCGCTTGCCGGTTGTTCAAAACCTGCGAGCATCTCTTGCATTTTCTTTTGTTTTTTAGTTAATTTACTCATTTTAAAATTTTCCTTTCATGGTATTAGCGGACGGTTAGTCCTTCCATTTATTATTCTGCTTTTACGGTAACGCCCATTGCTCTGCAAGAACCTTTAATCATTTCTACTGCAGCTTCCAATGTTGTTGCGTTAAGGTCTTCCATTTTTGTTTTAGCGATTTCTTCAAGTTGAGCTTGAGTGATTTCGCCTACTTTATCTTTGTTCGGTGCAGCTGAACCTTTTGACAAGCCTAAAGCTTTTTTAATCAATACAGGAGCCGGAGGTGATTTTGTTACGAATGTGAAACTTCTGTCTTCGTAAACATCAATAACTACCGGAATGATGTATCCTGCTTGTGATTCAGTTCTTGCGTTGAACTGTTTGCAGAAATCCATGATGTTAACACCGTGTTGACCTAAAGCAGGACCAACTGGAGGTGACGGATTTGCTTTTCCAGCTTCGATTTGAAGCTTAATTTTTCCTGTTACTTTTTTTGCCATTGTTTTCTCCTTTTGTGGTAATAACGGGGGCGTCCCTTCCACATTATTTACTGATAATTATAATTTTTGGATTTGCTTGTATTCCAATTCAACCGGAGTTTCGCGGCCGAAGATTGAAACATTCGCTCTAAGTTTTGCTTTGTCAGGGTAAACTTCGATGATATCCGCAACGAATTCTGCGAATGGGCCGGAAGTAATTCTGACTTTGTCGCCAACTTTAACGTCAAGCTCAATTTTTTGAGTTTGAGAAGATGAGCGGTTGATAATCTTTTTGATTTCGCTATCTTTTGCAGGGATAGGTTTTTTAGCTGAACCGACGAATTTTGCAACACCGGTTGTGTGTCTTACTACGTACCAGGTTTCTTCGTCCATAATCATTTCAACTAAAACGTAGCCCGGGAATACTTTTTCTTCTTTTTCAGTCTTTTTTCCGCCTTTAATTTGGGTGACTGTTTTTTGCGGAACTTCTATACGGAAAATTCTATCGCCAAGGTTTTGGTTTTCAATCATTTTTTCAAGGTTAACTTTAACCTTGTTTTCATAACCGGAATAAGTATGAACGATGTACCAGCGTTTTTGGCTAGCTTTGTTCTTTTTAGCTTGGGCTTTTGCTTCTTCCTCAGCTAATTCTTGAAGTTTATCTTCGTTCAATTGTTCTTCCATTGTTTTTTCATCTTTTGTCATAAGCCACCTTTTAAGTTAGTTATTTTATAAGACCGAATAATCCTTTATAGATTAAGTCCATAAGATAAATTGCCACAGTGAACACAAATACAATCGCAACGACGAAGCAAGTTTCAACAAAAACCTGACGTCTTTCAGGCCAGGTGATTTTGCCCCATTCCTGTTTAACGCCCTGAAAATATGTTTTGATTGAATCTGTAATTTGAGCCATTTGTTGTTTTCCTTTTATTTTTAAAAATCGCGCCCTGAAGGACTCGAACCCTCGACATCCGGTTTTGGAGACCGACGTTCTACCGACTGAACTAAGGACGCCTGTGGGGGAACTTGTCCCCCTTAATTTTCTTTGCTAATCAAGAGAATAGTATTGCCCAGTAGGCTTATTTTGTCTCTTTGTGATTAGTGTGTTTTTTGCAAGTTGGGCAATATTTGCTCAACTCTAAACGTTCTTTAATATTTTTTTTGTTTTTTACTGTTGTGTAGTTTCTTTCTTTGCAATCTTCACATGCAAGAAC
This sequence comes from Fusobacterium sp., assembly GCA_023662905.1. GTDB lineage: Bacteria > Cyanobacteriota > Vampirovibrionia > Gastranaerophilales > Gastranaerophilaceae > Gastranaerophilus. The sequence goes on from JAMPIJ010000023.1 coordinate 3,695, forward strand.
TACCATTCTGTCGTTTTTTCCTTTGATACCCATTGTTTTATTCCTTTTTAGTTTTAATAAATTTTTTCTATTTAAGCTGGATGTATTTAGAAAACACATCCTGATTTTTCGGCTTATGATAACATTTTAAAACAAACAAAATAAAATGCAAACAATTGTTAACATTCTATAAGAAGTTGACAAAAAATAACTCCGGTTACGAACCGGAGTTTAAAATTTATAGTGTGAAGCTTGTTTCTGCATTTGGTTTAACGTCGCGGTTTCTTTCGCGGTAAGTCAAATCGTAGCCGCCAGTATTAGCTTCTGAGCGAAGTTTTTCCATATAAATTTGGCCGTTTTTAACAACTTGTTGAAGTTGACCAAGGTCGCGTTCTAAGTTTGTTAAAACTTGTTCTGCGTAGATTTCTGCGCCTTCGCGTGTTTTCATCGCGTCTTCTGTTGCTTGAATTCTAATATTTTCAGCGTCGTCAAGCGCTTTGCGTTTAATTTCTTCGCATTCTTGTTGAACCTGAGTTCTAATTCTGTTGCCTTCGCGTTCCAATGCTTTTATAAAATCTGCTTCACTCAAGCGTTTGTCTGCTTCTTCTTGAGCGTCAGCGATAATTTTTTCTGCTTTTTGTCTTGCTTCCATTTGTAATTCATCGCGGCGTTTCAAAAATGCGCGTGCTTCTTGAATTTCAGTTGGAATTGATGCATAAATTTTTTCGATTAAAGAGCCGATTTCTTCTGTTCTGACTACTGTAAAAACTTTCGGAATAATAGGGAATCCCTCTTCAAGAGATACTTCCAATGCTCTTAATAAATCATATACTCCGTTTTGCTGCATACACATATACCTTTCACAATGAACATTTTACAAGAGTAATAGTTAAATGTCAAATGATTAAGAATATTTCTTCACAAGATAGTTTTTTACTTCTTCTGGGACGAATTTTGTTATGTCGCCGCCGTTGAGTAGGATTTCGCGTACTGAACTTGAGGAGATAAAGTTGTATTTAGGTTTTGTGATAAGGAAAACGGTTTTAATATTGTGGTTGAGAGCGCTGTTGTTTTGAGATAATTGCATTTCATACTCAAAATCTGAAACAGCGCGCAGGCCTCTCAGAAGAATCGTTGCGCCTTTGCTTTGTGCGTAGTCAATAGTTAATCCGTTAAAGCTGTCGACTTCAACGTTTTTGAGGTGCCTGCAGGATTGGCGTATAAGTTCGACGCGCTCATCCACGGTTAGGAAGCCGTGTTTTTCGCTATTTTTTGCAACAGCGATAATTACTTTGTCAAAAATTTCTGCGCCTGTTTCTAAAACGTCAAGATGTCCTTTGGTTATCGGGTCAAAGCTTCCCGGATATATTGCTATTTTCATAAAATTGTCCTTTTTGCTGAAATTATACAACAAAAAAGCCGTGCGTAAAACACACGGCTTTTTTAATATATTTATATTAAACTATTTCAAACGAACGTTTACAGAAGCGCCTTTTTTAGAGATTTCAACTTTGTCTTCTCTTGCTAACCAGCCAAGGCCTAAGTCTGCGAAGTTGCCTTTAAGGTCTAATTCTTTTTTCATTTTTGAAAAGCTTGATTCACCGTTTACGTTTAAGTAGTTGTAGATTTCACCAGCTGAAGAGCCGATCATATCTTGTAATTGCATGTCTTGTGTTTTTGTTGCCATAATTCTAAAACCTCCGTTAAATATAAATCTTTTGCATATCCTGCATACGCTTATGATATATTAATTTTTTCTAAAATGCAATAGCTTAATATATAATATATGAACTATTTTTTTGATATAATTTAGACTAAAGGGAGTATTTACTTTGCTAATTAATGGTAGCCTATCGGCTAATAAGACAGAATTTTTGATTGAAAGGTACGTCGAACTTTTAAATAAAGGCGTTCCGGCGTCGAAAATTCTTGTTCTGGTGCAGAATTCTACTCTTAAACAGGCGTTTGTTGATAAAGTTTTGGAGCGGTTGGAGATTAACGGGTTTGAGAAGTTAAAAATCCATTCGTTTTTCTCGCTTGTTTATAACACTGTTTCTGATAACTGGGCGGTGTTGGAGGGGATTAACCCTGATAAAACGCGTTCTGTTATTTTGCCGAACCTTATTGGATTAGAGGTTTCGCAATATATTTTGAAAGATATTATAAGAACTATAAAATTTCGCGGGTATAATTCGCGTAAATCCTTGCTGCATCAAATTTTTAGACGCTATTCGCTGATTGTTCAAAATAATCTTTCGGCGAAAGAGGTTGAGGAAAGGGCGAAAATTCTTAAAGAGCCGTTCAAGGAAGATATTGATTTAACCCTGAAACTATTCTTGCAAAAGACTTTGAAGCTTCGGAGTTTTGATTACCTGCGCCAGTGCCTTGTATTTAATTATATATATAAGAACACGGATTATTTTAAGGGCATTGAATACTTGATTGTTGACGATGGTGATGAGATAACACCTGTTTGCTTTGATTTTATTGAACATCTTGCCCCGCAGTTGAAAGACTGGTGGCTTGCGTATGATTTTAAGGGTTCGTCACGTGTTGGGTATTTGAGCGCGGATAAGCCTGCTGTTTGGGAGTTTGAACGGCTGTTTAAGGAAAAGACAGTTGAATTTGAGCCGCTAGGAGAGATGTGGCGCGAAGCGGAAAAACTCTTTGATAACGTGCTTTACGATAAAGAAAATATTTTAGCGAATTTTGAGTTTCAGTCGCCGTCAAAGCGCTCCGGCATGGTGGAAATGGTTGCGCGGGAGATTAAAACGCTTTTGGATGGCGGCGCGCTGCCGTGTGAGATTTCGCTTGTTACGCCTTGCGTTGATGAGATGTTGAAATTTACGCTGAAAGAAAAACTCGGCGATAGGCTGAATTTAAAACCGCTTTCGGGTAGTGAAAAACTCGTTCAAAACAGATTAGTGCTTTCGGTGTTGAATATTCTGAAACTCAACACTGACCTGCGTGGCGCGTTGACAGAATTAAATTTGCGCCCGATTTTCAATGATTTTCTGAATATTCCGCTCAAATATTGTGATAAAATCCTTTCAGCATTTGAGGAAAGTAAAACCTTGATTGAATTTGAGTTTCCGAACCCTGAACACAGTGAAAAATACGGTAAATTTTTGGAGTTTCTCGGGCAACTCGGCGGCTTGAAGCTTTCTCAGCAGGCTTTTGAAATTTTTGATAAGTTCGCTTTTCTGTCCGCGTGCAGCAAAGAAGAAATCTGTAAGTTTAACTTTTTCCTCAAAGAACTCAAGGATTTTGAGGATGTTTTTGACAAAGATATTGAGGGCCACGAGGCGGAAATCCTGTTGCAGATTGAAAACTCTATCATTTCCGAGAACCCGTATTCTACCCTTGATGTAGGCGAAAATGACCTTATCCTCTCTACCCCGCAAAAGATTATTGATAATCAGATTTGCACAAAATACCAGTTCTGGCTGGATGTTTCGAGTCAGGAGTGGGTGAAATCCGATATCGGGCCGCTCTATAACGCGTGGGTTTATCAAAAGGGCTGGGAAAAAGATGATTTCACAGTCGAGGATAATTTAAGACTTTCAAAAGATAAGACGGCGCGAATTTTGCGCAAACTCACGCTTCTTGCGGCTGAAAAGGTTTATGTTTATTCGAGCCTTTTTGACGGAAACGGGTTGGAAAATTTTGGCGGGATTGAGGAGTATATCAAGGTTTCGCAGACTGTCACGAAGTCTGATGGCGGCGGGTTCAGGATTACTCCGCGTGACGACCAGAAACCTGTTCTCGAATATCGCGCGGGAAAAATGGCAATTTCGGCTGTTCCGGGGGCGGGAAAAACTACGATTTTGCTGGCACTTATCGTCAAACTTCTTGAATGCAAGGTTCCGGCGGAAAACATTTTTGTAATGACTTATATGGAGTCAGCGGCGCGGAATTTCCGCGACAGGATTAAAAATATTTTTCCGGATTCTGCGCAACTGCCGAATATCAGTACGATTCACGGCCTTGCGTTACGTATCCTTAAAGAAAATAATAACTTTGAGCGTTTGGGCTTGTCGGGTGATTTTGAAATCTGCGATGATACAGTGCGCGGGCGGATTATAAGGGCGATTGCGGTGAAAACGGGTGTTCAGGACGACGAACTTGCGGATTTTGACCGCGCGGTTTCGATTGCCAAATTCGCTCAGTTTGAGAACCCGCAGTCAACAGACCCGAAAATTAACAAATTCCTCAAATTCTTCGCTTTTTACCGCCAAACGCTTGCGGGGCAAAACCTTATTGATTACGATGATATTTTGCTTTATTCGGTGCAATTGCTGGAGCGTTTTGAGGACGTGAGAGAGTATTATCAGAACATTTGCCATTTTATTATCGAGGACGAAGCGCAGGATTCGTCGTCGTTGCAGCAGCGGCTTATTAACCTTTTGAGCGCGAAGCACGGAAACCTTATCCGCTGCGGCGATATAAATCAGGCGATTACGACAACGTTTTCAAACGCTGATGTCGCGGGCTTCTGGCGTTTTATTGAGGAAAGCCAGAAAGTTTCTATGGATTGCTCGCAGCGTTGTACAAAAGATGTTTGGACGCTTGCAAACAATTTGATTTTGTGGTCGGAAACAAAAGGATTTTTGCAGGGTTCTTTTTATCAGATGTTTATGCGGCCTGTTGAGGGGCGTAATCCTGTGTCGCAAAACGCTGTGAGGGCCAATGTTTTCCCGACGCCAAAGGATGAAAAAGATTTTATTGTTAAAGAAATCAGAAATATTTTTAAACACGATCCGAAAGCCACTGTCGGCATACTTTTGCGCAGTAATTTTCAGGTTAATACGTGGGCATCGCATATTGAAAACAGCGGTCTGAAAACGATTACGCGCACTGAATGCCTTGCGCAAAAACTTATTTTCAGAGTGATTTTTGCAATATTGAAAGTGGTTCTTTCGCCATTTGATAACGATATCGCGGCGGGTGCGTATGAGATTCTGGCGGAACTCGGAGCGTTCAAATATAAAAACACCAATTTTATCCGTGAGGCGAAAGTTCCGTTTGTGCAGTTGAATCCTGATGAGATTGAGGACGTTGAGTTTTCACGCTTTTACTGGGAAATTCTCTACTGGGTTTCCCACACTTCACTCAGCCCTGAACAATTGGCGATGAAAATCGGGCTTCATTATTTCAGTTCTGAAATCGAAAAATCTAATGTTTATTTAATCGCGACACTTGTCAAGCGTCTTTCGCTCAATACTAACGGTTTGAGGGGAATTGTTCAGCAATTAGAAGAACTTTCGCGCAAAAACCGTGTGAGCGGCTTCAATTTCTTCTCCGAGGAAGACGAAAACGACAAAGGATTTTTTGAGGGCAAAATTCAGATTATGACAATGCACAAATCCAAGGGGGATGAGTTTGATTATGTCTTTATCCCTGAACTCACCGAGCGCAATTTGACCTTTGAGGTTTCGGAGTTGAAACTCAAACCGTCAGATAATTTCAACGAAAACCTGCGTCGACTAAGCCATACATATCAGCCGAAAACGCAAAAAGATATTATGAAAGGGATTTTGACTGAGAACCTGAAACTTTTGTATGTTGCGATTACGCGTGCGCGTCGATATCTATACATTTCGACGTACGAAAAATCGCGCCCGAACGACAAATACACTAAAGTCAACGTGATTTTCAGAGAGTTGCTGGGGGGGAGTGAATGATTTATTCTGCCAATATGTTGAAAACTTACAAATCCTGTCCGCAAAAGTACAAGTTGAAATATGTGGATAAATTTTCGCTGCCGCAAAAGTTTGAGATTTTTGAAAAAGGGAAGAAAATTCACGCACTGGCGTATTATTATTTAAAAGGCGATGACATTTCGCGTTTTGAAACAGCACTTACACCGGAGGAACGTGAGATTTGGGCGCGGCTAAAAGAAAACGAATATTTCAATATGAAAACATACCGCGCGGAGTTTGACCTGACCTGCAAAGTCGGCGGATTTTGGGTTGGCGGACGATTGGACGCGGTTGTGACAGACGGCGCGGATAATTATTATATATTAGATTATAAGACGGGGCGTGTTCCGGCTGACCCTGAAAACGATTTGCAAACGCTTGTTTATCTCGCTTCACTTGCTGCGCACCTCGGCGATGGGTTCAAAACACTGAAGTTCGTCTATATTGACCTGAAAAATAACAAAAATCACGTAATCGACTATGAACTCGCGCACCCTGAGATTATCGAACACATCTGTAGGCAGATTGAAAGCGAGAAGTTCCAACCAGCGGACGCGTGTGCGGATTGTGAATATAAGTCATATTGTTGACTTATCACTAGCGGTGTGGTCTAATTAATATGTTATACGAGAGGGGATTTTATGAAAAATTTAGGGATAAAAATAGCACTTTCTGCAATGTTTTCAGTCTTGGCACTCGGCGCGTTTGCACAACGAAACATTGATACAGATTATTCAACACAAACTATTTATGAAAATAATCAGGTTATATACAGCCCTCAGGCAGAAGTCTGGGCGCTTGACGGTGTGGCTGAAAATAGAGTCGTTTTAACTAAAAAAGTTTCAAACGGTACAGGCAACTACTCTGAATACTACGGCGCTGACGACGAAATAGCGTTTTCATTCGGAACAGGTGCCGAATTCCTGTATAACGATAAGTTGATTGCACAGGATATTTATAGTTTAAAGTTTTATTCGGTATTTTTTAACCCTTTAATGCAAAAATTTGATAAACGAAATGTTACCAATGTAGGGTTACAAAAAGTTTTCCCTGATGCAAAAATCGTTAACGTTTCAGACTTCAAAAACGATAAAATACGTGTCAAAAAACCGCTTTTCAAACCTGTAAAAATTTTATTGGTTAACGATACGCCGGAATACTTCTACAAATACCGTTTTCAGGGCGATAACTTTGAAGCCTACAATGTTGCGGGCCTTTTGAATATCAAAAAAATGGGTACAATTAAATTCTCTCACGCTGGTGAAGATTTTAAAACTTTAACAATCAAGGTAAGACCATACTAATGAAGAATATCAGACAGTCAAATATCAGTATTCATAGGGATTCTTGGGTTGAAATCAACCTCGAAAACCTAGCGCACAATATCAAAGAAATTCGTCGCTCTGTGCCGCAGGGCAAAAAGCTTCTAGCGGTCGTGAAAGCCGACGCCTACGGGCATGGGGCTGTAATGCTTGCACCAACGATTCTTGCAAGCGGCTGTGATATGTTAGGCGTTGCGTCAATTGATGAGGGAATTGACCTTAGAAACGCCAAAATTGGCTGTGAAATTCTGGTTCTCGGCGCGGTTCCAGTCTGGGCGGTTGAAAACGCCGCGATGGCTGATATTTCGATTTCAATTTTTTCAGAAGACCATCTCACCGCTTGCCGCCAAACTTATGAACGCACAGGCGTTAAACCTAAGGTTCACGTGAAAATCGATACCGGCATGAATAGAATCGGGGTTCAACCTGAAAACGCGGTTGAATTTATCAAAAGGGTTCAAGCCGCTGATTACTTGGATTTTCAGGGGATTTTTACCCATCTTTATGAAGCTGAAACCGTCGAGGAAGCAAACCGCCAGATTGCAGTCTGGAACGAAATCATCGCGCAAATCGACACTACCGGCTTGCTTTTGCATATTCAGAATACCGCCGGAACCCTCTGTTACGATGTTCCGACATCAAATATGCTGAGAATCGGTATCGGGCTTTACGGTCTTGCTCCTGATTATCCGCAAAAAGAGTTCAAAAAACCTGATTTAAAACCCGTTATGTCTTTGAAAGGCCGTGTGGTTCATATTCACGAAGCTAAAGCCGGTGCGGGGGTAAGTTACTGTCATACGTTTAAAACTAACGCTCCGTGCAGAATCGCAACGGTTCCAATCGGTTACGCTGATGGGGTTTCACGTTTACTTTCAAACAAGATTACGGCGGAACTCAACGGCAAAAAAGTTCGTCAGGTCGGAAACATTACGATGGATCAGATGATGTTTGATATTACAGGCGTGGAAGCCGCCGCAGGTGATGTGATTACGCTAATCGGTGAGGATGCGATGACAATAGATGAGTGGGCGAAAATTCTCGGTACAATCAACTACGAGTTAACCTGCCGTCTGAAAGTCAGGTTGCCGCGGGTTTACACAAGATAGAGGCGAAAATGAGCGAAAAAATTTATGATTTAGGGATAATTGGCGGCGGGCCGGCCGGATACACCGCGGCGCTTCACGCTAGAAAAAATGGTTTGAGCGTCGTGCTTTTTGAAAAAGATAAACTTGGCGGAGTTTGTCTGAATCGCGGCTGCATTCCAACGAAAACAATTCTTCACAGCGCCGAATTTTTCTCTGAAATCAATTGTGCGGCAGACCTTGGCGTTCTTGTTGAGGGTGCGCAAGTTGATTTTTCAGCCATTATGGCGCGCAAAGACGCCGTTGTTGAAAAATTGCGAAGGAATTTAGAGCTTTCAATCAAAAACGCGAAAATTGATGTCGTAAACGCTTTTGCAACTTTTAAAGACCGCAACCACATCGAAGCTGATGGTGAAATCTATGAGTGCGCAAAGGTTATTGTTTCAACGGGTTCAACTCCGCGCGAACTCCCGCATATCAAGTTTGATCACGAATTTGTATTGAGTTCTGATGATGTTCTGGCGCTCACAGAATTGCCGAAAAGTATTCTGATTATTGGCTCTGGCGCAATCGGCATAGAATGGGCGCGAATTTTCTCATCACTTGGCGCAGAGGTTGCAGTTGTCGAAGTTGGCAAAAATCTTCTCCCAATTGCGGATATTGAGGTTTCAAAACGCGTTGAGAGAATGTTTAAGGCGAAAAAAATTAAGTTCTACACCGGAACGAGCGTTGATAAAATTGAAAACGGCACTGTTCAACTTTCAAATGGCGAAGCCTTACAGCCTGAAAAAGTTCTGATGTCTGTCGGCCGTATGCCGCTTGTAACCGAAAAGCTTGAGGGCGTCGAGTATTTAGGCGATGTTTCCGGCGGAATCCAGCTTGCGCACTGTGCAATAAAAGAAGCAATACGCCTTGTGGACGGTGTTGCGTTTGATGAAACTCTTGTGCCATCTGTGATTTACGGAACCCCTGAAATCGCGTGGGTTGGTGTGCGTGAACAAGATTTAGAGGCCGGAACGTTTGAAAAATCTTCAATACTTATTTCAGCGCTTGGGAAATCTCACTGCGACAATTGCACAGACGGGTTCATAAAAATTATTTCACAAAACGGTTTGATTGTTGGCGCCCATATAGTGTCAAAAGAGGCTTCATCATTAATTCATCAGGTTTTAATTGCGATACAAAATAAAATTCCTGCCGAAAAACTGCGCGAAATTTGTTTTGCCCACCCGACATATTCAGAAGGAATTTTTGAAGTTTTATAAAATAAAAAAGCCGGCGGTTAAGCCGGCTTCTTTGTTTATTAGTATAAATCTACACGCAAGCGCATTCAGTGTTGTTTGACCAAACTCTGTCGCCTAAGATTTGGTTTTTGATTTCTGCCAAATCTTGTTGCATTAATCTTCTTGGTGAACCCTCTTCCATTGAGTGGTTTCTCAACAAGTATGATGGGTGGAAGATTGTCATTGCTCTGTAATCTACGCCATCAACAGTTACTGTCATCCATTGGCCGCGAACTTTTGAAATTGTTGTTTTCTTGTCGAGTTCAACGAATGATTTTAACGCTGTTGCGCCGCAAAGAACGATTGCTTGAGGCTTAATGATGTCGATTTGAGCTTTTAAGAATTTGCTGCAGCAAGCTTTTTCTAAATCAGTTGGAACTCTGTTTTCAGGTGGTCTGCATTTTACAGTGTTAATAATATATAAATCTTCTTCTCTAGAGATTCCAGCTTCTGCTAAAAATTCGTTCAATAATTGGCCTGCACGTCCAACAAACGGAGTGCCTTCCATATCTTCTGTTTCGCCCGGAGCTTCGCCGATAAGAACTATCTTAGCTGTTTCAGCGTTTCCGTCTGAGAATACCAAATTAGTACGTGTTGCACCTAGAGCGCAAGACTTACAGCTTTGACATTTCTTCTCTACTATGTCCAAACATTCTCTCTTCATCATTAAGTGTCTCCTTACTGCTATATATTCCTATATTATACTTTCTACAATATCTCGTAAGTTCTTTAATTACAAGGTTTGACAGCAAAAATACTGCAAATAGATTAGGTACTGCTAAAAATAGTGTGAACGCATCAGATAAATTGATGATACTTTCGAAGTTCATAGCCGAACCTATTATTATGAATAAACAATATATTACCTGAAAAGTGCGGGTTGTCAATTTTGTATCGCCGAACAGGAATGTCCAACTTTTAACCCCGTAATATGAGCCGCAAAGCATTGTGGATAGGACAAAACAGCTTGCCATAAATGTTAAGAGAATCGGGAAGAACGGACAAACGCTTCCGAAAGCTTTTGAGGTTAATTCGATTCCGGCAAGACCTGTGTTTTGTAAATATGCACCCGAAACAACGATTATGAACGCTGTTGCAGAACCTACGATTACTGTGTCCACGAACGGTTGAAGCATTGCAATGAAAGCCTGCGCGACAGGTTTGGAAGTTTTAACCGCAGAAAAAGCGATTGGCGCAGTGCCTAAACCTGCTTCGTTAGCGAACATTGCACGTCTGAACCCCCATAGTAAGCAGGCGAACATTCCGCCCTCAATGGCTTTTGGTTCAAACGCCTCTTTTACAATCGTGACAATGGTTTCAGGTATATGGTGAATATTTACTAAACAAATTATCAACGCAGAAATTACGTACAATGAACACATAACCGGCGTAACTTTTGAGGTGAATTTTCCGATTGCTTTGATTCCGCCGATGATTGTGACGAAAGTTATAACCGCAACGATTAGACCTAAAATCCAACTTTGTCCTGCAAAGAAACTTGTTTCGCCGCCCGTCACTTCTGTAATCTGTGCAGTCATTGCGTTAATCTGGAATAAGTTCCAGCCGCCAATCATTGCGAAAATACAGCATAACGCATAAATTTTAGCGAGGTGCGGCGCAATCGGTGCAAGATATTTGCCTTTCAAACCGCCCAGAATATAATACATCGGGCCACCTGCGACAGTACCGTCTTTATTGATTTTGCGGAATTTTAATCCCAGTAAAACTTCTGCAAATTTTAGCGCCATTGAGAAAAAGCCGGCAATAATCATCCAGAAAATTACTCCAGGGCCGCCGATGGAAACAGCCGCCGCAGAACCTGCAACGTTACCGATTCCGGCAGACGCTGAAATCGTTGCCGTCAAAGCCTGAAATGACGAAACTTCTCCCTTTTTCTGGCGTTTAAAATTGTCTTTGTGTTCGTAGCGTTTAGCGATTAAACGGATTGCGTGTTTGAACCCCCAGATTCCGACAAATCTCAGGCGGAATGTGAAGTATAAAGCCGCTGTGATAAGCAATGCAACAAGAAGCTCAACCTTTACTCCCCCAATAGTTACGGAGCAAAAAATGAGGCTTGAAATTTTATCGGCTATCGGCGACAGTAAACTGTCAATTACGCTATCTAAACTCATTCTTAAATGATATTACAAATATTGACATCGGTCAACCGGCTGAGCCGGCTCCCTAATTGCGACCTGTGCTTGCGTACACCGCTTGACATGTTTTTTAAAATGGTTCATAATAAAAGAGTAAAAGAAAGGAGTGGCTGAGCCACATCCATAATTAGACCCGAGTGAGGCTTGGGAGAAAGGATTATTATGAACAACAGAAATGTATTAACTTTATCAGGGGGGGGGGGGAGCTTAACAGGCTTCACGATGGCTGAAATTCTACTTTCGCTGACAATAATCGGTGTAGTTGCAGCCATTACATTACCGTCTTTGACCGGAAACATTAACGAGCGCACTTGGAACACTCAGCGCAAAGCGCTTTATGCGCGATTTTCACAAGCAATTGCTTTAATGCCAGCTTTGAACGGGTATGGAACCCTCAATGAAGCAACCTCTGAGGACACTGCTGCCGAAACGTTTATTGCAGATGGTCTTTCTAAAGTTTTAAAAATTAACAATATTTGTGATTCTGAACATTTAGAGGATTGTGGAATTCCAACTAAAATTACACCTTATGAGGGCAGTATTATTTCTCCGTTCCCAAAAACTCTTGGGGATTATAATGCGAGTCTTATATCAGTATCATTTAGCACTGATACGAATAGTGGGTCGTATTCTCAGCTAAATACCAAAGCTGCGGCGTTTGAAACGGCAAACGGTGAAAGTGTTGCAGTTTATTATAATCCGTCCTGTTTGTCAGATTTGAAATCTGGTGCGGATTGGGATCCGGCGCAGGCGAGAATGTGTGTTAATTTCGTTTATGATTTGAATGGAACCAAGGGGCCAAATACAATGGGTAAAGATATCGGCTATATAACTGTATTTTATCCAACTGATAGTGTTGTTGTCGCTCCTTACCCTTACACTCGCGATTCGGACGATGCTCCACAGATTTCAAGTGGTTCGTCAAAGTCGGCTTCACAGGTTTGCACGTCGCTTGATGGTGGTGAATGGAGGCTTCCAAGTATCGATGAGGCGGCGGCTTTGTTTGTTAACAAAGGCTTAGCAGGTAATTTTTCAGCAGGAAGTCATTACTGGACATCAAGCGTTTCGGTTGTAAATGGAAGCACAAAAGGTCTTGCTATGTCTGTGTATTCTGGAGCGAAACTTCAAAAGAGTGATCGTGGTTCTTCACTCAAAGTTCGCTGCGTTAAACGATAATACTAAAAAGGCGCTCATTGAGCGCCTTTTATTTTACTAATTTTTCATAATGTTCGTTATAGAAATCTTCAAATCTATCTTCTAGAATTGCCTGACGGGCTTTTTTCGCAAAATCTACAAGGAATTTTGTATTATGGATTGACAAAAGCGTCGCCGCTGTGTTTTCCTGACAACGGAAAAGGTGGCGGATGTACGCTTTTGAATGGTTTCTGCACGCGTAGCAGTCACATTGTGGGTCGAGCGGCCCTGCGTCGTCCTCAAACGCTTTGTTTTTGATGTTTCTTTTGCCCTCCCACGTGAAGAAAGAACCGTGACGGGCGTTTCTGGTTGGAAGTACGCAGTCAAACATATCAACACCGTTTTTGATTCCGTCGAGCAAATCCTCAGGGGTTCCGACACCCATAAGATAACGCGGTTTGTTTTCAGGAAGTAAAGGTGCTGTGAGTTTTACAAAATAATTTTTCACATCTGCCGGCTCCCCTACGCTAACGCCGCCGATTGCGTATCCAACTGCGTCGTATTGGGAAATTACACGTGCGCTTTCTTTTCTTAAATCATCAAAAAACGCGCCTTGAACAATCGGGAATAATGCCTGACGCGGGTTGGTTTTGGCTTTAACACAGCGCTCTAACCAGCGGTGAGTGCGTTCCATTGCTTTTTTAGCGTGTTGGTGGTCGCAAGGATATGGCGCGCATTCATCGAACGCCATTATAATATCTGCGCCGATGTCCTGTTGGATTTCCATTGATTTTTCAGGCGAGATAAAATGTTTGCTTCCGTCTTTAGGGTCGCGGAATTCTACACCATCCTCGGTGATTTTTCTTAGATTTGAAAGCGAGAACACCTGAAATCCGCCGGAATCCGTGAGAACAGGTTTGTGCCAGTTCATCCAGCCGTGAATCCCGCCGAAATTTCTAATGCGTTTTGTTCCTGCGCGCAAGTAAAGGTGGTAGGAGTTTGACAAAATAATCTGCGCTCCAGTGTCGTAAATTTGGTCAGTTGTAAGTGTTTTAACGGCAGAATTTGTACCGACGGGCATGAAAACAGGGGTTTCGATTATCCCGTGCGGGGTTTCAAAAACGCCTGCGCGCGCGCCGGACTGTTTGCATTTGTGAACTAAATTATAGTTAAAATACTTTTCTTCGCCGTTCATATTTCACCTTAATAATCTGCGTCTAAGCTTTCAACTACTAATTCTGACATAGATTTTGCGCCCTCAAAAAGTTCTTCCGGACGGAAATAGAGTGCAAGTTCTCTTTCAGCGCTTTCGACGCTGTCAGAACCGTGAACGATATTGTATTCTTTAACTTGTGCGAAATCTGCTCTCATTGTTCCGACTTCTGCCTTATCAGGGTCAGTAGAACCCATCATGTGGCGTGCGCCGGCAACAACATTATAACCTTGAAGCGCGATTGCAACGATTGGGCCGCTTTGAAGATATTTTATTAAACGAGGGTAGAACGGTTTGCCTTCGTGTTCTGCGTAGTGTGCAGCGGCCAACTCGTCTGTAACCTGTAACATTTTTAAACCAATAACTTTGTAACCTTTTGCTTCAAATCTTTTTAAAACTTCTCCAGTAAGTCCTCTTCTAACTCCGTCAGGTTTAACGGCGATAAAAGTTCTTTCTTCTGTATGCATAATTCCCTCCATTTAGTTAATGATAACATAAATATTACTCTTGACAAGATTTTAAACATACTTCATAATAGTTATAGAAAGGATGGACTTATGAAAAACAAATTTATGTACATTTTGACAGGGGGGGGGGGGGCCTCTCTTAGGTGCGTT
>JAMPIJ010000024.1 GCA_023662905.1 Fusobacterium sp.
TACTCCTGTCATTAACAATTATTGGCGTGGTCGCGGCGATAACGCTGCCATCACTCACTGGCAACATTAACGAACGGACGTGGAATACTCAGCGCAAGGCGCTTTATGCTCGATTTTCGCAAGCGTTGCCGTTGATGGACGCGCTTAATGGTTATGGAACACTGAATGATACAACGGACAATGCTGCTGAAACCTTTGTTACAGGCGGTTTGTCAAAAGTTTTGAAGATAAACAACATTTGCTCCGAAAAACTTCAAGATTGCGGCGTGCCTGAAAAAATTACGACCTTAAAAGGTAGTACTATATCATTACCAACAACTTTGCGAACATTGAATGCCGCGATGGTTGGAACCCGAACGAATAATACAACGGGAGGAGAAACTTTTACTGTGAAAGATTCTAAAGCTGCGGCATTTGAAACCCAAAACGGTGAAAGTATCGTTGTATATTACAACCCTACCTGCAGTGGAACATTAGGGGAAAGTGCTTCTATAAGCGCAACTAGTATGGTTGGTAGTTACTATATTCAGCGCAGAGTATGTGCCAACTTTATTTATGATTTGAACGGTTCAAAAGGTCCGAACACTGTTGGAAAAGACATCGGTTTTATGACGGCGTTGTATCCGTTTGATGCACAGCTTTATGCGCCTTATCCATCAGTTTCACCGTTAGCATTTACAGCCCAAACTTCGTTAGATAATTATTCAAAAAAGTGTACAGAGTTTAATGCGGAATATCGCTCGCCGTCATTTGGGGAGTTGATTTCGATGTTTGTGAATCGTGATTTGATAGATTATTCAGGTTATGATGTTAGCACTTATGTTTCAACCGAGCGTATAAAAAGAGCGAATGGAACATTTATGTATATGGGAGTAATGTTTAATAGCGGGGTCGCCGATGATTACGTTACTACCGGCGGCGGTGATAGCGGTGCGCAATCTGTAGCTGGATGGTGTGTTAAAAGATAATAAAAAACGGCGGGCAACCGCCGTTTTTTGTTTAGTTGTTTATGATGTCGAAATCGCATCCCAGTGAGGCCGTTGAAGAATTGTCTTTCCAGCTTTCAAGGATGTTTGATTTCGGACGTTTACGTATTAGTTCACGTTTTAAAGTCGACAAACGACTTTTGCCAGAGAGTAACTCTCTGCAACGGGTAAGTGTATTCTTCATTTCTCTCTCCTAAACTGTTTTTATATTTTAGCATTTTTTAGGAGATTTTGCAAGCATTTTTTTAGAATCTCTGGTTCAAATCTTTAGGTTGACCAAAGCCCAGAACGTCCTTTAATATTGAGAAGCCGCCGTATGCACCGAGTAAACAGCCGCCTGCTTTTGCTATAGAATTTTTGCTTGAAATTACGGTCAAAAGTCCGAGGCCAAGTGGGACAACATTTGAAATCATGGAAGTTCCAACACCTTTTACATAACCGATTGTTGAATTCATAAAACTGCGCCAGTTTTGTTCTTCTTCTATGTGTAATGCGGCCTTTTTTAAGTTCGCATTTATAGCGCTCGGGTTGGAAAGATACATTGTGTTCGTTGCTCGTTCAATGCAGGCTTCGGCGTCTTTGCTTTTAGAATACATATCAGATTGAAGCAAGCCGAGAATGTGCGCGTCGTAACCTATCATTCCCAAAGCGCCCACACCTACGGCTTTGGCGATGTATTTGCCGTAGTTGTTTTTTATATTCGTCAGGCAGTCGCTTCCGCCTGTCTTTATTTTAGAAAAGATTCTCATTGTCTACACATTCCTACTTTTTAGAGTCGGCTTTTTTATCGTTTTTTACTTCAAATTCTTTTTCTACTGTTTGTCCGGACATTTTGAGCAGAATATCTGACGCCATCAGGGAATCCTGACCGTAGCCGGAACTTGTGTTTTGAATATTAGTTAAGAGTTGAACTGTCAGCGGATCGCCGGTTGCCATTCTGGATTGAAGTGCGGCCATCGCTAAGAATTTAACTTTTGAATATGGATCTTGAAGCATTTTATTTATGAGTGCGTTGAGTGCTTTGTCATCTTTCCTTGACTCATCTTCTTCAAGACGCGCGACAACTTCTTTTGCACCCATAAATCTTAATTCTTTATCCTGACTGTTCAGATAATTTTCGAGATTTCGGATGTAATCGTCAGTGAGTTCGACGATTTGACGTTTTTCTGTTTTTTTAGAGTTGTCGATATTGTTGGTTGTATTTGTTGTTGTGTTTGTAATATTTTTTGTTTCATCGGCCGGTTTTGCAAGCTGTTGGGTGTAATAGTTTGCAGGATAACTTTGCGCCGGTGCTGTTTGATAAGACGGTGCGTTTACGTTATAAACCGGAGCGTTAGCCCCTGGAGGAGTAACTGACGGGTTGAAGATTTGGATATTCACGCCTGAATAGTTTGGAACCTGTACGGACTGCTGTTGTGGTTGTTGCACTGTTTGTTGACAAACGGGAGCCTGTTGAGGCGCTGCAGCAGGAGGTGTTGCGTAATTTTGCTGAACAGCCTGTGGTTGAGCCGGTCGTTGGTACGCAGTCGGAACTGTTTGTGGTATTTGATTTTGTCCTACTGAATTTTGCATGAATATAACCTTCCATTACTATAAAGTGTTTTTTGGGGGAAAGATTGCTATTTGTTAAAGAAATGTAACGAATTAACACATGTAAAATTATTAAGTATAATGTTGCTATGTCTGAAATTTTGGGAGAGAAGAAGATTTGCAATAAATGTGGCAAGTGTTGTCGTTTGATTTCTTCAACGAAATCTTATGATGAGTTGTGCGCTGATGCTAAAAAAGGCGATAATGTCGCGGTGAATTTTTTAAAGCTTTTTCTTCCTTATGATTCGTTGGCGGAGGCTATAAAAATTGATTCCAATGTTGTTGATGCGGTTGTGGAGATGAATAAACGCGCTTATGGCGAGGATACCCAGACGTATTTTTATCATTGCAGATATATAAATTTCGAGAACGAATGTATGGTTTATAATATGCGTCCAAAGCTTTGCAGGCAGTATCCTAAGAATGAGTTTATTCCGGTGCCTGAAGAGTGTTCATACAACGGCTATTCGTTTGCTATGCGTGAAAAGATTAAGGCAAAAGTTCGCAAAGCAAAAGAGGAGCTTCTGGATATTGAAATGCTGCGTGCGAATGCAACCGAACGCTCTGTCATTGAACGCTTTAATAAATTGGAGAAAAAAGCGTTGCAATTAATTGAAAATTATAAAGCGTTTGGTTCTCAAGACTGGTGAACTATTGCGGCTTGAAGCTTTTCGAGTTTTTCTTTTGAAGAGGTTTCAAAATATATTCTCAAAAGTGGTTCAGTTCCGCTAGGACGCGCTAGAATCCAACTTTCTTTGTCCTCTAAAAATAATTTTACGCCGTCTGTGAGGTCGGTTTTAATAACTTTTAGGCCTGCGACTTCTTTGAGCGCTTCGATTTTGTTGAGGAACGGTTTAATTTCGTCAAAGTTTTCGAGGTGTTTGTCGATTCTGTCGTTGATAAATTCAACGCCGACGAGTGTTTTTAATTCCTCTTGAAGTTCCACGAGGGTTTTGTTTTCGTATGCCATAGCTTCTAAGACAAGAAGATTTGCGAGGATTCCGTCTTTTTCCGGAATATGGTTTTGAATACTAAGCCCGCCGCTTTCTTCGCCCGCTATAATCGGGTTGAATTTTCTCATTGCTTCGCCAACATGCTTGAAGCCGACTGCAGTTTCGATGAGTTCTACGCCAAGTTTTTCGGCCAGAATGTTTAACATAAGGCTTGCGCCGACAGTTTTCACGAGTGCGCCTGAGTAGTTTTTATGTTTTCTGAGGTGCAGAAGTAAAATCGCTATGATTTCGTTAGGTGTAACGTATTCACCGTTTTCGTTGATAACGCCGAAACGGTCGCCGTCACCGTCGTTTGCGAACCCTACCGCACCGTGGCAGCGCTCTATAAGTTCTTTTAAATATTTAGGTTTAGGTTCAGGCATTCCACCGCCAAAGTTTACATCATGGTGGAGATGGAGGGATTCGAACCCGATTCCGTGAAGTTTTAGTAATTTGTCAAAATAGCCGATTGTAGCGGAATATAGCCCATCATAGATGATTTTTCCGGCATGATTTTTTATTTTTTCAAAGTCAATAATAGTTTCGAGGTGCTTGAAATATTCAGGGGCAAAATCAACTTCTTCAATCGTTCCTGCGCCGAAAGGAACGAAGTCTTCGCCAAGGTTTGCAGTGATTTTGTCGGTGATATCGCTTGTTGCTGGGCCGGCATAGTCAGGGATGAATTTTAAGCCTAAGTATTCCGGCGGGTTGTGAGATGCCGTGAACATAAGCGCGCAGGCGTTTAAGTTTTTGGCTTGAAACGCAAGGACAGGGGTCGGAATAACCTTGTTACTAAGCAAAACTTTAAACCCGAAAGATTTTAAGAGTTCTGCGCTTTGTCTAGCGAAAACATCTGCCTTATAGCGCGGGTCGTAGCCGATAATAATCTTTTTATCGCCGCCAAATGTTTCATAAACATATTTCGCAATCGCTTTTACAGCGCAGTTTACGTTCTCTTCTGTAAAAACTTTATCTGTTATCGCTCTCCAGCCGTCTGTTCCAAACTTAATTTCACTTTTCATATTGCCCTCTTTCATTAATTCTATTATAATACAAATATGGTAATGGATTTGAATTTAGAAAATATTCAGAATATAGCGTATCTCGGGCCGGCGGGTTCTTATACAGAAATGGCGATGGATTTTTTCGTGCATAAATATGAAATTCAGGCACAGCCGTTTGAACAAAAAACTATCCGTCAGGTCGCAGAGTTCGTTGACGAAAACCCTGATTCAATTGGAGTTCTTCCGGTTGAAAACTCTATCGAGGGCGCTGTCAGAGAAACGCTCGACAACTTGATAAGATTAAAAAATCCAAACATAAAAATTTTATCCGAAGTTATTATGCCGATTGAACACTGTTTACTTGCGCGCACGACTGAATTCTACAGTATTACTAGCGGCGTGATTTCGCACCCTCAGGCGCTTGCGCAGTGTCAGAATTTTATCCACGCAGAACTTCCATATAGCGTTCAAATTATGGAAGCCTCAAGTACAGCCGAAGCCGCGAGAAGTCTGGCAAATTACAACCTTACTTATGCCGCTATCGGGAGCAAGAAAACGGCGGATATATACAGGCTGAATGTTTTGCGCGAAAATATTAACGATGACAAATCAAACTGTACACGATTTATTCTAATCGGTGATTGTGAAACGGAATTCGTCAAAGGAATGCAGTCAACGCTCGCATTCTCAACTGAAAACAAGCCAGGGGCGCTTCTTGATGTGTTAGAAATTTTTCGCAACAACAAAATTAATCTTTCATACATTTCTTCCCGTCCGTCAAAACAAATGTTTGGCGAATATATTTTCTATGTGAATTTTGACGGTCACACAAGCCATTCACAGATTCTAAAAACGGTTGATGAAATGAAATCTAAAACAACTTTCTTGAGATTTTTAGGCTCTTACGAAAAAGACGTAGTCAAAAGCGTGTAGGCAAAATTGGGGAATTGACAGACCCACTTAAAATTGCTAAAAATTAATTACGCATACTTGTTTTGTTAAATTAGTCAGAAAGGTTTTTATGGCTAATTCTTTGATACCTTATTCTTTTGTCCCCGGAACAAAAGCGATGGCAAGCGAGGTTAATGCGAATTTTCTGGCACTGGCCAACTCCGTTGAAGAGGGTAAGCAATATACAAACTCGGCAATCGAGAATTTCAATAAAGATTTTGAAGCCCGACTTGATGAATATGATGGCATCGTCGGCGAAAAATTGCAACCGAATATGTCGAATTCGCTTAATATTTCTAACTGTATAATTGAACAACCGCAACGGGTAAAATATACTCTGGCAGATGGAAAGTTAACGATTAAAGCCGGCAGTGTTGTAATTGTACCTTACGGATTGCAGGATTTGCGGGAACAATATCCGGTTGGTTCAACATTTATAAGCGAAAAATTTAAAGTCGTTGATACGCAATTTACCTCTAAAGGCTTTTTTGTCTGGGCAGAGTTGCAAGAAGATTTGGTGAATACCAGTACAACCTCTACGAGTTCTGAACGTCAACCATATCTATATTTGAATGGCACATTTGGGGCAATGGTTCAAATGGAATCCGGAACAGCAAGTAAAGCTTCTGCTAATTATACTGTGTATTACAACACAAGTACTAACAGAATAGGCGTTGCGACAACTTCAACAACAATTTCTTATGATAGTGTTATAAGTTTTCCGTTTATGCGCGTAATGGGGAATAGCAGCACATTCTGGGCGAATGTTTTGCAGGTTTTTAACGGAATGGGGTATATTGGTAATACATTCTGGCTCGATAAGGGTGTAAAAGCACTTATGCCTAATGGTTTAAACTCGGATGGAACATATAATAATCGTGAATATATTGCGAATGAATTGCTTATAAATACGTTTGCAAACACATCAACGTGGACGAGAAACAGGCAGCCTATAATTCTTTATCAAGGTGCGTTATCAACAAATGTTTCAAGTAATCGTTATTATGAAGCCTATTCGGATCCGGATCCTAAATCAAGCTACGTTACGTGGTTGAATTTGTCGAACAATACAATGTATCATGCAGAAGCGACAGGCGGAGAGTATTCAAAAATTGTAGCTTGTTTTTTGGGCTATGCTAATATGCAGCTTGGGAAAATAACTTCCTTTACACCGCGTCAAGTGGTTAAGCTGGCTGATGTTAATGAGGTTAACAGGCTTATACAAACTAATAAAGCAAGCAATGGATATATGAGGCTCGGGGATGGTATGCTTATCCAGTGGGGGATGTCTTCTAGTTTTAATACGGATACTTATCAGACTATTACTTTCCCTCTGGCCTTTAGTTCTGCGCCTAAAGTTATAGCCCAGTGTCAGACAATAGTCGGTGATGTTGGTGAGGTTAATACATTTTTAGGGCGTGTAACGACCACCACCTTTGTGTTTAAGTACAATAGACACGACGGTTCAGGTTCGGACGGCGGCCCTTGTAACTGGATTGCAATAGGTTATTAGAAAGGGGAAATCATGGAATTTGAAATAGGACAAATATTTGCAGGCGAATACCCGCCAGAAGTCGCACATTGGTGTAACGAGCGCGGAAATTGTTTTATTGAAGAGATTGAAACTATTGATGGCGTAAGACGTTTTGAGATAAAAGAACCCTCAGAAGATTTGCTTAAACAGCGTGAAATCGCAGAGATTAAGTCAAAACTTAATGAGATTGATTTGAAGTGTATCCGTGCGCTTCGTGCGGGTGATTCTGAATATCTTGAAACTTATGAAACTCAGGCACTGGAATTAAGAACAAGGCTTGCCGAACTGGAATAATTTTGTTTGGGCGTTTATTTTTAAGCGCCCTCTTTTTTCGGAGATAGTACGACCATTTCACAGTTTTTGCAGTCAAAATGAAGCGGGAATTTTACGCCTTTTTCATCTTCAAGAAATAATTTTACAGGTTTTTGACAAAGTCCGTGTGCAAATTTCAGGCAATGCTTTGTGCGCATAAGTTCGACCTGACGCGCAGGCTGTTCTTTTTCAAACGCCGGCTCGTTGACTTCACAGTAGTGGTCAAAATAGAATTTTTTCGCACTTTCATTGAGGACATTCGCGCGGTAATCCATTTCCTGATGTGGGAATATAGTTTCTTTAAGTCCGCGTTGAATTTTTTGTGGATAATTTTCGAGGCGTTTTGCCATAAGTTGTTCAAACGCGCCCCGACGGAATTCATTAATCGCGGAAACCGGCATGAATGGCAGGTCACAGTTTATATAAAGGTGTTCGATTTCAAAATCGGATTCGCCTGTTTTTTTGAACTGCGTGAGGAAAGTTTCGTTTGCGCGTTGTTGGTTTTTAGGCTCTTCGCCGGTTGGAAGCGGCAGGATAATGCGGTTTTCGTCTTCGTCAGTCAGCGTTAGTCCGTCGGTTGTAATTTCGGCGTTAACCCTGATTTTACGAATGAATTTCGCGTTTTCGATGTCCTTTTCGTATTGAGAGTCGAAATTTCTGTAGATTATATCGCCGATTTTGATTGCCGGCATGCGGTTCGGGAAGATTTTTCGGCCTGCGGTTTTGTTGATTTTGAAGCCTTGTAAGTCTTCACGCATAAAACATAGACCATCTTGCGGGTTTAATATTGGATTGCTGTCGAGTTCAAAATAATCCTTGCCGATGAATTTAACTTTGCCAAGTTTTTCGCCGATTGATTTCGGGGTGTTGAAATTATAGCATTCGTGACGTTTTTCTAGAAAATAGTCCGTAAATCCGCGGTTGAAACTTTTTTCTAAAACTGGTGTGAATTCTGTTTTTATAATACCTGATGATGTTTTTGATGAATATCTGTCGAGTTCGCGGCGATAGTAGCTTACGACTGTTTTGATGTAGGTTTCGTCTTTTAGTCTGCCCTCTATTTTGAATGATTTTACGCCGATGTCGCAGAGCTTTTTCAGGTGTTTTGAGGCGTTGAAATCTTTTAATGATAAAAGATGTTTGTTGCGCGTGATGTAGTTTCCATCTTCGTCAACAAGCGAATATTTTTTGCGGCAAGGCTGCGCACATTCGCCCCTGTTTGCGGAACGTCCGCCGATGTACTGGCTGAGATAGCACTGACCGCTGTAACTTACGCATAACGCGCCGTGGACAAAAACTTCGATTTCTGTGTGTTTTAATGTTTTTGTTATTTTTTCGATTTGTTCAAGCGAAAGTTCGCGTGCAAGGATTATGCGTTTTAGCCCGAGTTCTTTGAAGAAGTTAACTTTATCAAAATCGCGGTTGTTGCACTGGGTGCTGGCATGGAGCGGGATGGGCGGGAGTTCGCCGTTTTTCGCAAGTTCCAGAATCCCGAAATCCTGAACTATTAGCGCGTCAACGCCGATTTCGTAGAGTTTATGAATAAGTTCTTTAGCTTGAACAAGTTCGTCGTCCGTGAGAATTGTGTTGAGAGTGACGAAAACTTTCACGTAGAATTTGTGTGCGTAATCGACGATTTCTTTGATGTCGGAAAGTGAATTAGGTGCGTTTTTTCGCGCTCCAAAATTTGCCGCGCCGATATAAACGGCATCGGCCCCGCAGTTTATGGCGGTGAAAGCTGTTTGTTTGTTTTTTGCCGGTGCTAAAAGTTCTGTTTTCATAGTTTTCACACTGGGCCTGGCGAGAGTCGAACTCGCGATCTCCGGTTTAGGAAACCGTTGCTCTATCCTACTGAGCTACAAGCCCGTAATTTGTGCCTGACGGGATTCAAACCCGTGACCTTTGGCTTCGGAGACCAACGCTCTATTCGGCTGAGCTACAAGCACATAGTTCTTTATAATTGTATAACATAACGGGTAAAAGGCAAGTTCTCAAATTTTAATTGTTTTTTATACACAAAATTTTATCAAAACCTATTGACCACGTGGATGAAAAGTGTTATAATAAAAACGGTATTATTTATAACGAGGGTATATAAAAGATGAGAAAATTATTTTCAAAAACATCTGCTGCATTTACCATGGCAGAAATTTTGCTGTCTTTAACAATTATTGGTGTTGTAGCGGCAATCACATTACCATCATTGACTGGTAACATTAACGAAAGAACATGGGCAACTCAAAAGAAAGCGCTTTACGCTCGTATGTCACAAGCTATTCCGTTGCTCGATTCTATGAACACATACACTGACGCAGAATCTTTCATTGCTGGTGCATTGAACACAGTTACTAAAATCAACAACGTATGTTCACAAAGCAACATTGAAGATTGCGGTATCAACAAAGAATCATTAGGACCTCTTGCTGATGGTGCTGTGATTTCATTCCCTGATACTTGGTCTGCTTTAGGTATTGATAAACAGTTTGAATATGATAGTGCAGCTGCTTCATCTAACGCTTCTCTTGCTGCTAATGTTAACAACGCGATGGTTGCAGCGTTTGAAACAGGTAACGGTGAATCAATCGTATTGTTCTACAACCCTGATTGTGTACCTGACCAAGAACAAGCTCCAAACACTATGACAGAATCTGATCCGCTTGATATGTTCAACCATGTTTGTATTAACATGATTTACGACTTGAACAACAACAAAGGTCCTAACACAGTTGGTAAAGATATCGGATTTATGACAGTATTCTATCCAACTGACTCTAACGTTGTAGCTCCTGTTCCTTATGTTCAATCATTGGCAGCTGGTGCAACTTGTGATTCTGAATACAGACTTCCAAACAAATTTGAAGCTGCAGCATTGGCTTTGAATGGTAAGTTGATTAAATCTTCTGGTGAAGATTATTTGACTTCATCTAAAGGTGCTACAGGTACTACAACTTATACATACATTCAAAAAGCAATGTCAAGTGGTGAACTTCCTATGTATGCAGAAGAAGGTTCTTCTGTTACAGATGTGGCTTCACGTTGCGTAAAACGTTAATCTAATTTTTGATTAAATACAAAAGGCCGGTTCTTGAAGAATCGGCTTTTTTGTTGTTTACAAATATGTATTAATGGTGTAAAATTGTAGGAAGAGGAAGATTATGGTAAAAGCTTGCGAGAAGAACAAAAAGGATATTTTAAAAATTATTTCTTTGTTGACAGATAGAGAGGCAGTTCAGGCGTTGGCGGCTATCAAAGATTTGTCAGATGATTTGCACGTGCAAAAATGCTCTGCGCTTAACTCTGAATGTATGAGCCTTATGGGGTTCGCTAATTATCTCGCAGACAAAAATAATTTTAAATCTTCACTTGAAACTATTAATGAAGCCGCTTTTTTAGCCGCTTATAACAAAAATGTTTCGGCAAAACTCCTCAATGAATTTGTTCTTGGCGAGTTGAATTTCGCCGAGGGTGACGCGAAAGTCGCGCTAAAACATTATCTGAACGCGAAAGAACTTTCTGCGGAAAAGAATGTTGAATATGATATTACCGATATGTTGACAATCCGCATAAGTCAGATTAATAACGGGCTTGATTTTTCACACCCCGTGAAAGCTGATCCGCTTGTGTCGCTGGTTAAAATCGGTCGTTCGATTTCTGCATTGACGGATATCAAGGTGCTTTTGAAGGTTATCGCTGAGGAAACCAAAAACGCAATTCAGGCTGATCGTTGTACTGTTTTTCTATGGGATAAGGAAACCGACGAACTCTGGTCAATGGTTGCACTTGGTATGGGGAGTGAGGAAATTCGTTTCCCTGCAAGTAAAGGCCTTGCGGGTTATGTTGCCAAAACCGGTGAAAGTATTAATATTAAAGACGCTTACAACGATGAACGTTTCAACCCTGAGGTTGACTTGAAAACTGGGTATAAGACAAATACGATTTTGTGCTTGCCGATTAAGAATAATAATCAACAGATTATCGGTGTTTTTCAGGTTTTGAACAAGTTGAAAGGCACTTTTACAAAGAGTGATGAAGATTTACTCGTTGCAATCGGCGGAAGCGCGAGCATTGCGCTTGAAAACGCTCAACTGTTCGCGCAGCAGGAAGAACTTTATAAAGAGCAAAAAGAACTTTTTGAAAGCTTTATCGACACGCTTGCAACCTCTATCGATGCACGTGATAAGATTACGGCAGGTCATTCGTTGCGTGTAAAACTTTATTCTGTTTTAATCGCGCGCAAGATGAATTTGTCTGAAAAAGACATCGCACTGATTGAAAAAGCGGCGATTTTACACGATATCGGTAAAATCGGGATTATGGATTCCGTGTTGCAAAAAGAGGGCAAACTTACGCCTGAGGAATACGCGCATATTCAGGAACACGCAAGGATTACGCACGATATTCTGGATAAAATCCATATGTCAAAAGATTTCAAAGTTATCACAGAAATCGCTTGCTCTCACCACGAAAAATTCAACGGGGCAGGGTATTATCGCGGTTTGAAAGGTGAAGAAATTCATATTGGCGGAAGAATTCTGGCGGTTGCGGATGTGTTTGATGCGATTACGTCAAAACGTCATTACCGTGACAGAATGCCGATTATGAATGTTATTAACATTCTTTTGAAAGATTCAGGAACCCATTTTGACAAATCAATTGTCGATGTGTTTATGTCGGTTCCATTGTTGGAATTGATTCAGGTCTTTTTGAGTGAAAACCCTGAAAAAATGCTTGAGGCAAAAGATGTGAAAGTGCTTGCAGATAGTTGTCTTGCAGACCTTTATAAAGCTGGAAACAGCGAAAAACAAACGAAGAAACAGCAAAAACTTATTGAGGTTTTTGAAAGTTATTATGCGTGCAAAAACGGGGCGGGTACAGACTAAAAGATGAAGAAATTTTTGTTAACAGGTATGATTTTATTTGCGGCAATGCCGGTAATGGCTGAGGATTTGTATTCGCAGCTCCGTGTTGTCGACCCTGTTATGCAGAATGTTTTGAATTTGTCGCAGGATGTACCGAAAAAAGTTGCGATAAGCTATGACAGCCCGTTTGCATTGTATAACATTGCGTTTGAACGTTTTAAAAACAGCAATATCAAACCGGCTTATGATGATTTCAAAAACCTGTTTGAAAACGCGCAGGCGAACGACTATTTTTATATGAAAATGGCGGAAGAGATGGCGAAAATCGGATTTTATTCGCTTTCTGACCTTGCAATGAGCAAGATTAAGGAAAAAGATATCGCCAATATTGTTGTTGAGGACATAAAACATTACTATTTCCCTGCGCAGCAAATGCGCCAGAAAAAAGAATTGTATTTCGCAGAATTATACTCAAATATTGTTTATAACGAGCAAACAGCAGAGGTTATTAACGAGTTTAACCGCGGCGACAACTCTCTTGACGGGATTGATTACGCCAATTATCTTCAAGCGTTTGCGTTCGTTAAAAATAATGATTTTGTAAACGCTAAAACTTATATCGATAAAGCCGTCTATTTGAACCCTGATAACCTGAATTATCAAGCATTGCAGGTTGAAATTCTCGCGGAAACAAATCAGGCTAAAGAGGCGTTGAAGATTATTAACAAACTCAAAAAACAACAGATTTATTCTGTAACTTTTGTTAATAAAATCAACTCTTTAGAACAATATGTTAAATACAAACTTGCGAAAAACGAACCGG
Organism: Fusobacterium sp.; assembly: GCA_023662905.1. Lineage (GTDB taxonomy): Bacteria > Cyanobacteriota > Vampirovibrionia > Gastranaerophilales > Gastranaerophilaceae > Gastranaerophilus. The sequence continues at coordinate 13,052 of JAMPIJ010000024.1, forward strand.
CGAAATCTTATCACCTCGGTTACTACTATTACTGGGAAAAAGCCTACGAAAAGGCAATAAGAACGCTTTCTGCAATCGAAAAGAAGAACAAAGATGTAAACGCGCTTCTTGCAAGAATTTATTATGATACGCAGGATTACGACAAAGCTTATAGCGTTGCGTCAAAAGCAAAGGCTTCTGCGCTTGCAAACGAGGTTCTCGGGGATTATTACACGGATAAAAAAGAGTTTGCCTCTGCACTCAAATGCTATTCAAAAGCTTGTATGCAGGATAAAAAACAGCTTAAATATCGCGAAAAGCTTGCGCAGTGCTATTTAGCGCTCGGTCAAACCAACAAGGCAAAAGGTTTGTTTGAGGACGTAATTGTTAACTCAAGCAATGCTTATCTTTCATACTACAACCTTGCGCAACTCGACAGTGCAAAGGAGCTTCCGTATCTGAAAAAAAGCGTCGCGATAAATATGATGTTCGTTGACGGCTGGCTTTCGCTTGCAGAAACAGAGCTTCGCAAAGAAAATCTCGACAGCGCGGGCAAGTATTTGAAAATTGTTAAATCTATTGACGAAAATCATTTTAAATATTATTATTATCTGGGGTTATTATGTAATAAACAGGGGCAAAAGCACGATGCAGCGCAGAATTTCCAGAAAGCCCTTTTATTAAATCCTGACTTTGAACCGGCAAAAGAGGCATTGAGTATATGAAATTAAACATTCTAATCGTTGAAGACCACGAATTAACACGTTTCGGCCTTAAAACAACATTTGAGGGCGTGGATTATGTAGAGGCAATTTATGAGGCAGAATCTGCCGAAAAAGCGCTTGAAATTTTCGATTCAACGCCGATTGACGTGATAATTATGGACTTAGGACTTCCTGGAATGAACGGAATCGAAGCGACTCAGAAAATTCGTTCACGCAAAAAGGAAGTTAAAGTCATTATGCTTACTTCTCATAACGATGAAAAAGAGGTTATTAGCAGCCTGAAAGCCGGTGCCAACGCTTACTGCTCAAAAGAAATTAATCCGCAAAGACTTATCAGTGTTGTTCAATCAGTTGCCGATGGCGCGGCGTGGTTTGACCCCAGCATCGCGCATATAGTCTTAAAAGCAAGCTGTCAGGCGCAGGTGCAGGAAGATAATTCTGCAGAAAACGCTAAAAAATACGACCTTACGGCGCGCGAATCACAAATTCTTAAACTCATGACAGAGGGCTACAGCAATATGGAAATTGCGCAAATCCTTGTTATCAGTATCAATACAACAAAAGCCCACGTTGCAAATATTTTGCAAAAATTAGAGGTTGATGACAGGCTTCAGGCCGCACTTAAAGCGTTAAAAAACAAAATCGTTTAGAATTATGACAAAAGTTTTACTCGTTGATGATAACTCCAAATATCTCAAAGACGCGCTTCCGTTCTATGGTTATGAAGTGACGTGTGCTGACGATGGTGTTCAGGCACTAAAAACACTTGCAAAAAATTTTGATTTTGATATTATACTTTTAGACGTAATGATGCCGAATATGAACGGCTGGGAAACCCTCCGTAATATCAGGCAGAATTCATTGACGGAACACTTGCCGGTAATAATGCTTACAGCCGTAAATGATGAGCAAAAAATGGTTCTCGGCTTAAAAAACGGAGCCGATGATTACATTGTAAAACCCTTTATGCTCCCGAATCTTCTTGCAAGAATGGAGGCAGTTCTCAGGCGTTCAAAGCCTAAATCCGGTAAGGTTCAGACTTCTTCAGCGTTAAGTAATTTGACTAATAAAGAAAAAGAAGTTCTCTCAATGCTTGCGAAAGGCGCCAGCAACAAAGAAATAGCTGATAAGATGGTTGTTAAAGAAGTTACAGTTAAAACTCATCTGAATTCTATTTATAAAAAACTCAACGTAACAGGAAGAACTCAGGCTATTTTGATTGCTATGAATATGAATTTATAAAAGGAGAAATTATAAAGATGATAGATTATACAAGAGAAGAATTGGTTGATTTGTTGAGAAAAAATCCCGAGAAGTTTAACGAATGGAAACAGGATCAGGATGAAGAAATCAACTTGAGCGAAATGGATTTTTCAGGTTTGACTCTGAACGAAATTGATTTCAGCGACGTTAATCTTAATTCAAGTTCTTTTGCTGATTGCAGTCTATCGCTTGTTAATTTTACCAATACAGATTTGACTTCTGTTGATTTTACGCGTTCTCATATTATCGAATGTGATTTTTCAGAAAGCCTTATGACCGGTACTGATTGCAGTTATTCAGTTGTAAGCTATTGTAACTTTACCGATACAGATTTGGCCGGATGTATTTTCTCAGAAGCTGATTTGAGCAATTCAGATTTTTCATCATCAGTAAATCTTCACGCATCAAGATTTGATGACGACACGGTTTGGCCGGATCCTGAATATTTGCCGGAAGATTTTGATGCGGTATACAGCAAAGACCTTTCTTCACTCGAAGACGAAGACGATGCTGTGATTTCTGACTATTAAGGCAAAATTTATTTTCACGGGTTTTACTACCCTTATGAATGTGGCCGACAGAAATTTTTCAAACCAGAGTTTTGGCTCTCTTGCAAGTTTTCAGAGCGTTGTTGATGAACGGCTGATTAGAGGCCCGCGTGTGTCATGTCCGTGGCGGCTGTATCAGATGAAAAATGAGGGCGTGAACCAGATTATAGATTTGAGAAATTGTTCCTATTTTAAAAAGCCAATGGAAAAATTTTTCTGTAAGCTTTTGGGGATAAAATATGTGAATTATAAGTACTCGCATAAAGATGTGAATCTTCCGTCTGATGAATTTTTTAAGCGAGTGAATGATACTATTTTACAAAACGATGGAAAAACCTATATTCACTGCATGAAAGGAAAAAGACGTACGGGGCTGTGTGTTGCGTTGTATGAAAAGTTCCATACCGATAAGAGTGATATTTTAATTATTGAGGATATGCTTGAAAAAGGGTTTCAAGAAGTTAATGGTACAAAAGAAACCAGACGAATCGGGGAAATAAGAACTATTTATGCGAATTTTGTTGAAAAATATTTCCCTAACTTGATAGGTTGAAATTTGTAAAATTAAACTTAATCAGCTTGCATAAAGCAAGCTGAATAAGTATTGTTATAATCTATTTTTATCTTTTTATGCAGCGAACCCCTCTGTGATTTGTGCGACTAAAGCCTGATTTTAAACCATCTTGAAAATACAAGTCCCACCCTTTATCATTTAAGCTTGAAGAGACGATTGAGCTTGACCAGTAATAGCCTGGAGATATTCCAATTAGAAGATTGTTGTAAAACATTGCGGATAATTCTTCAATGTTAGGCAATCTGCTATCTTTATCCATTTGTGTACAAGCTTTTCCGCCGTTTTTTTGCATTTGGTTTTTTGCGGTATTTGATGTTAATGGAAGTGGGGCAACTACTATCGGATCACTAGGATAGAGTGCTGAAATAAAACCGATATCTTTGCCAACGGTGTTGGGGCCTTTGTTGCCGTTCAAATCATAAACAAAATTTGCACACATTTTTGATTGAACATAAGTCCAGTTAATCTCTTGCAAGCTGCTTTGGCAGTAAGGGTTGTAATATGTTAAAATACTTTCACCATTGGCGGTTTCAAAAGCTGCAGCTTTGGTATCGATTTGGCTGTATGCATTTTCAATATAGAACAAGCTGTTGAAGCCTATTAATGTATTATATGGGGATGTGTTAAAATTGCTTATTGTATTATTGTTTAAAGTTGTAATTTTGTCAGGAATACCACAATCTTTTAAATTTTCGTGGTTACAAATGTTATTAATTTTCATTACTTTAGTTAAACCGTTGGTAATGAAAGTTTCTGTCGCAGTATCTGTTGTATCGTTTAAAGTACCATAACTATTTAGGTTTGGCATTAAGGCAAGAGCTTGTGAAAATCTGGCGTGAAGTGCCTTACGTTGGGTGTTCCATGTTTTTTCGTTGATGCTACCTGTTAGAGAAGGTAATGTGATAGCGGCAACCACGCCAATAATTGTTAATGATAATAAGATTTCCGCCATTGTAAAAGCAGTTGACTTGCCCCGACTGCGGCTCGTGTGTTCGTGCTCCAGTCGCACGGGTCTAATTAAGCCCCCCCCCCTAGACAGAATGCTTGTGCCACAAGGCT
>JAMPIJ010000025.1 GCA_023662905.1 Fusobacterium sp.
CGGTTCTATCTAAGACGTTGGCGGGCTGCCGTACAACGAAAATGAGGATGGCACTTAGTGCCTTTACAATGGCGGAGATACTCCTGTCATTAACGATTATTGGTGTCGTCGCAGCGATAACGTTGCCGTCGCTCACTGGAAACATTAACGAGCGGACATGGAATACTCAACGCAAAGCTCTTTATGCAAGATTTTCTCAGGCGATAGCACTTATGCCCGCTGTGAACGGGTATGGAACACTGGTGGGAACAATCGGTGAATCGTTTAATCAGGAAATAACAACAGATACAGCCGCGGAAACATTCGTTACTGCGGGATTATCTAAGGTTTTGAAAATAAATAATATTTGCGATTATGAGCATTTAGGCGATTGCGGAATCCCATCGAAAATAACAACATTAGATGCGCGTACTATAGATAATTTTACGACTTCAATGAACACTCTGGTTGGTTTCAATAGTATGTTTAATGGCAGTGCGCCGAGTCAAGTATATTCTAGGCAATTAAATACCCGCGCTGCGGCGTTTGAAACGGCAAATGGCGAGAGCGTTGTTGTTTATTATAACCCGAATTGCCGAAGTGATATAATGACAATTGACGCGGATTGGACACAGCCATATATGTGTGCGAACTTCGTATATGATTTGAACGGTACCAAAGGCCCGAATACGATGGGCAAAGATATTGGTTTTATAACCGTAATGTATCCTAGCGACCCTGTGGTTGTTGCGCCAGTTCCGGAACCCGTTGCTTCTGTTGGTTCGGCTAAGCATATTGAAGCAACCAGATATTGTACTAATAAGAATAATGAAAGCCGTTTGCCTAGCCGTGATGAACTGATGGCAATGTTTTATAATAAGTCGTTATTGACAAAAAAGGAGTCTTATTTTTGGTCAACATCATTAGGTGAAAAGCCTGATACTGCGTATCATGTGCGTTTCTCTTCCGGAAGTAGACATTTAGGCTCACGGGAATCGTCTTATTCAATATGGTGTATTAAACGCTAACCGTAAGCACGGGTTTAGTTATAAGAGCCGGTTGCCCCCGGCTGGTGTATTAGACGCTAACCGATTGAAGCTTTACACTCTCCTCAATGTGTATTACAATTATACAAAAGAGGAGAGTTTTTTATGTTAAGAAAATATGCAAAAGTTTTAGTTGATTATTCAACGAATGTGCAAAAGGGCGATTTGGTTGTAATCCGTTCTGACAGCGTCGAATCTCAACCGTTATTGAAAGAAATTTACAAACGCGTAATCGAGCGCGGTGGAAACCCGCTTGTACGTATCGCACTTGAGGGCGCAGGTGAAATCTTCTTGAAGAATGCGTCTGATGAGCAGTTGGATTTTGTCGACCCGATTACGATGATGGAATACGAAAAGGCCGACAAATTTATTTCTATCGGCGCACCGTTGAATACGAAAAATATGAAACGGGCTAACCTTGAAAAACTTGCACGTCGCGGGAAAGCAACTAAAAAGCTTTCAGAAACTTTGCTTGGACGCTCAGCACGCGGAGAAGCAAGCTGGGTTATCGCGGATTATCCGACTAACGCGCTTGCGCAGGAAGCGAAAATGTCTTTGGCGGAATATACTGAATTCCTTTATAATTCTTGCTATTTGAACCTTGACGATCCTGTTGCGAAGCTTCGTGAACTCGATGAAAAACAAACAAAATGGGCAAATTATTTGAATAATGTCAAAAAGGTTCGTATTGTTGGTGAAAAAACTGATATTACATTCGGTGTTGAGGGCAGAAAATGGATTAGCTGTTCAGGTTTGAACAACTATCCTGATGGGGAAGTTTTCACATCTCCTGTTGAAGATGACGTGAACGGCGAAATCTTCTTTGACTTCCCGCAAAACTACCGCGGCAACGAAGCTCGTGGCGTACATTTGACAATTAAAGACGGCAAAGTCGTTGGAGTAAAATGTGAAAGCGGCGAGGATTTTGTCAACTCAATGTTCGATATGGACGAGGGTTCACGCGGAATCGGCGAAATCGCTATCGGTACAAACGACGAAATCCAAGAAGTTACAGGAAACATTTTATTCGACGAAAAAATTGGCGGCTCAATTCACATGGCAGTCGGCGCGTCTTATCCTGAAACTGGCGGCAAAAACGTGTCAGGACTTCACTGGGACATGATTAAGAACATGAAAAACGGCGGCAAAATTTATGCCGATGACGTTCTTATCTATGAAAACGGTAAATTCTTAATCTAAAACCTCGCACATGCATTCATACGCAACATCGATTACGTAATCCATATCAGATTTCTCGATGATAAGCGGCGGGTTAAAGTAAAGAACATCACCTAGAGGGCGTAAGATTACGCCCTTTTTTAATGCCTTTTTATAAATCTGATAACCGTAACGGTTCTTTGAATCGAACGCGCGTTTTTCGGCTTTGTCTTCTACAAGTTCTATTGCGTTAATCAGGCCGATGTGGCGAATATCGCCAACGTTTTTGTGGCTTCCAAATTTTTCTTTTATTCGGTTGTTGAAGTAAATTGCTTTTTCTTGGGCTTTTTCAATGATTTTTTCTTCTTTCAAAATATCAAGAACAGCGCACGCCGCAGAACACGCAAGCGCGTTTCCGCTGTAGGTGTGGCTATGCATAAAGGCTTTGCCCTCAAGGTAATCCGCATAGAACGCGTCGTAAATTTCCTGTGTGGTAATCGCAATCGCCATTGGCATATAACCACCGGTCAGGCCTTTTGAAAGGCACATAATATCCGGTGAAATTCCGGCATGGTCGCAGGCCCACATTTTGCCGGTTCTTCCATAGCCTGTTGCGATTTCGTCCGCAATAAGGTGAACATTGTATTTGTCGCAAAGTTCGCGTAATTTTTTTAGATATAGCGGCGGATAAATTTTCATTCCCGCAGAACCTTGTAATAGCGGCTCTACTATCAATGCGGCCGTTTCATTGCCGTATTTTTCAAATGCTTGCTCTGCTTTTTCAATACAAGGACAATCACAATTTCCATGTAAATGTCCGTAAGGGCAGCGGTAGCAGTCCGGTGCCTCGATTCGTTCGATATCAAGCAAAATCGGTTTGTAAATTTCTGAATATAAATCTACGCCGCCAACCGAAAGCGCTCCGATTGTTTCGCCGTGATATGCGTCAGTCAGTGCCATAAAACGTTTTTTCTGCGGATTTCCGGTCTGATAATGGTACTGAAAACTCATCTTCAGCGCCATTTCTATCGCAGATGAGCCGTTGTCTGCAAAATTGAACTTACACAAGCCCTCTGGCAGCACTTTAGACAACTTTTCGCAAAGATTAATGACTGTTTTATGTGAAAAATTCGCAAAAATTACGTGTTCAAGCGTGTCTAATTGCGTTTTTATCGCCGCATTAATCTTAGGGTTACAATGGCCAAGAAGATTGCACCACCACGAACTTATTACATCGTAATATTTTTTGCCGTCTGTGTCATAAAGATAAATTCCCTCGCCTTTTTCGATTACCATCGGGGCAAGTTCCTCGTAATCTTTCATCTGAGAACACGGGTGCCAGATGTATTTTAAATCTTTCTCCTGCCATTCGTTTAAATTATTCATACAAAGCCTCAATTGCTCCGGCCGTAAATTCGATTCCATCGCTGTCTTTCGCAACTGTTCCCAGAACTTTTACGCCGCAAAGATGTTCTATTACCTTTAAGTTATCTAAATGCATAAAATCTTCTTTGTCAAAGTTGTTCAAGATAATACCTTTAACCTTGATTGGGGTTTGTTTTAAGAAATTAACGGTTAAGAATGTGCTGTTGATTGAACCCAATCCCGCGTCTGCAACAACAATTGTGTCGAGTCCGAGGACTTCGGGAATATCGTACATGAAAAGTTTTATGTCTAAATCCAGAGGCGTAATGATCCCGCCGGCACCCTCGACAACAGTAAAATCATTTTGAGAAGAAATTCGTTCATAATCTTCAAGGATTTTTTCAATGACAATAGTGCGTCCTTCCATTCCTGCCGCAAGATGTGGTGATACTGCCGGTTCAAAAACGTAAGAAACTCTGTCAAGCGGGTCACCGTCAAGTCCTGCAGTGTTACAAACGATTTCAGCGTCTTCTGCCAGAATTTCATTGACATGAATAATCGCGCCGCTTAAAACTGGTTTGTAATAATCGCAAAGAATGCCTCTTTCACGTAATTGTTTGACAAGTAATGCGCTTACATAAGTTTTACCAACATCAGTTCCTGTTGCTGTAATAAATATACCTTTTGCCATGTTTAATCTCTCTTTCTAATAAATCGGGTGCGATTTCTCGCACCCGTAAATTTTTCTATAGTGCCGCACCAGGAACATCAAAGAAGTAGTCGTAGTGACGGACATCAGGATAGTTGTTAACTGGTTCTGGTGCCGGAGCAGGTTTTGCTTCTACGTGTTTTTCTTCAACAACAACCTGTTCTTTTGTGCTTCGTTTGTTCAACAATGCATCTAAATCCGGTGCAAGTGTTAATTCGAAGTGGAAACGACCGAATTTTCTATCAGCTTCGTATGCGTTGTTAATCAAAGGATAACCCCAATATAGGCGGCCTGTTAAGCTTCCAGGGAGTTGAACTCTTAAACCCATACCGATTGATGCGAGGAAGTAGCTTCCGTCGAATCTATCTTCTGCACGTCTTGGGAAGATACCAGCGTGGTCGAAGAATACCGCACCTTTAACAGCTCTGCCGAGGAATGGAACTTCGCGTTTGCTTGTTCTGATGGTGCTTGGCATAATAGGGAATATCAATTCACCGCTTAAGAAGTAACCGTTTTTACCGATCATGATACCTTCGTTGTAACCTCTAACAGTGAACAAACCACCTGATTGGATTTGGTCGAGGTATGGAACGTATCTGTTTTGCGGGATGATTTGGTAATTACTTCTAACTTGACCGATGATACCGTGTGAGAAGTCGTGCAATCTTGTAATGCTACCACTATATTTGAAGTAGTTTGAAGCTTTATCCAAAATTGGGAACGCATAGTATGCGGACTGGTTCAAATACCAAATACCGTGTTTGGTATCTTTACGTAAGTTCAACGCTAACTCAGCACTGGTAACCTGATCTGTTGTGTGGAAAAGGTCGTCAAGATAGCTGATTCTTGCGCGTTTATAGTTGATTGCGGCGTAAGATTTTAATTCTAAGTCAGGGCGTCTAACCAATGGTTGTGAATAGTACAATGAATATTGATAACCACGGCTTCGGATATCTAACGCTCTGAAATCGCCGTATTTTAATTTAGCAAAAGTTGAGGTGTATAAGAAACCTACACGTCCGTCTTTTTTGTTAACTGGAACGTTATAGTCAACAAACGGGCTTGTTGCGCCGCCGCTGAAATATGAACCGATGGACAACTTATCTCTGTTTTTGAACAAGCTGTCTGCGTAAATCATCGCACCGCCTCTGATGTGACCGGTTGAATAACGGCCTGCGTTATCCATTACACCGACTACGTGGAACGGAAGTTTTTCTTCTGCGTTGATTTCGATATCAGTTGTACCAGGTGCTTGACCGGCTTTGAGGTTTGCTTTCAAGCTTACACCTTCGTTGTATCTGTTGAAGCTTACGACATCTTTTTCGAGTTCAACGATGTCGAAAACATTATCTTGTTTCTGGCCTACACGGTCAGTAATGTATTTTGTTCTAGTCCAGCGGTTTCCGTTAACTGTAAGGTTTCCGACTTTACTTTCGATTAAACCGATTCGGATATTGCCGCCGGTGATTGTTTGTTCCGGTAAATATGCGCGGGCTGTAACAAAACCGCGTGAGGCGTATAATTTGTTAATTTCGTTAACTGCTTGTTGAATTTCGCCGATAGTAACGTTTCTGCCTTGAATTTGCGAAATGATAGCGTTGATTTCGTCTGAAGATAGGATTTCTGATGGATCAACTGAAACGCTGCCAACGTAAACGCTGTTATCGGTTTGAATCTGTGAAACGCCTGCGTTCATTGAGTTATTATTATAATCTCTGTTGTCTTCAACAGCCGGCATTGGTTCTGTGTATCTTTGTTCGTAGTCTTGACGAACATAGTTTTCATAGCGCCTTGTTTCAAGATTGCTAGCGTCGTGAAGCTGGTTTAAACCTGTTTCTTGCTGCAGTGAAAATCCATTAGGGTTATACGCGGCAAATGCACTGTTGACGCTTAATGTCACCATCGTTACTGATAACATTAGCTTGAAAAAATCTTTTAATATCGAATTATTCATTTTATTTTTTACCTATCTTCCAATACTATCTTTACAAATAAAGTCAAAACATAAATAAAATTTTAACTTTTTTTACGAAGATTTTACAAAAATTTACCTTGATATATGAAAATTATATACCAATTATGCAATTTTTTTCGACAAAAATCAACCTCTAATTGAATATTTTTTACAAAAATAAACTATATGAATGACGGGCATTTACCGAGGTCGTGAAGCATTTTGAGATCTTGTTCGAAAGATTTGCCGGTGGTCGTCAAATAATCGCCTGTAAGGATACCTTCAATGCAGTATTTGAGTGCTTTTTTCTGGTTTTCTTCTGATAATCTCATGCGGCCGCCGCAGAATCTTAAAACTGATTTCGGGTTCGCAATTTTGAATACTGCAAGGGTTCTTAAAATATTTTCTTCATCGATTTTGTCGTGGTAGTTTTCAAACGGAGTTTGCGGAATCGGCATTAATATATTAATAGGTATTGAATCCGGTTCGATTTCTGCCAGAATTTCTGCCATTTCAACGCGTTGCTCAACGCTTTCACCCATACCGAGAATTACGCCGCAGCATAGTTCCATTCCGTATTTTTTTACAAGTTTGCAGGTATTAACACGGTCTTCAAATGTATGTGTTGTACAAACCTCAGGATAGTAAGAACGTGCAGAGTTGATATTGTGGTGGAATCTTTTTAATCCCGCTTCAGCAAGGCGTTTTGCTTGTTCTTCGTTTAGTATTCCAATTGACGCGCAGCTGCTGATTTCGCCAAGTGAATTAATTGATTTTATCATCTCAAGCATTCTGTCAAAATCGCTCTCGTCAGGGGTTTTGCCTGATGTTACAATCGCGATTCGGTCTATTCCGTTTTCCTGCGCTTCTTTTGCTGCATCATAAACTGTTTGTACGTCAAGAAGCGGGAAAGATTCGATATCTGTGCGGTAGTGTGAACTTTGGGCGCAGTATCTGCAGTTTTGTGAACATTTTCCATTTCTGGCATTGATAATAGAACAAAATTCTATATCTTGATGTAAATTCTCTGACGCTTTTTTTAACAAGCTGTCAAGGTCTGAGTTATATAAATCTAATAATTCTTGTGTGCTGTATTTCGGCATAATATTGATACTCCTTTGCACAAAATTTTAGACTGAACAATTCGGCATGTCAAATCAGGCGATTAAATGTTTACAGGAACGCGTTAAATTTATCGAAAAGGAGAAAATTATGTCTAGAAAATTTATGAAAAGCATTGAGAAAATTATGGAAAGCAGTGAATCAAGAAAAGTCGTTATTTTTACGCAACATCTCAAAATCGATGGTGAAGTTTTTATTCCAGAGGGACGATGTGATGAATGTAACGAAGACTATGTAACACTTCAAAACGCTCTTGTTTGTAGACTTAACGACTATTGTGAATGCGATGAAAACGTCTGTGAATGCAACGATTATGTTTGCTTCAAATACGATTGGTTAAGCATTTGTGAAGAGAAGATCGTGGCATTTAGTATCGTTTAATATAGGGGCGTATGCCCCTTTTGTGTCCGAGAAAGACTCGCGATAAGGAACGTGAGCGAGTCTTTTGAGTGGCGTATTAGACAGCGTAGCCGTGCGCGGGCCGCGGTTCAGCGGGCCGGAAACGGCGGAGAACTGCTTTTAAGTTTGACACAAACCTATATTTAAAATATTATAAGTTCTGGATATGTATAAATAGTTTGGGAGAGCTAATGAAATTTATATCAGATAAAATAGAAAAATTTAAGAAAACTCAGTTTTGGTTTTGTTATTCAAGAATATTGCCCTATGTGAAACCTTACTGGTTTAGAGCAATTTTAGCCGTGTTAATTTGTATCCCGATAGGTTCGTTGGATGCAGTTATTGCACTCGCCTTGAAGCCGTATATGGATTTGGTCATGGTTGAAAAAACAGTTCAATCGCCGTGGTATATTCCGTTCGGAATCGTTATGTTTACAGTTCTGCAAGGGTTCTTGAACTATATGGCAACTTATTTGAATACGTGGGTTGGCGGAAAAATTACCGCAGACTTGAAAATGGATTTGTACAAAAAAATGCTTACGCTTGAAACCTCTTTCTTTGATAAAAGAAATTCAGGCGATATCGTATTTAGATTCAATAACGACGCGGATGCTGCTTGTTCCGGCTTGTTGAACAACCTCAAAACTTTTGTTTCAAGATTATTTTCTTCTTTATCATTAATATGCGTTTTGTTCTACAACTCTTGGCAATTGGCAATTATCGCGACAATCGTTCTGGGGGGCGCGTTCCTGCCTCTGGCTAATATTAGAAAAAGAATTAAATCTGTTATGGATAAGTCCGTTGCTGCTGGTTCAAAGGTTATTACAGCTTACAACGAAACTTTCTCCGGCAATAGAACAATTACCGCTTATAACCTGAGAAGTTATCAGGAAAGTAAATTCCGCGAAATCGTTAAAAATATCTTTAGCTTCCAGATTAAAATGGTTCAACGTACCTCTTGGCTTTCACCAATGATGCACGTAATCGTTTCTGTTGGTATCGGTGCCGCTATCGGTTACGGAAGCCATTTGATTTTGACAAAACAAATTTCAAGCGGTAACTTCGTATCATTTATTACCGCGTTAATCATGCTTTATACTCCGATTAAAAACCTCGGAAACAACTTTAACGCGGTTCAAATGTCATTTATGGCAATCGAACGTGTCTTCGGGATTTTAGAACAGAAACCGGCAATCACCGATAAACCTGATGCCGTTGATTTAAAAGAGATTAATTCCGGCGTAAGCTTTAAAAACGTAAGCTTTGAATACGTAAAAGGCCGTCCGGTATTGAAAAATATTAACCTTGAAGTTAAAAAAGGCGAAACAATTGCACTTGTCGGTAATTCCGGCGGCGGAAAATCTACAATTGTAAGTCTTATTCCGAGATTTTATGATATTAATTCCGGCGAAATTCAAGTCGACGGCGTAAATATTAAGAACTATACGCTTGATTCTTTGCGCGATAATATTTCTGTTGTGTTTCAGGATAACTTCCTTTTCTCTGGAACAATCCGTCAGAATATTCTTTTAGGTAAACAAAATGCGACAGAAGAAGAAATTCAACAAGCGCTTAAAATGGCTTATCTTGATGAATTTGTGGCTACTCTCAAAGACGGGCTAAATACGGAAATCGGTGAGCGCGGAATACTTCTTTCCGGCGGTCAAAAACAGCGTGTTGCGATTGCTAGAGCGTTCTTGAAAAACGCACCGATTGTAATTCTTGACGAAGCAACTTCTGCGCTTGATAACAAATCAGAGGCAATCGTACAAAAAGCGATTGACAACTTGATGACTAATAAAACTGTATTTGTAATCGCTCACAGACTTTCAACAATCCAAAACGCTGATAGAATTGCGGTAATCAACGAGGGCTGTTTAGCTGAACTCGGAACCCACGACGAGTTGATAAATCTTCCGAACGGCCAATATCAAACATTGTATAATATGCAGTTCAAACGTCAGGAAATGGCGGTATAAGTTATCGGTCTGTAAACTCCGGCTCGGTATTATTTATGGGGCCGGCTCAGCCGGCTATTCCCACTTGATTTTGTAGCCAAGTACAGAACAAATTTGTAAAATATCAATATATCTAATGGAACCGCGTGCGATTTTGTTATTTAAACTCTGCGCGGTTACATTTTTGCCGTATTTTTCGGTCAATAACTTCGCAACTTTTTCATAGGTCATACCTTTCATGTGAATATAACCTTTTAGTTCGTTGCGTATTTGGGTAATTAATTGCTCTTCTGTCATATTAATAAAATTTTAAACTTTTACATATATAAAGTAAACGAATATTGATGGCGTTTTTACAAGGTACTTGCTTTGTATTCGTATTTGTGTATAATATACATGATTTTGTTATACTGATATTAAAGAGGAATAGAATGGATAAAGTTTTTCAAATAGAACCGGTTTTTGAGTCATCGTGGACTAGAACAATTGTTTTTGCGCCTGATAATAATTTTGTGAAGTACTTCGGGGTAGCACTGCAATCATTGATTGAGAATTCAAAAAACTATGAGGATTATGACATAATTGTTTTGGAAGCCGATATTTCAGAACGAAATAAGAATGTTTTGTTAAAGATGTTGCCGCCTAATTTTAGTCTTAGATTTTTTAACATCAACGAATACATAAATCAGAAATTTGAGAATATAACATTCAAAACCTGTGCAGCGTGGCCGTTAAGTACTTATTACCGTCTTTTCATACCATTGCTTATGCAAAAATACAAAAAAGTTCTCTATTGTGATGTGGATTTGGTGTTTAATGATTATCTGGAAGACTTGTTTAAGCTTGATTTCGAAGGTGCTGAACTTATGGCTGTTTTGGATACAGTTTCTCCGGTTCTTTCATACGATAAGCATGCACAGAAGCACTTTACACAAGAATTAAAGCTTCAACATCCCGAAAAATATTTTAATTCCGGAGTGATAATGTTTAATATTCCACAAATTGATATTAGAAAATATTCACAAGAGTTTCAAAAAATTATCGCAAATATGAATTTATTCTACTTTGATCAGGATGTTTTGAATATCATATTTGCCGGCAAGACAAGGTATTTATCAAGCAAATGGAATTTTCAATGGGGAGTATATTTTCAGCCAATAGACTACGAAAATATAATAACTGATGAATACAAGGAGGATTTTCTCAACTCCAAGCAGCATCCCGCGATAATCCATTATACTACCCCAAACAAGCCATGGAACAGCCCAAAAGAATATTTTGCGGAAATTTTTTGGTATTATGCGCGCAAATGCCCGTTCTATGAAGAAATGTTGTGTAATATCCTGAAAATTTACAGCATAAATAAATTTGCAGTATTCTTCAACTACAATAGTGCAAAAATTCTTTCCCGCATAACATTCGGCAAGCTACGGGAATATTTTACAGATAAACGAAACAAGCTCAAGAGAAAAATAAGAGATATTCGTAAATTTTCGCGTTTGTAGTAGAATTAATTCTATGAAAAATATTGCGTTAGTTTTAGCGTCCGGAACGGGCGAAAGAAGTGGATTAAATCAGCCAAAACAGTTCTTTCAGGTTTGTGGAAAAACCTTATTGGAACATTCTGTTGAAGCGTTTGACAGGCATGCTCAAATCAATGGTATTGTAGTTGTTTCTCATCCGGATTTTTTGGAACGCACGCAAAATTTAGTTGCGCATTACGGAAAAGTTTTGAAAGTTATTTCCGGTAGCGCGACGCGTCAGGAAAGTTCTTATAATGGGGTTTTTGCTATTGATGACGCGGAGAATGTTTTGATTCACGACGCAGTTCGTGCGTTTGTTAGTGATGAAATAATCTCAGCCTGTATTGATGGTTTAAAAAGTCATGACGCAGTTTGTACAGCAGTTGAAACTTCAGACACGATACTGGAGGTGGACACCAATGGACGAATTGTTTCAGTGCCACAACGAAAAAATTTGCGTTGTGCGCAGACTCCCCAGTGTTTTAAACTGGATTTGATAAAGCATGCCCATACTTTTGCCCGACAAAATGGTTTATCTGTTACAGATGATTGCGGGTTGGTTCTGGCTTCGAAATTGGCGGAAATTTATGTCATTGCAGGAAGTTCTGACAACCTGAAAATCACGTATCCAGGGGATTTAGAATTTGTCAGATGGAATTATGAAAAAAAGACTTGATTTTAAAAAATGTTCATGATAAATTAAATTTCGTAGCCGAGATGAGAGATTAAAAATAGCTCAGGCGGCGATGGTTCAGGTGATGAACCAGAAATTTGTGGGCTGCTAGCTCAGGTGGTTAGAGCGCACCCCTGATAAGGGTGAGGTCGGTGGTTCGAGTCCACTGCGGCCCATATTAAAAAGACTCCGAAAGGAGTCTTTTTATTACAGTCGATGTTCGCATCGGCGAGTCTATTAGAAAGAAGATTATTTTAAATTGCCGAAAAATATTACATCAGCTAAATCCGCAGGTTTTTGTTACGGTGTGAAAAAAGCCGTTGATACTGCTAAAAAGCTTAAAATCGACAATCCTGATAAAAAAATATATATACTCGGTGCTTTGATTCATAACACGCTTGTGACTGATGAGCTTGAAGAATTAGGAATTTTTACGGTTGATGAACTTCCGGCAGATTCGAACAACGCAATCTGTATTATCCGTTCGCACGGTGAAACGCCGGAACGCATTGAGCAAATTAAAAATGCTGGGTTTGAGGTCGTTGATTTGACATGTCCTGATGTTAAAAAGGTTCAGCAAAAAGCGATTAATCTAGCGGATAAGGGGTATTTTGTTGTAATTATCGGTAAAGAAAATCATCCGGAAGTAGTTGCAATCAGGGCTAACGCATTGCTTCATAGCGAAAATGTTGTTGTCGTTAATACTGTTGAAGAAATTCAAACGAACCGCGACATGCTCAAAGCTCACAAAAGAATTGGGGTCGTAATCCAAACAACTCAGACAATTTCGCATGTTCAGGAGATTATTTCGGCATTGGTTCCGTTGGCGAGAGAATTAAAAATTGAAAATACAATTTGCCCTAGTACTTCTAACCGTCAAAAAGAAACATTGGCACTTGCAAAAAATAGTGACCTTGTTGTCGTTGTCGGTTCAAAAACGAGTGCCAATACAACACATTTGGCGCAAATCTGTGAACCGCTAACCAGAACAATTCATATTGAAACGGCAGAAGAGTTGGAAATTTATAAAGATTTAATTGAAAAAGCAGAAAATATTTCTGTGACAGCGGGTGCATCAACCCCGCAAAATTTAATAGAAAAAGTCATAAACAAACTAGAAAAAGGAGAATAACACAAATGACAAAAACACTTGAAAAAATGGACGAATTTGAACGTTTATTAGAAGAATCTTTTGCGAAATCACACACCGTTGCTGATATCGTTGAAGGTACTATTATCAGAAAAGAACAAGAAGGCTACCTCGTATGCGTTAAAGGCGCTAAAACAGAAGCTTTCCTTTCTAAAAATGAAATTCCATCAGACTCTATCGACAGCCTTGAAATCGGTGACGTTAGAGAATTCTACGTTGTAAAAGAAGAAAACGATGAAAACCACATGCTTTTATCTTTGAAAAGAATTGCATTTGCACAAGCTTGGGCGCAGCTTAATGACGCTAAAGTTCAAGGCGATACAATCCTTGCTAAAGTTGTTTCAATCGTTAAAGGCGGCGTTCTTGTTGACGTTGCTGACTTGAAAGGTTTCATCCCATCAAGCCAATTGAGAACTGGTCTTCCATTCGATGGTCTTGTTGATCAAAAAATCGAAGTTAAAGTTCTTGAAGCTGACCCTAAAAAAGGCAAACTTATTCTTTCTCAAAGACTTGCTGTTGCTGAACAAAGAAACCAAGTTGTTGACAACATTTTGTCTGAATTGACAGAAGATTCAGTTGTTAAAGGTGAAGTTGTAAGAATCGCAGATTTCGGCGCGTTCGTTGACATCAACGGAATCGATGGTTTGCTTCCTATCTCTGAAATTTCTTGGGCTAGAATTAAACACCCATCTGACGTTTTAACTCTTGGCGATACAATCGAAGTTAAAATTATCAAAATCGATACAGAATTGAAACGTATTTCATTGTCATTGAAAAGAATGACAGAAGATCCTTGGAAACAAATCGAAGGTCAATTCTCAGAAGGTCAAGTTATCACAGGTACTGTAAATAAAGTTACAGGATTCGGCGCATTCATCAACATCTTCCCTGGCGTTGAAGCATTGTTGCCAATCTCAGAAGTATCTGATGAAAACATTAACCCTTACAACAGATTCAGAGTTGGCGATACAGTTGAAGTTCTTATCAAGAAATTCACTCCGCAAGAACACAGAATCGCGTTGAGCATTAAAGATATAAACGCTTAGTTAAAAAAGGGCATCCGATAAGGATGCCCTTTTTAATATATTTACCCTCTTGCAAAAAAGATTTTCTTATAATATTATAAAGATTGATAATTATAATTATTGTGAGGTAAAAATGGATCAAATAATCAGAGTCGCTTGGGACTTGAACGAAAATACTGAAAACAGATATCAATTAGTTTATGAAATCGCTGAACTTGCGAAAAAATTAGTTGACGAAAATCAAGCTAAAAAAGCGCACGAAGAATATAGCTTTGAAGAATCTTACGAAAGCCAATATAAAAAAGAAAATCCTGTTGAACACGCAATCATGGTTAAAGCGTCTGAAGCAGACGATAGCCGTTTGGTAGGTTGATTCCATATAGGGATAATGGCTTATGGAAAACACTATTAAATTCATCAATCAACAAACTGAAAACTTCAAACCGGAAATAGGAATTGTCTTAGGTTCCGGCTTAGGTGAGTTGGCTGATGAATTTTGTGATGTCGGAGTAAATTATTCTGATATACCTAATTTTGCAAGTTCAACGGTTGCAGGGCATAAAGGACGTTTGGTTTTCGCTGAAATCAACGGTAAAAAGGTTGTTATGATGCAAGGCCGAATCCACTTCTATGAGGGACATCCGCTGAATATTGTCACTTACCCGATTAAGGTGTTAAAGGCTTTAGGTATAAAAACATTGATTTTGACCAATGCTGCAGGCGCGGTTAATCCTGAATTTAATCCGGCAGATTTAATGCTTATTACAGACCATATTAATTTTATGGGAACAAACCCGCTTATCGGAAAAAATGATGATACGTTAGGTGTGAGATTCCCTGATATGAGTGAAATTTATAAGAATGATTTGCGAGAAATTGCGAAACATTGTGCCGAAAAATTAAATATTGAACTTCGCGAGGGCGTTTATCTGGCGACAACCGGCCCTAGTTACGAAACTCCTGCTGAAATTAAAGCTTATAGGCTTTTAGGTGCTGACGCGGTTGGGATGTCTACTGTTCCGGAAGCCGTTGTTGCAAACTACTGCGGACTTAACGTTCTTGGAATTAGTTGTATTACAAATCAAGCCGCAGGTGTTGGAACCGCTAAGCTTTCACACTCCGAAGTTATTGAGAGCGCAAACCTCGCTAAAAACAAGTTTAAGGGACTTATTAAAGAAATTATTGCTAATATATAAGGGGAGAAAATATGATAAAACAAGAGATAAAACCGGTAATAGTTGCTATTCTGGCGGCTCTCGGACTTTGCGTAACTGTTGAGTTGGCCGTTGTTTATTATAACGCATTGTTTGCGGTTGACGCGGCGCCGAGTATCTGTTCTGTTAATGAATTTATCGACTGTGATGGCGTTGCACGTACAAACGAATCTCAGTTCTTCGGGATTCCGCTAGCTTACTGGGGAATGTTCTGGTATGCATTCGTTTTTTTAATGCTTAAAGCAAAAGAATTGAAAAATTATCCGCTTTTTAAATTTATGGAAGTTTTCAAAAATCCACTTGATTATATCGCAGTTTTGGGATTATTTTCATTCGTTGTATCAATAATATTATTACTCATAAGCCTTTTTGAAATCAAAAAATTATGCCTTTTCTGCGCAATAGTATATTTGCTAAACCTTGCAATCGCGATTGTTGCGGCAAGACCTTTGAGCGAAGGTTCTTTCTGGGGTTCTTTGAAACAAAGCGTAACAGACTTTTTGGACGCTATTAAAATTAAACCTTACGCAATCGCTTTCACAGGTGTTGTTTTGGCCGCTATCGCTGTGTTGACTTATACAAGCACAAGCCTTGTTTTTGCACCGCATGTTAAAAGCAATAAAGAGTTTCAAAAATATAAAAAAGCAAAAATTGAAGAATACCTTGTTTCTGGCAATCAGTTAGGTGCAAAAGACGCGCCGGTAAAAGTTTTTGTTTACTCTGATTTTGATTGTCCTGTATGCAGATTTTTGCATATCCAACTTTACGATTTGGCGAAAAAATATAACAATATTGAATTCGTACACAAAAACTATCCGCTTGATCAGGATTGTAACAAATTCTTACCATTCCCTGGACACAAAACAGCTTGTATGAAAGCAAGATACGCGGAAGCGGCAATGTTGCAGGGTAAATACTTAGATATGGCGGCACATATTTTCGCCGAACAACCAGAAGATGAGGCAAAAGTTCTTGAAATCGCTGAAAAATTAGGCTTAGATATGGAAAAATTGAAAAAAGACGCTAAATCTAAGAAAGTTGCGGCGATTATTGAGAAAGATATTAAAGACGCCTATGCGGTAGGCTTGAGCGGAACACCTGCGATGGTTGTCGGCAAACATAAAAAAATGGGCTTGAATACAATGGATGAAGCTCAACAATGGCTGGAACGTAATGGAGCAAAACGTAAATAAAAAAATCTTACTTCACGCGTGCTGTGCAATTTGTTCGGCACATCCAATAGAGATGTTAAAGAATTCGGGTTATGAGGTTGTAGTATACTTCTATAACCCGAATATTTTTCCGTCTGAAGAATATGAACGGCGGTTGTCGGCCGAAAGAACTCTATGCAAACACTTCGGGGTGGAGCTGATAGAGGGTGAATACGAGCCTCAGAAGTATTTTGAATATGTTCAAGGCTACGAAAGTTGTCCTGAGAGGGGCGCGCGCTGTGAACTTTGTTTTAAGCTGCGTCTTGAGGAAGCTGCGCGCACAGCGCGCGCCTTAGGAATTGATACTTTTACGACATCAATTGTAATTAGTCCGCATAAAAATTTTGCTACATTGACGAAAATCGGCGAAGAAATAGCGTTAACTGCGGGATTGAATTATCTGGCGATTGATTTTAAGAAAAAAGATGGTTTTTTGAAAACGAATAAAATTTCTCGCGAACTCGGCTTATATCGTCAAAATTATTGTGGATGTAAGTATTCAATTAGACTTGACTAATTTAGAAACATGCTACATAATGAGAGCAGAAAGGATGGACTTATGAAAAACAAAATTATGTACATGTTGACAGGGGGGGGGGGGGCCTGCTGAGCAG
>JAMPIJ010000026.1 GCA_023662905.1 Fusobacterium sp.
CTGCTGAGCCGCCCGACTAAGCAAGCAGCGATGACCGTAAGCCCGAAAGCCAGTGTATGGATCCCGCTCAGCGGGTTTACTATGGCGGAGATACTCTTATCTCTAACAATTATTGGCGTAGTTGCTGCGATAACACTGCCGTCGCTGACTGGTAACATTAACGAACGGACGTGGAACACTCAGCGAAAAGCGCTTTATGCACGGTTTTCGCAGGCGATAGCGTTAATGCCTGCCTTGAACGGGTATGGAACATTGATTGAGGACGGTTCTTCAACATCAGCAGTTGACACCGCTGCCGAAACTTTTGTTACATCAGGAATATCAAAAGTCTTGAAAATTAACAATATTTGCGATAACGGGCATTTATCTGACTGCGGGCTTGCGTCAAATATCACAATTTTGAACGGAGATAAAATCTCTTTTCCGTTGACTGTTGGCGATTTGAACGATAAAAATTTATTGGCGAATAATAGCGCATATTCGCAGTTGAATACTAAAGCTGCTGCTTTTGAAACTCAGAATGGTGAAAGTATTGCGGTTTATTATAATCCTACCTGTGTGCCGGCAATGGGGGAAGCTTACGAGATACCTGTCGCAAGTAAAGTTTGTGCGAATTTTGTTTATGATTTGAACGGCAACAAAGGGCCGAATACTTTTGGTAAGGATATCGGTATTATTACGGTGTTGTATCCTACCGATGGGGTGGTTGTTGCACCTCAGCCGTATTCGCACGACGCAAATGTAACCGTATCGGAGGTTGGGGTTTCTAAAATTTGCAGTTCTATTGATAGTGATTATAGAATGCCAACGATAGAAGAGTTGGCGGCATTGTCGTTTAATAAAGAGCTTTTGGGTAATATGAATGAGGATAGATATGCTTCGGCATCGTCATTATCTTCTTCTAGAAAGTGGTATTTAGCAATGTATAAAGGGATTTTGAATGTTTCTGAAGATTGGGGTGATGAAGCGGACATCCGATGCGTGAAACGTTGATTTTCACAAGGCGCCGGCGGAAACGCCGGCGCCTTGTTTTTCTTCTTTGTTTGCGCTATTATTTTGTTAAAATTACACAATATAGAGAGGAAAAATTTATGTCAGGACATTCAAAGTGGTCTACAATTAAACATAAAAAAGCTAAAGTTGATTCACAACGTGCGGTTGTGTTTCAAAGATATTCAAGAGAATTAATCGTTGCGGCTCGTTTGGGTGGCGCAGATCCTGCTGGGAACTTCCGTCTTAGAACGGCGATTGAAAAGGCAAAAGCGGCAGGGCTTCCGAACGATAATATTAAACGCGCAATCGAAAAAGGTGCAGGCGCAGGCTCAAGTGAAAACTATGAAGAATTGGTATATGAGGGCTATGCAGCAGGCGGCGTTGCGGTTGTTGTAGAAACAATGACTGATAACAGAAACAGAACCGCAGGCGATATCAGAAGTTATTTCACTAAGTTCAACGGAAACCTTGGTACAACAGGCGCTGTAAGCTGGATGTTTGATCAGCGCGGTCAGTTGATTTTCAACAAAGACGGTATTGATTTTGACACTCTTTTTGAAACCGCTATCAATTTTGACGCAGAAGATATCGTTGATGAAGACGAAACTTACACGGTTTTGACTTCTGTTGAAAACTTCCAGAAAGTTGTTGAGGGGCTTGAGGGCGCAGGTTTCAAACCTCAAACCGCTGAATTTACACGTATTCCGCAAAACACGGTTGCGGTTACTGATGAAAAAACAGCGCAACAGGTTATGCGTTTATTGGACAGGCTCGAAGAACACGATGATGTTCAGAATGTCTATATGAACTTCGATATTCCTGATGAAATTATGGAAAAATTGGATGTATAATGCTTCAGAAGATTGCCGAATTATCTAAGCTTTTGAATAGTTCGTACAGCGCAAAAAGTATTTTGAACTCTTTGCACGACTTTTTTGTGGACTATTTTGGCGTGCAAAAAACCGAACTTTACACTTGGGACAGCACGACATCTCAGCTTAGAGATTTTTCGCGCAACTGGCTTTATATCGACGATATTTTTGAGAAGAAAGTCGTCGGTGAATATTATAAAATCCACGATGAATTTGAGGCGGAATGCCCATATAAATCAATGGGTGGGAAACTTTATTTTCCGCTCAAAAAACAGGCGAAGTTCGTTGGAATGTTGGAGTTTACTCACGGTAATGATGAAGAACTTTTGAAATTTTTAGAGGTCGCGGCGGATGTTATTTCGCTTAAGGTTCAAAATATTATTCTGAACGAAAAAATGCAGAAAAATATTAACTTCCACGATTCAATGAAGAATATCGCGAAGATTATCGAAACCCAATACGAATTGAACTATATCGTGCCGCTCATTGGCGAAATGTTCGACAAATTCGTGTCAAATCATTTGATTTACATCTTTTTGAAAAAGGATGAGGACGAAGAGTTTTCACTCGTTTGGCCAGGGGCATGCAATGATGAAAAAATTTACGGGCTTATCAGTATTTTGAGAAGCGATTCTGATTGTATCTTGACGGCTGACAAGAAAACCGGAGTTTTCCCGCTCGTGAGCGAGGGCAAACTTTTTGGCTGTATCGTCACAAAAAGTATGGAGGGGAAACTCAACGATAAGGAAGTTGATTATATCGAACAACTTACAAATCAGGTTGCAACGACGATTAACCGTGCGAATGTTTACGCTGAAATCCTCAAACACGCAACGCTTGATGCTTTGACCGGATTTTATAATAAACGTCAGCTTGAAGAACGTTTGAAGCAGGAAGTTTCAAGTTCCCGCCGTCAAAAACTGCCGTTGTCTGTTATTATGACGGATATTGATTTCTTTAAAGGTGTAAACGATACTTACGGCCACGCGGTTGGGGATTTAGTGTTGAAAACGGTTTCCGACGTTATCCGTTCGCAATTGCGTGAATATGACGTTGCAGGACGTTATGGCGGCGAAGAATTTACAATTCTGCTGCCGAGTGCTGCGATTAAAGACGCCTGCATGGTCGCTGAACGTCTTAGAAAAGCCGTTGAAAAACGTTTGATTGATATCTCAAAACTTACGCCGGAACACAAAAATATTAACGTCACCATAAGCCTCGGTGTTTATCAAATGCAAGAGGGTGATGAGATTCAAGATTTAATTATCAAGGCCGATAAAGCGCTGTATGAGGCGAAAACCGGCGGACGTAACAAAGTTGTTTCGGCACTGGAGGTAAAATAAGTGAAGTATTCAAGAGTTTGTAATAGTTTGGAAGATACCAAAAAACTCGCGTCAGATTTTGCGGGTTTGATTGAAAATGGCTGTTTTGTAAACCTTTACGGCGAAATCGGTGCAGGCAAAACCGCATTTGTTAAACTTGTGGCCGACGCACTTGGCGTTCAGGAAAAAGTTACAAGCCCAAGTTTTGTAATCCTCAACGAATACCACAGCGCAAAGCTTCCGATTTATCACTTTGACCTCTATCGTCTTGAACACGAGGGCGTCAAGACAATTGCTGACGAACTTCGTGAGTACTCAGAGGGCAAAAATATTACGTTCGTTGAATGGGCAGAATTTTCGCAAAACGAAATTCCGTTCAATCACTTGAAAATTAATGTAACTTATAACGACGATGACGCGCGTGTTTATACGTTTGAACCGAGCGGCAAAGGGTTTGAATATATTATTGAGGGACTGGAAAAATGTTAGTTTTAGCGTTTGATACTTGTATGGATAAAATGTATGTGACATTAAGCCGCAATGGTGAAGCTTTGGCAGCGGTTACTGTTCCATACGAAGAAATGCAAACGCGCTCTCCGTTGTTGCATAGTACAATTAAGTATGCTTTGATTTCGAACGGTTTAACATTTGAAGATTTAGATTTGATTGCGACAAGTGTCGGCCCTGGCGGGTTTACGGCGATTAGAAGCTGTATGACAGTTGCGCGTGTTATGGCGCAAGAATTGGGCAAAAAACTTATCGGCGTAACTTCTTTTGAAATTTTGGAAAACTTACCGATTGATTACGAGGGCAAAAAGAAATTAATTGCGCTTGACGCTCGCCGCGAAAGCGCTTATGTTTCGATTGATGGCGAGATTAAAGGTATTGTTCCATTAAGCGAGATTAATACTGATGGTTATTTTGTTGTGACCGACGATAAATTGCAACCGATTTTGGGAGGTGTTTCGTATCAATCTTTGGATGTGAATTTAGGTGATATTATCGCAAAAATTGCGGTTGAAAAGGCGAAGAACGAAGACGGTGACTGGGGAAAACTTACCCCGTTATACTTGAGCGCACCGGCAAACGCGCGCTAATCTTGACATGTTGTGAAAAATAATACATAATAATTTTAGAAAGGATAAAACTTATGAACAAAAGAAATGTATTGATTTGCGCAGGGGGGGGGGGGCCTCTCTTAACCGGCTTTACTATGGCCGAAATATTATTATCCCTAACAATTATTGGGGTTGTCGCTGCGATAACGCTTCCGTCACTGACGGGGAACATTAACGAGCGGACGTGGAACACTCAGCGAAAAGCGCTTTATGCGCGTATGTCACAAGCAATTGCTCTAATGCCTGCATTAAACGGGTATGGTGTCGGTGCTACTGTGTCGGATACAAAAGCTAACGCTGCGCAAACTTTTTTGACAGCCGGTTTGTCTAAGGTTCTTAAAATTAATAATATTTGTGATAATACTCATTTGAAAGATTGTGGATTCCCCGCAAGTATAATTGATATCGTTGGTTCAAAGCATTCGTCTGTTCCTACGACATTGTATGAATTAAATAGTAAGTTTGATTTTTATCAGGAGTATAGTGGATATTCTCATTCGGTAAAGGTTACGGATACAGATGTCGCCGCATTTGAAACCATTAGTGGTGAAAGTCTGCTTGTTTATTATAATCCTGAGTGTACGGCGGATATTACGATTCAGCTTGGTGGTTCTACAAATTATGTTCAAAACTCTATGTGCGCTAATTTTATTTATGACTTAAATGGTTCAAAAGGGCCAAATACAGTAGGTAAAGACATAGGTTTTATAACGGCGATGTATCCATCGGATTCAAATGTTGTCATGGTGTCACCTTTAGGGTTTTTGAATGAGCAACGCGGGGATTTTAGTGCTGCAAGCAGGTTGTGTCGTGAAAAATATTCTGATGTCGCAAGAGCTACAAATTATGATGAAGGAGCATCTATATTTGTTAATCAAAAGTTCCTAAATGCACGAACTTCAATTTGGACTACAACAACTTGTGCGCCGGGAAAAGCTTGGAGAATAGAGAATGCAATTGGATATAGAAATTGTTTTACTAAGGACTATGAGAATTTTAGCATTTTCTGTATTCGCAGACCAGATTAGAGAATATCAAGGGGGTCGACGTCGACGGCCATTCGGATGTCGCGTGGCATTGTTATCTTTCCGATAAAACTTGAAACAAAGCTGTGGCCTTTTTCGCCCAGTTTGTTTTTGATTATTATCTGGAACCGGTAAAGTCCGTTAATCCGCTCGATTACGCAAGGTGTCGGCCCTAGAACTTCTAAGCGTTCACTGACACCGAATTTTTCAATCATTGTGGCAAGTCGTAAAACAATTTCCTGCGCGGATTTTTCTGCGCGGAAGTTGTTTTCACTGCTTAGAATTATTCGGATAATCTGGCTGAACGGCGGGTAATCGAACTCTTCGCGCGCAACGATTTCGGTGTCAAAAAATTCTTTGTAGTTTTGGGATTTAGCGCTTGCGAGTGCGTAGTAATCAGGGTTGTAGGTTTGGAAAATTACGCTTCCAGAGAACTCACCACGTCCTGCGCGTCCTGCAACCTGTGTCAAAAGCTGAAAACCGCGTTCTGACGCTCTGAAATCAGGCAGGTTAAAACTTGCATCCGCTGAGATTACGCCAACAAGCGTTACGTTCGGGTTGTCGAGGCCTTTTGCAATCATTTGCGTTCCGACCAGAATATCGATTTCGCCGCGTTGGAATTTTTCTAGCAAGCGGACGTGTTCGCCTTTTCTCGTCAAAATGTCGCTGTCGATGCGTTCGACGTTGTTTTCAGGATAAAGTTCTTTTATGTATTGTTCGATTTTTTGGGTTCCGACGCCGCTGTTTTTGAACGAATCTGAGCCGCAAGACGGGCAGAAATCAGGGAAATATTCTGAATGGTTGCAGTAATGGCATTTGAGCCGCTGGTCTTTGGCGTGCCAAATCATTGGAATCGCGCAGTGCGGGCATTCGATTACGTGACCGCAGGCCTGACATTGCGAGTAGGTCGAAAATCCACGTCGATTGATAAGAAGAATTATCTGCTGACCTTTTTCGAGAGTTTCGGCGATTGCTGTCTGTAATGGTTTTGAAATAAGATTTCTATATGCCGCTTTGCCGTGATTTTGCATATTGATGACAGAAACCGGCGGAACTTTAGCGTTATTGTAGCGTTTGAGCATTTCAAAAAGGTTTCCGCTGTTGATTGCGCGGTAGTAGCTTGAAATGTCAGGGGTCGCAGAACCCAAAATCATCGGGCAATTGTGGAATTCCTGTAATTTTTGCGCGACGACTTTCGCGTCATATCGCGGTGCAGGGCTGGTTTGTTTGTAGGCGCCCTCGTGTTCCTCGTCGATGATAATTAGACCGATATTTTTTAGCGGTGCAAAGACGGCAGAGCGCGCACCGGCGAGAATTTTTATTTCGTCGCGGTAAAGTTTTTGCCAAACGTCGTAGCGTTCGCCGTCAGAAATACTGCTGTGCCAGATCGCAACGTCTTCTGTGCCGAATTTTCTCGCTAAACGTTTTGTGAGTTGTGAGGCAAGCGCGATTTCAGGCGCAAGGAAAAGCACGTTTTTGCCAGATTTTATGCAATCGTCGATGAGTTTAAAGTAAACTTCTGTTTTACCGCTCGCCGTGACACCGTGTAAAAGTATCGTGTCGGTCGGTGTTTTAGCGATTTTCTTTTTTATTCCCTCGTAAACCGCGTGTTGTTCGGGCGAAAGTTCGTATAAGGCTTCGCGCTCTGTTATCCGCAAAACGTCAAGTGGATTGCGGTAAAGCTCCTCGTTACTCAGGCGTAGACAGCCGAGTTCTTCAAGTTTTTTGATGGTCGCGCGGGTGGTTTTCGCCTCTTTTTCAAAAACAATAAGGTTGCGTTTGCCCGTTGCTTGAAGCTTCTCCAAAACTTCCATCTGGCGTTTTGTGGCACCCTCAAAGCTTACAAACTCAACGTACTGCTCTGTTTTTGAAGCTTTCTCGATTAATTTTAAAGGGATTGCTGCATTAATAACTGTTATTAAATCAGTGCAATAATAATTCGCGACCCATTCGAGAAGCTTCAAGTAATCAATATTAAAAAGGGGATTTTCCTCCAAAATTTTACTCACCTTTTTAGCCCTTATTTCGGGCGGCAAGTAGTCGGAAAATCCCACACAAAAAGCATTTACGAGACCTTGTCTTCCAAACGGAACAAGAATAACCTGACCGATTTGGATTTTGCCTTGCATTTCATCAGGAATAAGGTAACTGTAAGTCTTTACCCCCAAACCCTTGATATTCACTAATGCTAAGGCATATTTTGGCAAGATTACTCCTCTTCTGACATGAATTCTTTCTTCGCTTCTTCAATCGCTTCTGATAACAAGTCGAGTTGTTCAGGTGCGAAAGTTACGCCTTTTTTTGTCGGAAGCCAGGTAGAACCGCCGTCGGTTGTGTAGTGAATACGTAAGTTGAAATAGCTTTTGCCTCTGTATTCGCTTATAGAAATTTGTAATTGTTCTGTATCCGTTCTAGGTATAGTCGCTAAAATTTTTGCTTCTGCCATGTTTTCTCTCCTCCTTTTTTATAAGTATAGCATAAACGCCATAAAAAGTCGCGGGGGGGGGGGATGGTAAAAATACATTATTTAGAGGTTGCCTTTTTGATTAATATCATTAAATAATGGATTAGGAGGTAGTTATGACTTCATTATCAGGAATTTATGCGGGGCTGAATAGCACTTATGCGTACTTGGCTTCACAATATAAAGATGGGCTTACGCTCGAAAACATCGCGGAAGCGCGTACAAACACAGATAATTTGATGAATTTAAACCAAACTTTTGCATCATATTTGCAAACAAATTTCTCAGCGCTTGACGCTGATGGTGACGGCGTTATTTCAGCGGCAGAAGCGAATAATACCATCAGCCAAATGTCAGCAAGCGGCTTGACCAAAGCTCAGTTGACCCAGTTGCAGGCTTCTGGGGCGTCTGGAATGTCAAATTCTGATTATTCTTATATTTTAGAAAACTTTGAGGCAATGGATTCAAACGGCGACGGAAGAATTACCGATGCCGAAATCGCTGCATACAAACTCAAAGCTGCTAAAATGGAAAAAGAAGATGAAATGAACGATAAGTTCGCGTCAAATATGTCAACTTTCTATGGTGATGATTCAGCATCAAGCACCGGAAGTTATAGCATTTTGAGTTATAAGTATAAAACTAATAAATAACTTATCTAGTAACACACAACAAAGAGGGAATTGGAAGGGCGTTTATGCGCCCTTTTTGTTTAGTCTACTACTTGTATTCTCTTATCATCAACGATTTTTATCGGTTCGTTGTGTTTTTTTAGACTGTTGATTACGCAGCCTGTGATGTCGTATTCTGTTACGCGTTCCGCTTCGTTGAATTTATTTAGCATAGTGTAATTGTCGTTGCCCTGTGCGTGGAAGTCGTTGATTGCTGTTTTGTAGAACTTGTATTCACGCGGGTTTTTTATGTCTATCGGCGTCTTTTTACCGTCTTTGTCAACATAATTTATTGATAAGACTTCGCCGTCTTTTGTGACTGAATATTCAAGACCGGAAACTTCCATAATTCCAGGTTTGCCGTCTTTGTTGCCGAATGATGTTGCCGCAAATTTGATTGCGTCGACGATTTCTTTTTCACTGTAGTTTACAACAACAGCTTTGTTTTTGAACGGTAAAATTTCGTTTAAGGTTCTTGTGTCGACGGTTCCTTCTTCAAAGAAGCCGCGGATTTCAGGCGATGGCATCATCGCGATGTCTGTGTTCAAATCTTCTTTCATACAATCAAGGATGAAGTTCGCGTGCGCTGTCGGCTCAAGAAGAACATTCTTCGGCGCTTTTTCGGCGCTTTGAACATATCCAACTTTTTCCGGCTTGCCAAGAATTGTTTCAAAAATGTATCTCATAGGCATATTTCTGCGGAAATAGTTTGTGTATGAAATGTTGTTTTGTGCTTTTTTAATGATTCCGTTTTCGTCAAACTCAACGTTCAGTACGCCGAAGTGGTTTCCGTCGCGGCCGCCCTGAGTTATGACAACAGGTTCGTTTGATTTTGAGTAGAATAAGTTTTTGTCTTTTTTGATATCTCTAAGCAGGTCGTGTGAGTGGCCGCCAAGAATAATATCAATTCCGTCTGTCGCACGAGCAAGAAGCACATCGCCCTCGTAGCCTACGTGGGAAAGCAGAATTATTTTATTAATTCCCTGTTGTTTTAATTCGTCTGCGTCTTTTTGAACCTGTTTGATTGTTTCTTCAAGCGTATGAACTTGCAGGTTTTGGGTAAGTGTTCCCTGACGCAGGCGTGAAATTAAGTCAATTGGCGCGGTTCCGATGATACCGTATTTGTGGCCGTTGATTTCTTCGATTGTGTAGTTTTGAAGCTTGTTTTGAACCTTTTCACTATTCTTGATGTAGACGTTGTTTGCAAGAAGTTTGTATTGAATCTGTTCTAAAACATTAAGTAGTTTGCCGGATTTTTTCCACGCAAGGTCAAACTCGTGGTTGCCCATTGCAGTTGCCTGAATTCCGATTGCATTCTGGAATTTGACGGCGACTTCGTTAATTTTTTCGTCATGGCCGAGTTGGATATCGCCGGATGAAAGTTTTAATCTGTCAACATCGGGCTGTGTTTTTTGAAACGAATCGAAAGTATTTGAAACGCTTGCGAGTCGTTCCATATTAATAGATTTTCCGTGAATATCGTTAATATAAAAAATACTTGCTTTAACAGGTTGTTTAGGTTGTTTTTCACCTGTCCGCGAATTCATCAGAGAATTGCGATTAGCCGAAGTATTGACGCTATTTATTACTGGATTGATTGACACTTTTCGTAGTCCCTTTAGCCTAAACAATCCTAAAAATATTTTTTGCCAGTAGGTAAAGAAATTGTTACAAACCTGCGTTCGGGAACTGTGTCTTGACATGTTGTGAAAAATAATACATAATTAGAACATAAAGAAAGGATGAGATTATGAAAAACAAACTTATGTACATTTTGACAGGGGGGGGGGGGAGTTCCTTAACCGCTTTCACTATGGCGGAGATACTCTTATCTCTAACAATTATTGGAGTAGTCGCGGCGATAACGCTGCCGTCACTGACGGGGAACATTAACGAGCGAACTTGGAACACTCAGCGAAAGGCGCTTTATGCACGGTTTTCGCAAGCGATAGCTTTAATGCCCGCGCTTAACGGTTACGGGGAATTGAAAGAAGCAAGTTCTTCTGGCGCAAGTGACGCCGTTGATACCGCTGCTGAAACCTTTGTGACTGCGGGTCTTTCAAAAGTTTTGAAAATCAATAACATTTGTGACAGTGAACACTTACAAGACTGTGGGATTACATCAAAAATCAATACTCTTGGTGGTTCGCAGATTATGACACCTGCAACAATGAGTGCATTTAATGCAGACATGGTTGGTTCTAAAAGCAACAACCAAGATAAAATGAGTGTAATTAGCACTAAAGCGGCTGCATTTGAAACTGCAAACGGCGAAAGCATTATTACTTATTACAACCCAAGTTGTCTTGGAAGTTTAAATGAGTTGCCACTCGGCGGTAACGGTGGGTATTATATTGCTCCGAAAGTTTGTGCAAATTTTGTATATGATTTGAATGGCAATAAAGGGCCAAATACTGTAGGAAAGGATATTGGATTTATTACGGTGATGTATCCGTCTGACCCGAAAGTTGTAGCGCCGATTCCGGCGACACGTCAACTTAGCGCTCAATATCCGACTAAATCAACAACAGGAAAGAATGCGTCACAAGCTTGTACCGATTATGATGCAGAATATAGAGTTCCAAATGTCGAAGAAGCGATGTCATTATTAGTCAATAAAAATTTATTACAAGGGGCAGACTCCGAATTATCCGGTTGGTATGCAACATCGGGTGTTATATCAAGTTCTTTAATTTGGACATTGATGGCACAATATGGTGGTCAGATAGATGATAATTCTGTAACAAGATTGTTGAATGTTTGGTGTGTTAAACGGTAATTTATAAGGCGCGAGCGAAGCTCGCGCCTTACTAAAACTGTTTCGGATTGTTTTTGTTGTTTATGAGATATTTTCTTATATCGTCAGATATTCGAACATTTTGAAGTGCCATGTGGTGTTTGCGCATTAGGGCGATTCTTTCTTGTTCTTCTATAAGGTCACGTTCAGGACGGCGCGGAATTGAATTTTTTACTTCCTCAAATCCTGATTTTGTCTGTTTGTTGATGATTTTTGATGTGATTTCGTCAATGTTTGAGCCGCTTGTGCCGTATTTGTTTGCAATTTCTGCCGGTGTAGCACCTTGCGGAAAATTATAAAGCCATTTTAGCGTCAATTTGTCGTTTGTCGAAAGATTTTTAATACCTTTCTGGTGTGGCGTGTACATAATATCAGTTTTATAAGGGCTGTGGCCGAGGCCGAGAGCGTGGCCGATTTCGTGCAATATGGTGTGATAAACCTCGTCTTCGTCCATATATTGCGCATGCACAAGCCCCTCGGTCAGCCCAATCTGAACCTCTGCGCTATAAAGTCGGTTGTTCGGGTCGTATTGGAATGTGCAATACCCGAGCGCCTGTCTGTCAACGCGTTTCCATTCGATATTGACGTTTGATTCCAGAAGCGTTCCAACGATTTTGAACGAAATCTTACCGTTTGAAGCCTTTTGCCATGCTTCCAGCGCCTGTTTTACCATCGCTCGGTATTTGTAATCTTCGCCCTGTTTTGAGTAAAAATTCATCGGCGCAATATAAACTTTCAGCGGCATAAATGTCCAACGCATTAAACGCCCGTTTTTTAAAGATTCTGAGAGATATGTTCTTCCATTTTCCATATTTTTATTATATAATAAGATTAGGTATTAGGGAAGACATTTAATTAGGAGGATATGTATAAATGAATATTATGCAAATGATGAAACAAGCACAAGGCTTGCAAAAAAGATTAAAAGATACACAAGTTGAACTTGCTAACCTTGAAGTTGTCGGCGAAAAAGGCGGCGTTAAAGTTGTTTGCGACGGTCAAGGAAAATTCAAATCAATTTCTATCGCAGCGGAAGCAATTAACCCTGAAAATCCGTCTGCTGTTGATAAAGACACTATCGAAATGCTTGAAGATGTAGTTTCTGCTGCAATCAAACAAGCTGGCGACAAGGCGAATAAAGAAATGGAAACTAGAATGACTGCTGTTACCGGCGGTTTGAATATCCCTGGATTACAAGGTTTGTTTCAATAATGATATACCCTAAGTCTATTGCAACGTTAATAGAATATTTTCAAAAGTTTCCGTCAATCGGGCCGAAATCCGCACAGAGAATGGCTTTCTATCTTTTAAGAATGCCAATTACCGAGGTGGAAAAGTTTTCACAAGCGATGCTTGAGGCGAAGAATAATATTAAAAACTGCGAAATCTGTTTTAATATTTCGACCTCAACACCGTGTGAAATCTGTGCGTCTACAAGCCGTGACCGCTCAACAATTTGTGTCGTCGCGGAAACAAAAGACCTTATCGCAATCGAAAAAACTAACGAATACAAAGGCCTGTACCACGTATTGCAAGGCCTGATTTCGCCAATGGACAGTATTGGAGCGGATGATATCAGAATAAAAGAACTTCTCAGCCGTCTTGTGAACGAAGAGGTTAAAGAGGTTATTCTGGCGCTAAGCCCATCAGTCGAGGGCGAAGCAACAAGCCTTTATTTGACAAAACTTATTAAGCCGTTCAATATAAAGGTTTCACGCATTGCGTTCGGCTTGCCGATTGGCTCGGATTTGGAATATGCTGATGAAATTACTCTTGCAAGAGCAATCGAGGGTAGAAGAGAAATTTAATCAAAGGACACAGTATGATAAACAGAAAATCAAGAGATGATATAAAACGTATGCGCCACGCAGGCCATATTGTAGCGTTGGTGCATCAAGAGATGAAACGCGTTGTTGAACCTGGGATTTCTACAAAAGAACTCGACAATATCGCGATGAAAGTTATTAAGGAAAACCGCGCAATACCGACGTTTTTAGGATATAACGGCTTCCCTGGATGTATTTGTACATCAATTAATGAACAGGTTGTCCACGGAATTCCGAACGAAAACGTAATCCTTAAAGATGGGGATGTTATTAGTATCGACGTTGGCGCAACTTACGGTGGTTTTGTCGGCGATAGCGCTTGGACTTATGGCGTTGGAAAAATCAGCGATGAAGTTGCAAATCTCTTGAAATATACTGAAGAGGGGCTTTGGGCAGGTATTGCAAAAATGCACGAGGGAAATGTTTTAGACGATGTTTCTGCGGCCATTGAAGCTGTTGCAAACCGCGAAAAACTCGGAATCGTTCGCCAATACGGCGGCCACGGTGTTGGACGCAATATGCACGAAGAACCGTTCTTGTTTAACTATTCTGTTGGTGACAAAACTCAGTTGAAAACAGGTATGGCAATCGCTATCGAGCCGATGTTTATTCTGGGCGGCGTGGATGAAGTTGAAGTTGCGGACGACGATTGGACAGTAAGTTCCGTTGGCAAAATGCCTGCGGCACACTTTGAACATACGGTTGTTGTTACCGACAACGAACCAATTATTACTACACGCTTGATGCTGTAATTTTAAAGGAGCTTTATGAATTATTATGTAGGTTTATCGCTGACAGCGGGTTCGACAATGGACACAGGGCTTGCTGTTTTAGACGAAGATTATAACCTTATTATGGTGGACAAACTGTATAAAATGAATGATGTAATGTTCTTTTTTGAGAATTTTTCGTCATTGAAACAGTCAAAAATCTGTGTATCACTTCCGTGGGATAGAACACTTTTGAACGGAAAATGGCGGATTTTGTCAAAACCATACCAGCTTGTTGCGACAAATCCTAATATTAAAAACATTGATAACTGGACACAAAGATATTCAACACGCGGTTGTGATTTCTTTAATTCGTTGCAGGAGCAGGGCGTTGAAGTGAACCGTTTTGAACTTTATTTGACGCGCCAGAGTTTGCATTTGAATTCTTGCTTCCGTGAAAGAACCCCTGCAGATTGCAAGTTTTTACAACAGGTTCTGACAAATGAATGGGGAATTGATTTGCCTGTAAATATGATGCCGATGTCGCAACTGGAAGCGATAGTTGGCGCGATTTTAGCGATGGAAAACTCTAAAAATCCAGATAATATCAAAGAACTCTTCACTTTCCGCGGTCAGAGAGTCATAGATGTTAAAGACAGGTCTGAGGTTAAAAATCTTATTGCAGTTTAATAAAAAAGCCCCGAGATTCGGGGCTTTTTGTTATGTATTAATTTCTCGTTTTTCAGAGATTTCGAGATCTTTATTTTTAATGTTATTAACGACCGCGTCAACTAGAAGGCTAAAGGATTTTGATTTCTCTATCCCCGGAAACTCCGATTTTAATTGAGAAATCACTTCGCGTTCAAGCTTTGCCTCCATTTCGTGGAAACTCATACGCTCAATGCCGTTTACATCCGTCATATATTTATTGTTTTCTTTATCTTTATCAAGCATTTTATGCTCCTACTTTTTTAACCTTCTTTGTACTATTTTAAAGCATCCTCAAGGTAAATATTTCCTTTTTTAAGCACTTTGTAACGAAAATGTTACATTATAGCTTTGAGAAATCTGTCAAGTGGTTGTATTTGTTCTTGAGGTTGGCAAGAAGCGCCAAACGGTTAGCTTTTACGGCTTCGTCTTTATCCATTACGAGTACGTCTTCAAAGAATTTGACTACATAAGGATTGATTGCAACTAGTTGCGCTAAGTATGCTGTGTAGTCAACGCTTTCGTCGATTTTGCCAACTTGCGCGAAGAGGTCTTTTTCAGCCGCTTCTTTTAACAATGCCGGTTCAACTTTTGCGTTTTCAACGTCTTTTGTAATTCTCAAAACGCGGTTTGCGCTTTCGAGTAACTCAGGATTGTCGAGAGTTGAAACCACTTTTAGGCGTTCGATGTAGTCTGTTAAGTTCGCGAGAGCTTTGTCTGCGCAAGCTTCAAGAACAGTCTTTTTATAGCTGTCGTTCAAGAATATGATTAAACGCTGAATGAAAAATTCTCTGATTTCGTCTGCGCAATCGCGTTTGATTGGGAGTAATTCTAGAGTTTTGTCAATAAGCGCGTTGATATCAATTTTTAGACCGTACTCAAGAACTGTTCTGATAATACCTAAAGCCGCACGTCTTACGCCAAGCGGGTCAGATGAGCCTGTTGGTTTTTTGCCGTCAACAAATACTGCGCAAATGTTGTCGATTTTGTCCGCGATACCAGCGATTTGGCCCTCGATTGATTTAGCGGTTTCGCTTTCAGCGTTGAGCGGGAAGTAGTGTTCCTTGATACCCTCGCAAACTTTAGCGTCTTCGCCTGAAACCCTTGCGTAATCCGCACCGATAAACCCTTGAAGTTCGGTGAATTCAAATACTAATTTGGTTGTCAAATCAGCTTTTGCCAATAACGCCGCACGCTCGATAGTTGAAGAGGTTTCGCCAAGTTCGTTCATTAAGTGTTTGCTTAATGTAACCATTCTTTGTGCTTTGTCGTACATTGAACCCATTCCCTTTTGGAATGTAATACCTTTTAAGTCTTCAACGTAATCGCTGAGAGGTTTAGCTGTATCTTCGTTGAAGAAAAATACTGCGTCGTCAAGTCTTGCCTTGATTACGCGAACGTTACCTGCCGCGATGTTTTCAAACTCGTTGCCAAGGTAGTTTGTCATTGTGATAAATTTGTTGATAAGTTTTCCGCCTTTGTAAAGTGCGAAATAACGTTGGTGAACAGCCATAACTGTAACGGTTACTTCTTCCGGAATTTCCAAATATTTAGGGTCGAAGTCGCAAACCGCAGGAACAGGGTATTCTGTAATGAATGTTACTTCATCAAGGAGATCATCTGTGTAGTGCGCTGTTGCGCCAAGTTTTTCAGCTTCTTTTTTAGCAAGTTCGATAATTCTTGCGCGTCGTTCTTCTTGGTCTGCGATTACGTAGTGCTTTCTCATCAAATCTAAGTATTCGTCAGGGTGAGAAATTTTGAAAGATTTTTCCGGTGCGAATCTATGGCCGCGTGAGTAAGTTGATGATTCTTTGTCAATGATTTTGATTTTAACTTCTTCACTGTCAAGGATTGAAACAATCCATCTAATAGGACGTGAGAATTTTTCATCGTTTGCGCTCCAACGCATAAAGTGAGAGCCTTGAAGCTTCAAAATCAATGACGGAATATTTGATTGCAGAACTTCTACCGCTGACTTACCCTTGATTGAAATTTTTGCGTGAACATAATTGTCTTCAACGTACAAATCTTTCGGATCGATACCATTTTTCTTGCAGAAACCTTCGCCTGCTTTTGTAATATTGCCGTTTTCGTCATAAGCAACATTTTTGATAGGGCCTTTTACGATTTTAACTTCGTCTTTGCCTTCTTTTGAAAGCCCGTCCAAAATCACAGCCAAACGTCTAGGAGTTGCGTAAACCTTGATGTCTGAATAGTCGATTTTGTTAGTGTTCAAAAGTGTTTCAAAACTTTTTTGCAACTGTTCAATCGCGCTAGGTATAAATCTATATGGTAATTCTTCTGTTCCGATTTCTAATAAATATTTACTCATCTTTCTCACCTTTTAAATTTTCGTATAACTGAATTATAAACAAGAGAAAGCCTGCGGTCAATGCCTATTGACTAATTAAAAAACATGCTACATAATACAAACAGAAAGGATGGAAAAACATGAACAACAGAAATG
>JAMPIJ010000027.1 GCA_023662905.1 Fusobacterium sp.
GGGGGGGGGGGGAGTTTCCTTAACCGCATTATTGCAGCACCGGCGTTCACAATGGCAGAGATATTGCTGTCATTAACAATTATTGGTGTTGTAGCCGCAATCACGTTGCCATCATTAACCGGTAACATTAACGAAAGAACGTGGGCTACGCAGAAAAAGGCGTTATATGCTCGTATGTCACAAGCATTCCCGTTGTTAGATTCAATCAACACGTATGATGATGCCGAATCTTTCATTGCCGGGGCTTTGAATACAGTAACAAAGATTAACAACGTATGTTCAGGAAACAATATTGAGGATTGTGGTGTTCCAACTTCACTTACTCCATTGCACCCTGATTCCGGAGCAACTGCAATTATTGATAACTATGGTGCTTCTGGAACAAATCAATACTGGTCATATCTTGGTATTACTGGTACTGGTTCAAATACTGATTTGGGCGTTGTTACGAATGCCAGTGGTACAGCTGTTGCGGCAACAGCGCTTACTGCAGCGTTTGAAACAGGTAACGGTGAATCAATTGTTCTTTATTACAACCCGAACTGTACTACTGACCAAGAATTAGCGCCGTCTGCAGGTGCATCTAACGCAGAAAACTGGTTTAAATATGTTTGCGTAAACATGGTTTATGACTTGAACAACAACAAAGGGCCAAACACAGTTGGTAAAGATATCGGCTTTATGACAGTCTTCTATCCGACAGACTCCGTTGTAGTTTCACCGGTTCCAGATATCAATACAAGTACAGGTTCAACTACTGGTTCTGGAGCTAGCGCAGTATCTTCAGCTGCAACTTGTAAAGATTCAGAGTATCGTTTACCAAACAAATACGAAGCGATGTCAATGGCTTTGAACAGCCGTTTTGTAAATGGTGCTGCGGTTACAGGTACAGAATCTACTGGTGAAGGTGCTGATGCAACCGTTACAATGGGAATACCTGAAATCGTAACATCAAGTAAAGGTGCAACTTCAACTAATACTTACACATATTCTGTCGGTGGTAAGGCTATTGAAGCAAGCACAGGTACTTTGACTGGTGAAACCCGTTGCGTAAAACGTTAAAATTTAGCTTTTTATAACGGCAAGCGTTATAAATAATACCATTTATGCCTCTGCGATTGCAGAGGCTTTTTTTATCTTATTTCACCGTAAATTTGACCGTCGCGAATTTCGGTTAGTTTAACTTTTTGAAGCGTGTTCGTGAGCGATAAGTCTTTCGAATCAACCACGACAGTTAGATAATTTTCACTAACGCCTTTGAGAAGCCCTGTGGCTTTTTGAGGGCGTTTTTCGATGTGGATTTCGCGAACTTTGCCGAGGTTTTTCGCGACAAATTCGTCGTATTTGCGTTTGGAAATCGCTTTTATTATGTTTGCGCGCTCTTCTTTTACGCTGTCCGGAAGATGGCCGTCGCGACCAGCGCCTACTGTTCCCTGACGGATTGAGTAAGGGAATGTGTGAATTTGCGTCAAGCCCGATTTTTCAAGGTTTTGGCGTGTGGTTTCAAAGTCTTCTTCTGTTTCACCTGCAAACCCTGCGATGATGTCGCTTCCCAAAAACGGCAGGTCGAACATTGAATTTATACGTTCGATTTGGTCAAGATAATATTCAACAGTGTAAAAACGGTTCATTGAGCGAAGAGTCTTGTTGCACGCGGATTGCAGTGAAAGATGGAAATGCGGTGCAAATTTTTCGGATTTGGCGAGAAACTCGAGCATTTCGTCGGTAATTTCAAGCGGGTTCAGCGAACCAAGGCGGTAGCGATGAATATGAGTTTTTTCTTCGACTTCTTTCAACAGGTCTAAGAGTTCCAGCCCGAAATCCTTGCCCCACTGGCCGATGTGAATGCCTGTGAAAACAACTTCTTTGAACCCGTGGTCTGCAAAATTGTTGATTTGTTCAACGATAAATTTGCTTTCTGCGCTTCTGCTTTTTCCGCGCGCAAACGGGATAATGCAATAAGTGCAGCGGTTGTCACAGCCATCCTGAATCTTTAGGCTTGCGCGGGTTTTCGTCATATCAGAAAGCACAGCCAAATTAAAGTTCTGCTGGTGCATAATGTCGCCTGCTATAACTTTTTCGCCGCTTTGCAAGTAATCATAAAGTTTTAATTTTTCATCGTTGCCGATAACAAGGTCAATGTAGTCTTTTTTCAAAAGTTCTTCTTTTTCAACTTGAGCAATACAGCCGGTGAGAATGTTTGTCACGTTTGCGTTTTTGTGTTTTGCGTTGCGCAAAAGATAGAACGCTTCGTTGTCGCTTTTGTGCGTTACGGTGCAGGAATTCAGGATAAAATAGTCGGCTTCTTCAACGTTTTTAACCTGTTCCATACCGTTATTCGTCAGGTTTTCGATGATAATTGATGTTTCAAATTGGTTAGACTTACAGCCCATTGTGTGAATGTAAAACTTTTTCATAGCGTGTATAATAACATGAAAAATGAGGATTGTAACATTTTGTGAAGAAACTTTTATCATGTTGGCAAAAAAATTTACTCACAGGTTTTATCCTGATATAATGTAGAAACTAATGGAAGGTGTGTGTATGCAAATTCAAGCGATTAATAATAATTTGGAGTTTGGTAAATCAAAGGCACGCAAGGCTCGCGAAGCGGCAATCAGACAACAGGAAGATATGGTTTTAAGCCTTTCTGACAAAGATGCCCGCATGTTAGCGCACGAGGCGGCTAAGATTCAAACTAATGATAGAAAACACCAGAATATTACTAATGGCTTAATTGCAGCGCTTCCTGCGGTAATCGGACTTCAATATGCAGTCGGAACACGCGGTATGAGCGGAAAACAAATGGCGCAAGAGGCCATGGAAGAAGCCGCTAAATTTGGCGGAAAAGATACAAGTTTAACAACAAAATTCTTTAATACAGTGGGCAAAAACCTTAAAGGGCCTGCGGCAAGAGTGGCCGCTGGAATCGCTGGAGCCGCTGCTATTACAGGATTTTTTGCTATTATTGATGGCACAGTTTTAGCGAAGAAAAAAGCCGCTGAACATTCAGAGGGCGTTAGAAACTTTGAAAGAAAACACCCTGGAACAACAATGATGGCAACGCTTGTTGGTGCATTCACTGCAATGCATTTTATTCCGAAAGGAATTTCTGCTTTAACCGATAAGATTTCAGGCAAAAACGTTGTTAATATGCAGAGAAAACTTACTAAATTCGGTGAAAGCTTTAATAAGAATTCAGTTGTAGATTCTTTAGCATCAGGCTGTAGAAGTATAGCGCAAAATACACCTTCTTCAGTGAAGAGTGTCGGTAAATTTGCACTGGCTGCGGCACCGCTTGCGGTGGTTGTTGGAACGCTGGCCCACGCATTTGACCACAGCGCAAAATTGAAAAAAGCTACAGTAGAAAATTATAGAGAAGTTAAAGATTTACAAATGGATATCGTCAACCAAAGACGAATTAATAACGAAAAAGCCAAAGTCGCGATGGCTGAAAAGCTCCGTAACAGAGGCAATTAATAAAAGCTCCCGAAAGGGAGCTTTTTTAATATACTAATTCTAAATTCTTTAGATTGAAGTTTGAGAGAACTGTTTTTGTTGAAGCGTCGCGAACCTGACATTTCAATTTACCTTTCGGGTATTTGTTAAAATGGTAGGTTGAAGTCATTGTGAGAACTTTTGCCGCGTCCATCAGTGAAAAAGTGCTGAGGTTCAAATCCAACCTCGGGCAGTCGGAGTCGTTTATTTTTCGTCTTATTCTGTTTATAAATTTTTTTGTATCTTCCATATTTGATTTTTCGGTGTTGCACAGAAAAAATTCAATTTTTTATAACAAAATACTTTATTTGTTGTATAATAAGTTCGAATGGAGTGCATTATGCTTAAAAAAGAAGAGTTGATTGAAAAGGCGAAGAAAATTAAGATAATGGCTTTTGACGTTGACGGTGTTATGACGGACGGAAGCGTTACGTATGATGAAAACGGCGTTGAGTACAAAACTTTCAACGTAAAAGACGGCCACGGGCTTGTTCGCGCTGAGAAATCAGGGTTTATAACAGCTATTATTACTGCGCGTAACAACGGAACTGTTAGGCACCGCGCGGAAAATCTCAATATTACAGAAATTTATCAAGGCCAGAAGTTTAAGCTTCCGGCACTTGAAGAGATTTTGAAAAAGTATAATTTAGGCTTTGAAAACGTATCTTATATGGGCGATGATCTCCCTGATTTGTGCATTATGGAAAAAGCGGGACTTTCCTGCTGTCCGGCAGACGCTGTGGAT
Organism: Fusobacterium sp.; assembly: GCA_023662905.1. GTDB lineage: Bacteria > Cyanobacteriota > Vampirovibrionia > Gastranaerophilales > Gastranaerophilaceae > Gastranaerophilus. Next base: position 4,244 of record JAMPIJ010000027.1, read on the forward strand.
GAAGTTTTAGAAGTTTGCGATTTCGTTTCATCAAAAAACGGCGGCCGCGGCGCGGTCAGAGAACTCTGCGACTTCATTCTTGACGCGCAGGGAATCGTTAAGGAAAGAACTGTTTCAGAGGGTAAAAGGAGTTAGATAATATGTTTGAAATTAAGACACAAGCGTTTTTCTCAGCGGCGCACCATCTTTTGAACTACTCAGGTGCTTGCGAAAACCAGCACGGACACAACTGGATGGTGGAAGCTTACGTTACAGGCGAAGATTTGGATAAAAGCAATATCTTAATCGATTATAAAGTTTTGAAAAAAGAACTCAACGAGGTTTTGGATTACTTAGATCACGTTGATATCAATGAACTTCCGGAATTCCACGGTGAAAGCCCGTCAAGCGAGATGATTGCGAAATTTATTTATTATAAATTAAAAGAAAAAATTGTTTTAATCAGCAAAGTTTCAGTGTGGGAAACTCAGTCTTCCTGCGCAAGTTATTACGAGGGTGCCTGAGGCACATCCATACAGGGACAATTGCACGATGTAACGATTAAGAAAGGTTTTTATGAATTTAATACAGGCGATTTTGATGGGAATAGTTCAGGGGTTGAGCGAGTTTTTGCCAATCTCAAGTTCTGCGCACCTTGTTTTTACATCTAATTTTTATAAGGTGTTTAAGGGTATTGAAATCGCCGATCAGTCCTCTCAGGAAATCTTTTTTGACATAATGCTTCACCTTGGAACCTTGATTGCGGTTCTGGTTTTCTTCCGAAAAGACATCTGGGTGATTTTGAAGGCTATGTTTAATGCACTCAAGACCCGTGATTTTTCTGATTTGAACGCGCGTGTAGGATTTTTTATTCTAATTGGTACGTTTGTGACGGTTCTTATTGCGTATCCGTTGAATGAAGTTGCCGCAGGTTTGATTTATTTGCCGTTTGTTGTTGGATTATTGTTGATAATCACAGGGGGCGTTCTGTTCTTGAGCGAACATTTGTCAAAACGTGCGCCGCAAAAAAGTGAGGTTGATTTAAAGACGTCTGTTTTAATGTCAATTGCGCAAGGTCTGGCGGCATTGCCGGGGTTCTCTCGTTCAGGTTTGACAATTGCAACGGGGCTTTTCTGCGGGTTAGATAGAACTACTGCCGCAAGATTTTCGTTCTTGCTCAGTATTCCTATTATTCTCGGCGCATCCATGGTTTATCCGATAATAAAACTTGATTTGTCAGAACTTTTGACTTACAATTGGCTTGAGATTATCGTCGGAACTGTTGTTTCTGGTCTAGTCGGATATGTATGTATAAAATATTTCTTGAAATTCGTTTCTAATTTTTCATTAAATATTTTCGGTGTTTACTGTATATTAACAGGCATTTTTACGAGCGTTTTCTTCTACTTAAACCGTTAATATATTTGTAAAAAAATGTAAAATAAAAAACTGCATACTAACAAAATTTTATATTTATGAGCATTATAATCATGCCATTTGTGAGTGTGGGGAAATTTTTTAAATGATATCACCTATAGGGAATAATTTAGAGAATAAAATATCATTTTCAGCTTCGGACCAACAGGAAAAAAAGTTGGGCTATTCGCACGACACACTTTTGAAAAACAATTTTGTAACCCGCAGCCGTATTGGCTTTGATAAATTCACAAATGCACTCACAATTTATCCGGTAAAAGGCATTACAGGCAACAAAAACTCCAATTTTTATGAATTTTTAACCATGGGAACAATACCATACATTGCCGGCAGCGCAATGTTAATGGGTGTTTTCAATCTCGCAAATAAACATTTCTCACACTTTGATAAGAAGAAAGCCGATGTTCTCGGCAAGAAAATGGCACTGGGCGTATTATTTTACGGACTGGCAAAGAACATTTCTAAGAGTTTTATAACCACACCGGTTAAACACCTTACAGGCGTTGACACCGAACTCCCTTATGCAAAAGTTAATTACGAACTCCCTGACAGCGTAGACGATACGGATGTCGTAAGCATTGAATATCACAAAGTTTACGAAAGTATTGAGTTTCCGCGCTTCGATTTGCTTTATGGCGATGACAAAAAAGGAGAGGCGCGAAATAAATATTACGACAAAATTGCGAAAAAACTCGGACTTGGCGAGGATTTGAACGATTCTGATCAAGAGGTTAAGCCTTTGATTAGAGAAATTGTTGTAAAAACTAATATGGCAAAAACGATGTCCTCATACCTCTGGGCTGCAACGGCTGTAGGTTTAGCGATGCAAAAACCGTGGGAGGGTTTTATGGATGGCGCTTCGTTGAAGTTCTGGAAAAAAGGCGTGCTTGATAGAACCTGCACATCTTTTATTCACGCGGCAAAAGATAGCGCAAAACTCTTCTACAAAGGCGAGGGACAGGGGATTAAAAAACACGGCGGCAAAATTATGCTCGGACTTGCGGCGCTTTCGACCGTTGCCGGTGTGTTTAACGCTGTGAATTATACTAAAAAGCCGGATAGCTTGAATGCGTCAGATGTTATTATTCCGACAGAAAAGTATGAGGTGTGCTAGTGAAAATAGATAATATTAAAAACAGCACATTGTCCGTTAAAGGATTTTTCCCGACGCTTCGCGAACAGCAGCAAGCGCAGGAAAAAGAAAATCCGTACGCACTTCGCAACGATTTAATCAAGCCGCTTCCGCCGGAGGGCCATCTGGTTCATACTAATTTATTTAACGCGCCGAAACATTTTGTTGAGGGTATTGCGTATGATATGCAGGCCTTGAAAAAAGGTGCAAACGGAACCGCAAACGACCACGAACTCGGTAAACTCAACAACATCGGACTTGTGACAGGCGGTGCGGCGCTTGCAACTTATCTTGCAACAAGAAAACAGGTCGCATCATCTAAGGCGATGGAGTTTGTCGGAATAGGTTCATTCCTAGCGTCAATGGCGTTATGGCCGGTTGTTGCAATTCAAATTCCGTCAAAATTAATCCACGGCTTTAATGTCCGTCAGCATTACAAAGACAGTATGGATAGAGAAAAATTATTCTTTAATGACCCGCAATATCTGCCATGGGATTTGTATTCCGACGAACAGATTAATAAAGTCGGCGATTATATGAACGTTCCTAAAAACATGAATAACCGCCGCGATTATATTCAGGAAAAAATGAAGAAAGTTGCGACGCAGGATAACACGTTGTGGATGTTGTCAGCGGGTTTTGCGGTTCCTGTGATGAGCGCGTTGATGTGTAATGTTGCGGAACAGCCGGTGAAAAATCTTTGTGCATACTTCAAGACAGAAGAGAACAAAAATGTTTTGAATAAAGCGCTTAATGCGACTTACGACGCAGAGGGTTCTGACATGTACCGTCGTTTGGACGGCCTGCTTGCGCTCAATAACGGAAAACCATTGACCGAGGGGCTTGTTGGAGAAGTTCTGGATATTGTCGGCTACGATTCTAATACTGTTGTAAACCAGAAATTGAGAGCCGAATTGGCTTCCAAATTGACAAGCAATCATTCAGTTTTGAACCCTGAAGATGGCGAAAAGATTCTGAAAGTTCTTGAAAAGAATATTTCTAAAAAGATTGCGAACAGAGAGGCTGTAGCGGCGCTTGTTCCGAACCTCAACGAACTTTCCGAATGGCTTCAAACCGGCGGATTTATTGACAAAGAACTCGGCAAGGGCGATTTTGTGAAATTGAACTCAATGTTCGCTCAAAAAATCCTTGAAAAGCTTGCGGTTTATAATTCCGGTGTTGCGCAGGGTGAAGCGATTCCGGCAGAAAAAGTTCTCGGTTCGTTAAACAATAATATTACTGCGAAAAACGCTGTTCATAAATTCCGTTCAACCCGCCCTGCGATGGTGTTGAACGAACAAACTCAGGGCATGTTGAGAAGCCTCGTTAAAGAACTCGTTTCTGTTGATTACAAATCTTCACTTGTAAAAGATTATATATTCAAAGAGCTTTCAGCAGCCGAAGAAACAACACTTGCGAATGTTTCCAACAAAATGACGAAGAAGATTTTTGAGGCGTTGAATATTTCGTGGAAAGACATGGATTCAGCGCGTTCAAACCGTGATATGATGAACGGGCTTTTGCGCTCAAATATGGACAGAATCGCCGCGGATAAAACTCAATATGAAAACGTTATGAAACAACTTGTGGACATCGCACATTCAATGGATCAGTTTGACAAAGTTGTTTCTAAGGGCGGAAACTCAACATTCTTTGAACAAACCATCGGTAAGGTCTTGAACCCTGCAGCAGAAGCGTTAGAAAAATTAGGGTTTACAGATACCGCTCACGCACTTGCAGGCGGCAAGGCTAATTCTGAAAAATCTATCCTGAAATCTTTTGCGGCAAACAGATTGATGAGCCTCAAGAGTACAATTTACAGACTTATCAATAACCTTGATATGCACCGCAGAATTGCTACGATGACGAATGTCGGCGCAATCAGCGGCGGTGCGATTGCACGTGAGGTTAAAGAAGAAATTGTTGAACTTTCAAAATATAATATGGTTTCAGCGCACCGTTCTGACTATGCGGTTAAGTTCTTCTTCAACGGAAATCCGCACCCTGATTATTCTGATATGTCAGACATCGAAGTTAAGGGCGGCAAGGTTGTTAATAGATACTATAAAGCCGGCCGCGCGAATTACCGCGATGTGTCCGCAGACCCGACATTGTATAAGGGTTCTATGAGATTGATGTACGAAGATGATATCTTGCCGAAAACAAAAGAACTTTTAGGCGACAAACTCGGCGCTGAACTTAGTGAATACCGCGACAACTGTTTGAAATTATTTGGCGATGAATGGTATTTCATCAAGCCTGAATCCTTTGTGTCAGATATTCCGAAAGAAGTATGTCCTGATGGTAAGATTAACTACGCAAAACCTAAGTTCCGTCCGTCAACGAACAAGTTCAAATATACTCTGACCGGCCTTTCTATGGACGATATGGCGATGAAGTTCGCGAAACAAAAACATAACTCAAGAGCGTGGATGAAGTTATTCGGCGGTCTTGGTATCGGAATCTTTACCGCAACTGTTGCGGCTCAATTCTTCTTTGGCAAAACCCCGAAACCTAAAGAGCAGGTGAAATCATGATAAACAGCGTTTCAACAAATTTAATATCTACCCGAATCGGTTTGAATAAGGCCGATCAGCCTAAACCTGCCCGCGTTGCGGCTCCGGTTTCGAGCGAAAACGCCAATGTTTTGAACAAATATCTCGAAAGCCTTGCGCTTATTAATTCTTTCGGGCTTAAAGATTCAGGCAAAGCGGATTTAGAACAGGTTCACCGCCTCGAAGTTGATAAAACTAACGAAAAACTTGTTAATTATAAAAATGATTTCAAACGCGAACTTCAACGCGGCGAGTCAAAAATTCTTGCGATAGTTCCAAGAACTTTCTCGGCCGAAGATTATAACGGAAACGATTTTATCGAAGAGGGCGAAGAAATCGGAACTTTCCTCAAAGGAATTAACCGTCTTGATGAGATTAAAGAACAAGGGTTTAATACCTTGCATATTCTGCCTATTCATCCCCCTGGAAAATTAAAAGCTATGGGAACAGCGGGTTCAGTTTACGCGCCGAAAGATATGCTTGCGATTGACCCTACGTTGATTGAGCCTGACGATCCGCGCAGTGATAAGGAACAGTTTAAGGCGTTTATCGATGCTGCGCATGAGCGTGGAATCCGTGTAATGCTTGACCTGCCAAGCTGTGCATCTTATGAATTGTTTATGAATCGTCCAGAATTGATGGCGATGGAGGAAGACGGACTCGCGAAAACTCCGCAAGGATGGAACGATATCAGAATGTTTCAACCGTGGGAGGACGAGGGCCGCAGAATCCTGAACCCTGCGCTTGTCGATTTGCATAAAAAATACGTTGACATGTGCGTAGAACTCGGAATCGACGGAATCCGTGCCGACGTTGCGCGCGCGAAACCGGTTGAGTTCTGGGATATCATAATTCCATACTCACACGAAAAAGACCCGAATTTCGGCTGGCTTGCAGAAACTTATACCTACGAAGACGCGTCCCCGCAGGCGAATATGATGCACGACCGTCCGAAAGATTTACTACGCGCGGGTTTTGACTCATACTACGGACAGTATCACCTTTTCTCTGAATGGGAAACCGCAGGCGAATTGATGAATTACGTTAAAGAAAACCTCAATATGTCTTACGAAATGCCTGAGCGTAAATCCCTGATTGGCTCATTTGCTTCGCACGACGATATTTCAGCGATGTTCAACGGTGGCTCGCTTTATTGTAATTTGATTAGCGGCTTGCAGGCAACTTTGCCGATGACAAACCCTTATTATATCGACGGTTATCAAACAGGTGACTACTTCCTCTACCGTTACGAAGATATGTTTAACCCGCTTGTTACCGATACCGATAGCGCCGAAATGACAGTTCACCGCGGCCGTTTGGATATTTTCAACAAGTCAAAACGCCCAGGGGGCAACCACCCTGAGATTGAAAACTTCCTCAAACAAACATTCAACCTCCGCGAAAATTATAAGGATTTAATCCTTGACGGCTCGTTTATCGAACTCAATAAATGGGGCGATAAAAACGACCAGATTGTGACTTACGCAAGACATAAAGACGGCAAAACGCTTCTGGTTGTAGCGAATAAGAATGTTAATAGAAACACTGCGGGTGTAATTGAGGTTCCGACGCTGAAAGCCGGTCAACCGATGAATAATCTGCTTCCGTCCTACGGCGATGAAAGTATATTTCAGGCGTTCGATAACGAATTGCGCGTAGACCTAGGCCCTGCGCGTGTTCACGTGTTCGAAATCGATACCCCTGAAATCGAACAGCATTCAAAAAAGGTTTATAAGCAAAATATCTAAAACATTTTTTCGCGTCTAGCTTTGATTTCTCTGATTCTTTCAGGGTAGTTGCCGTGAGTGAGTTCGCCGAGTGACTTGTAGAGTTTCAAAATTCCGTTCTGAATGTTTGCGCTGTTCATCGTGAACATGTCGTTCGCCATCTCTTCGTTAGAAAGCGCAAGCCGTGTCATATCGCGGAACCCGCTTGACGCCATTTCTAGCGCCAATTCATTATCCTCCGCGCACATAAAAAGCCCCTGCGCCACAATCATCGGCATGTGCGATATTAATGCCGCGGCTTCGTCGTGCTTTTCTGGCGTTGTGATAATGGTTTTTGCGCCGAGCTTTTCTATTATATGCTGCAAAAGTACAAGTCCATCATTACCAAAAACAGGCGTCAGAACCCATTTCGCACCTGCAAAAAGTTCCGGAAAAGAGTGTTCGAACCCTTTGTGTTCGGTTCCCGCCATTGGGTGCGACGGGATAAAACGGTAAGGACGTTTTTTTTCACAAACAAAACTTTTCAAGCTGCAAACATCTGTTACAACTGCGGTTTCTGGCATGATGGCTTCTAATTTGTCGAGCGTTTCAAGGCATTTGTTCATCGCGGTACAGACAAAAACAAGATCGCGGTCTTTTAGCCGTTCGATGTCCGCAAATATGCCTTCACCCTGCTGGGATTTGGAAATCCCGATTACGTCGTAGCCGAGTTCATGAAGTTTCTTGAAAATTGAGCCGCCGATAAGGCCAAGGCCGAGAACGCCGATTTTTGTCATTAGATTAAGTCCTTGTGGTTAAAGTGTTTTACGCCTTTTGAGTAGTCGTCGACGATTTGGCCGTCGCCGCGTAGTTTGTATTTGTAGATTACAAGCCCCTCAAGTCCGACAGGGCCGCGCGCGTGGGTTTTGTTCGTCGAAATTCCGACTTCAGCGCCGAATCCGTAGCGGAAGCCGTCGGCAAAACGGGTTGAAACGTTATGATAAACGCCCGCGGAATCGACTTGATTCATAAATTTTTCTGCGTTTGAGCTGTCGCGGGTCAAAATGCAATCAGTGTGGCCTGAACCGTAGGTGTTAATGTGTGAAATAGCTTCGTCAACACCATCAACGGTTTTCACCGAAAGTTTCTTTTCGCCGTATTCAAACGCCCAGCTGTCAGGATTGTGGATTAGTTCGATATCAGCCGCTGTAACCCGTTGCAATAATTCGTCGCGGTGCGGGAATTTTTTATGGATTAAAAGAGTTTCGACTGCGTTGCAGGCGCTCGGGTACTGGGTTTTGGCGTCGATGATTACGCGTGAGGCAAGTGCCAAATCTGCGCTTTCGTCGACAAAAATGTGGCATATTCCGTCTGCGTGACCGAGAACCGGAATTTTTGTGTTTTCTTTGATGAATTTAACTAGATTGTTGCCGCCGCGTGGGATTATCAGATTAATGTATTTGTCGCATTTGAGCATTTCGGCAACGTCGTCGCGGCTGAAAACCTGAGACACAACGTTTTTCGGGAACCCTGCGACTTTATCCAGTGCGCCATTGATGACGTCCATTATCGTTTTGTTGGTGTTTATGGCTTCTTTTCCGCCTTTCAAAATCACGGCGTTTGAGGATTTAATCGCAAGTGATGAGATTTGCGAAATTACGTCAGGACGCGCCTCGAAGATTATGCCCAGAACGCCGATAGGGCAGGTCACTTTTTCTAAAACAAGGCCGCTATCGAGTTCGCGTTTTAACAAAGTTTTGTTGACAGGATCAGGAAGTTTTGCGATGTCGCGAACCCCCTGAATCATATCGCGCATTTTGTTTTCGTCGAGTTTAAGTCGGTTGAAAGTGGATTTTGTTATTTCGCCGCTTTCGACGAGCTTTTCAGCGGCTTTCAAATCCGCGCGGTTCGCTTCGTAAATTTTTTCTGCGTTGGCTTGCAGTGCGTCTGCAACTGCATTCAGTGCTGAATTTTTAATTTCTGTTGAGAGTGCAGCAACCTTTAGGGAGGCCTCTTTTGCGTCTTTAGCGATATTTACAAAATCCATTGTTGAAACTCCTTATAATAACGTGATGTTATCTCTTGTAATAATTTCGTCGTAGTTTTTGAACCCGAGAACCTCTGCGATGTTGTTTGAGTGACAGCCTTTGAGTTTTTCGCAGGCCTGACTGTCGTAGTTTACGATTCCGCGTGCGATTTCGCGCTTTTGTTCGTCCAGAATCGAGATTACATCGCCCTTTTTGAACTCTTCAAGAACCTCTACAACTCCGACCGGAAGCAAGCTTTTTTCTTGTAAAAGCGCTTCTTTTGCACCGTCGTTGACAACGATTTTGCCGATAATATTTGTCGCATAACCAATCCAACGTTTTTTGCCAGAAAGTGTTTCGGCAGACGGCAGGAACATTGTTCCCTCGTCAGCGCCTGCAAAAATTTTGCTGATAATGAACGGAATTTTGCCGTTTGCGATTAGAACTTTTCCGCCAAAACGCGTTACGAGTTTTGCGGCTTCGAGTTTTGTAATCATCCCGCCGCGGCCGCCGTCGGATGAACCGCTTGCAAGTGTCATGATTTCTTCTGTTACTTCGTCGACTTCGCGGATTAATTTTGCGTCCTTGTTGGTTTTCGGGTTGCTGTCGTAAAGGCCCTCGATGTCGGAGAGGATTATCAACAAATCCGCGTCCAGTTCGCTCGCTACAAGCGCTGAAAGCTTATCGTTATCTGAGAAACACGCGATTTCTTTCTTCTCGCTGCGTGTTTCGAGAAGTTCAATCGTAGAAACAGTGTCGTTCTGGTTGATTACCGGAACGGCTTTCATCTCTAAAAGCTTGCTGAGTGTGATTCTGAGGCTCAAATAGCGGCTGCGGATTGAAAAATCGTCTTCTGTTAGAAGAATTTGTGCCGCGATGATTCCGTATGAATCGAACCCGTTTTCGTAAATCGACATCAATTTACTCTGGCCGATAGCCGCACAGGCTTGTTTAAGCGCCATTCCCTCGGTGCTTTTAAGGCCTAACTTTTTCTTGCCCATACCAACTGCGCCGGAAGTTATGAAAATTACTTCCTTGCCCGCTTTGACAAGTTTGGAAATGTCTTCGATAAATGAATAAACGCGCGGCAGTGAAACCTGTCCGTCGTCGCCCCTCAAAACATTTGTACCAACTTTAATTACAATTCTTTTTGCGTTAATAAAATCAATTCTGTTCATAGCTGTATTTTAGCACGAAAAAACATTATCTTGACAAAAATTAAAACATAGTGCATAATACAAGCAAGAGTCAAAAAGAAAGGAATTAAAAAAATGAGTAAAGAAAACAAAGCGATTAGTATATCCCAATTCGGGGGGGGGGGGCGCTTAACCGCCTTAAAAATGGCGAAATAGCCACTAAAAAATGTTATGCGTTTACTCTTGCGGAAGTTTTGATTGCGTTAGCGATTATTGGTGTTGTAGCCGCAATGACAATCCCAACCTTTATGGCCAATACTGCGGGCGCTCAGTTTAGAACGGGGTTTAAAAAAGGTATTACAGTTTTGACGCAGGCCGCGTCTGCCAATTATGCGACAGAGGGATATGATTTTAGCGGTACGAATGGTTTTTACGGTGCAAAAGACAATCCAACTGCGTTGTATAGTACTGCCGGTGGTGCAACTGATAAATATAATGTAATAGGATTTGATACTCCTTCAATTTCTGGTGACGATACATATAAAGATTTACATGGAGATACTCCGTCCTTATTCCATTTATTCCAAAACAATTTGAATATGAAGAATTCACATGAATTGACTAACTATGCAGTTTTGCCTGCGGATGCAATGTTAGAATGTACCGCAGCAACTACCGGTTCGGCTAAAATTGCTGGAGCATCTTCGCCTGTAGCTGTTGAAGATGCACCGAGTGATTTGACTAAAAGACCTGTTCTTTCTGGACTTGAAGATGGTGCGGAGGTGAGTAATTCTAAGAAAATCCAAGGGGCTGGTGGTTTAGCTGACCTTTGTGGCGGGCGTTCACTAGATAATGGTGGTTTAAATCAAGGACGTATGTTTCAACTTGAGGACGGAATGGTGTTTACTTATGACCCTGCGCAAGCATATTGCTCAGAGTCAAACCCGTGCTATGGGTATTTAGACGTAAACGGCCCAACGGGGCCAAATCGTGTTATCGCATGCTCTCAACCTGTTAAAGGCGCTGTAAATAAGAACTTTTGGATTCCTACTTATGGTAGAAATGCAAAAGAAGGAAATTTATTGGTAGATTGTACAGTAGAATCTAAAGATATTACGGATATTTATCCTGTTTTATTTTATGGTTCAGCTGTAAAACCTGCTTCAGTAGCTGCAAAATCGGTTTTATACTCTAAAAAATCTAATCAGGCTACTGACTAATGACAAATTTTTTGTTAAATATCTTGTCTTAGAAATAGGACAAAGGGGGATTCGTCCCCCCTTTTTTTTTGCCACCCCGAGTTATCAGTCTTGACTAATTAAGAAATATGTTCCATAATACAAACAGAAAGGATGAAACTTATGAACAAAAGAAACGTATTGATTTGCGCAGGGGGGGGGGGGAGTTCCTCAACCGGCTTTACAATGGCGGAGATACT
>JAMPIJ010000028.1 GCA_023662905.1 Fusobacterium sp.
CGTATCTTGACTGCTTTTTCTTCCCTCCCCCCCCCCCCCGCAGGAGGACAGCACAAAGCATTTTCAAGGTAAACTTGAGCCTCCTGAAGTGTACGACTAAACGGATTTTCAGACTGGGTTTTCTTGATTATTTCCTGCATTTTAGGCGAAAGCTTACTCATTATTTGCTCATCAGAAGAAACTATTTGAGCGAATTTACAAGGCCCTACCCCGCTCTTTTGCAAGATAATTTCTAACAATTCTTCGGTATTTTTATTTTCAAGATTAACATCTGCGAAATTATTCTTTTGCGCATAACGTTTCAAAACAGACATAAACTCGCTATCAGACGGAATGCTCATTGCAACATTCAACCCGCGTGATTTAACGGATTGCTTATATGATTCCATAACTTTTGTAGCTGATGAATCTAAACCTTTAAACCGGAACTGCAAATCAATTTTACCATTTTTCCAGCCGGTTGCGATTCTTTTTCCCACAGGAGTTCGCTTCGCTAAATTAGTAAACGCATTAAAACATTGTTTTAATTTCATAACAAATATCCCTATAATTTCCTCTTATAATATATAAAACAATATTCAAAGAAAAATTGCTTTTTTAGAATAAAAAAAAGCTATGTACTTTAGGTGCATAGCTGTTGATTAGGGATATGTGTATCTTAGTCTCTAAGGAGTATGGTTTTATATTACTCAATCTACCCCAATTTGTAATCATCCGTTTTTATGAGATTTTTCAAATTTTATACTCCATTTGAAGATTGTAAAAATTTTACTCGCTCACAACCCTTGTCACTATGCGTTTTTATGCTATCATTTAATTATGTTTGACAGTTTAAGTTCTAAATTACAGGAAATCATCAGAAATACCGGCGCGAAAGAATTAACACAGGAGAATATGCAGGACGCGCTCCGTGAAATTCGCCGTGCGCTTTTAGACGCTGACGTTAACTTGCGTGTTGTAAAATCATTTATTTCGTCAATTCGCGACAAAGCTGAGGGCGAAAATATTGTTCAAGGCGTAAACGCTTCCCAACAATTAATCAAAATAGTCAACGACGAACTCGTTGAGCTTCTTGGTAAAGAACTTAAACCTCTGGAATTCAAATCTAAACCAAGTTTAATAATGATGTTAGGTTTGCAGGGTTCTGGTAAAACAACATCTTCTGCAAAACTTGCAATCAAACTAAAAAAAGAGAACCGCAGACCGCTTCTTGTAGCCTGTGACGTTTACCGTCCGGCGGCAATTACCCAGTTAAAAACTCTCGGCCAAGAATGCGAAGTTGAAGTTTTCACAATTGATGGCAGCACTGATGTTCAGGAAATCGTTAAACAGGCAATCGAGCATGCCGGCAACAACAATTTCGATACTCTAATCCTTGACACAGCCGGCCGTTTGCAAATCGACACCGAAATGATGGCCGAACTGCTTTTAATCGACAGAATTTTCCATCCAGACGAAAAACTTCTTGTAATCGACGCAATGGTTGGTCAAGAATCCGTAAACGTAGCCGAAAACTTTGACGCACAACTGGGGCTTACAGGTTTAGTTTTAACAAAACTTGACGGCGATTCACGCGGTGGTGCGGCATTAAGCGTTGTTCACTGTACAGGAAAGCCAATCAAGTTAACTGGTACAGGTGAAAAACTTAATGCGCTAGAAGACTTCCACCCTGACCGTATGGCAACAAGAATTCTCGGCATGGGCGACATCGTTTCTCTCGTTGAAAAAGCGCAGGAAGTTTTTGACGAAAAACAGGCGCTTGAACTTGAAGAAAAACTTGCAAAATCCGAGTTTTCATTCAACGATTTCTTAAAGCTTCAAAAACAGATGAACGCATTTGGTTCGTTTGGCAACATTCTCGGCATGATTCCGGGTCTGAACATTTCAGGCGACGACAGACAAAAACTTACACACGAAAGTGAAAAACAATTCAAACGTTTTGAAGTCTTCATACAAAGTATGACACCTGAAGAGCGTTCTAACCCAAAACTCATCGACACAAGCCGCAAAAAACGTATTTCAAAAGGCTGCGGAATCAGTCTGGTTGAAATCAACCAATTTATGACACAATTTGAACAAATGCGTATGATGATGACCGGAATGTCAGATATGAAAAACATGTTCGGCAAAATGGGCAACTTTGGCGGCGGTATGCCTGATATGGGCAAAATGATGAAAAACATGAAAGGTATGAAAGGTTTGCAACAAGTTATGGGGCATAACGGCAAACTTGGAAACCACGCCCTTAACCGCGCTAAATCAATGATGAGAAAATTTAAGTAGTTTGTTTATTCTGTAGATAAACAGATTTGGCGAGTCCAAAAGCAACTTGCATTTTTTAGCCTGCTTTGCGTCTTTTTGGCTAAGCCCTAATTTATCAAGAAGTTCTATCGTTTTGGCGCGGAACTCTTTGTAATCAGCTACCTGCGAACTTCTGTATATTAATAATTCATAAGGAAGATAGAATTTGCCAAGCAAACCGCGCTCTTTATAGAAATTGTAAATGCGTTCAAAAATTTCAAATATATCATAACAGCGTTTTTGTGATTTAGCTTTTGCAATAATTGACCCCGCGCTCTGGCGGTAATAGTACATGCCAGTATTGCACTGGACAACTTTTTTTGCATAAGGCATTATCGCAAAATAAAAATACTGATCTTCGTAAATAAGCCCAATAGGGAACGAGATATTATTATCTATAATCAAACTTTTTTTGTATAACTTTGTCCAGACCGTAACGTTTTTGTGACGCTGCAAAATATATTCCGGCGTAACCTCGTAAACTCCGTCAGGGAAAGTCCCCCCCCCCCGCATTGACAGGAACAGTATCAACAAATGTTACAAAATTTTCATTAACAACCATGTCAGCATCTTCTTTAACGGCCGCATTATACATATTTTCGAGGTGTTCCGGTGCAATCAAATCATCGCTGTCGATAAAATAAATATAATCACCTTTCGCATATTTAAGACCGGTGTTTCTCGCCGCACTCAAACCGCCATTTTCTTGTGAAACAATAATAAATCGTTCATCCTCTGCTGCATAACGATTTAAAATATCCAGTGAATTGTCAGGTGAACCATCGTTTACACAAATAAATTCAAGTTCGTATAGAGTTTGATTCTTCAAACTGTCTAAACATTCAGGAAGAAACTTCTCGACGTTATAAACAGGTACGATTACAGATATTTTAACTTGCGGCATTAATAAACCACCTTTCGGCTGTTATTATACCACAAGTTATCTAATTTTAAACAAATTCACATTACTGACTCGTTGACCATCAATTACATATCTGCCTGTTACAAAGTCAATATAAGTTGCATCACCGCCGGTTGAACCTATAATAGTAATGTCATGCTGTGCGGTTTCGTATGGTGTCATATTTAACTTATGTCGATAAGGGCCTGCATAAATCGCTATATCCGGCTTGCCGACTTCTTCACAGAGCTGTTTTGCATAATCCATAAATGTGTCACGGATTTTATCGTTGAATTGATACTTGCCGTTAAGTTCAATGTTATCAAGGACGAGTGCGAGTTCACCGTCAACTTTTGCGAAATAGCACATTGTATTTCCGACAAAATCCTTGCCGTCCATAACTTCGATGGCGGAAATACATTTATCCATACTGTATCTCGGCGCAGCAAACTGGTTACAGCCGGAGCCTACAGCGGTACAACAAGCGCCGTGGTTGCCGAGGAATAGAGAGTGCGCAACATTGTTCATATCGGTTTTGTGAACCTCAATATCAGTCACTTCATCGTCTTTGAGTTTTGCGGCGTTCGTAATCTCTGCATCGCGAAGTTTCATAATATGGTTGTAAACAGTTTCGATGTTTTGGTTAAGCGCGGTATCGTTGGAAGATTTCGTCCAAAAATCATTTTCGTTCATAACTTTTTTAATCGCAGAAATAACTTTTGGTAATCGCGCAAATTCAATAGGTGCATCGTTTTCGTACAAGCGGGATACGTCTTTGTAACCGGTAATAAAGCCATCAATATCGTATTGTGGTTCTTGTTTGGTAATCACTTTAATTCCAAGTTGTTCAAGCGCATCAAAAATCTTTTTAGTTTCTGCCTGTGGAATAGCCTTGAATGCAGGGTCATTAAAGTCGGCTTCGAGGTTTTCAATTGCCGCTTGTTTTGTTTTTTCGGCGTTTGTGGAAACCTTAACGCTTCTATATGAATTTACATCTGCATCGACCCATTTGTCGTAGTTAATTCCAAATTCTTCAAACTGACGTCGGGTTTCGAGGTTGTGCGGCATTTGATTAAATGCATCACGAATTGACATGTCAGGATGTGCGACAAGTTCATCAACGAGTTCACCAAAATTATCCTTGAACGCATCATTTGCGGATAAAATCTGTTCAAGATATTTGTTATCGGTCAGGTGAAGTTTTGCAGAAAGTTCAGGTGAATAGGATACATTTATCGTTTCGAAAATTTTCTTATCGAGCGCCTCGTTCCATTCACGCAAATTACGTTTTCTAACGACCTCAATTTCAAGAAGTTTTGCGACTTCGTTTTCCTTTATTCCGTTGAGAATCTTGTAGCCTTTAGCGTTAACACTGGCACGTTTTTCAAAGAAATCAATAACTTTTTTATTCGTCGGGTCAATACCAAAAGTTTCGCAGAATTGAGCGAATTTATCGTCAAATCTTGCTTTAGGATTAGCCCAAATTTCTTTTGCAAGTTTTGTTTCGGCTTTTGTCGGGGTGTTAGGCTTAATAAGGTCAATATATTCTTTAAGTTCAGCCTCTGTCAAATGTTCTCTGAGCGAACCTATAGCTTGAAGTTTAGCGATTTTATCCTGCGGCTCAATACTTTTATCAGCAAGATTTTGTTTCAAACGAGCAAAATCTTCCGCAGACAGACGATATTGCAATGTTTGAACAGTTTTAGCCAACTTTTCAACGCCATTCAA
Organism: Fusobacterium sp.; assembly: GCA_023662905.1. GTDB lineage: Bacteria > Cyanobacteriota > Vampirovibrionia > Gastranaerophilales > Gastranaerophilaceae > Gastranaerophilus. The sequence continues at coordinate 4,931 of JAMPIJ010000028.1, forward strand.
TTTTGATGTATATGAATGAGTAAATGTCGGGAGTCCAAGCATATCAATCGTTGTAATGATTGCCGGTGCATGTTGCGCAAAGAAAATATCAATATTCTCATCAGTCAAATCTGTAAGACCGGATTTCAACTGATTGCGTTTTGCTTTGGCGTCAGCGATTGCTTTATCGTACTTTTCTTCAATTTTAACATCATCGGATTTTGCTAACGCTTCTGCGATATCTGGACGTTTACCGGCCTCTAAATACCCAACGACTCTATCGAAGCTTGCAGGTTGCAATCGTGCCATACGTACAATTTGCTCTGATGACAGCCCTTTATTCAGTCTAAACAAAATTCGTCCCTGTTCAAGTTCTTGTCCTTTTAATTTAGCCATACTTGAAAGCGTACCCGAATCTGCGTTTGGATATTCAGATTTTAGGTTCATAAAGTTTTCAAACTGTACATCATCCAGATTCTGACAAGCTGACTTCAAAGTTGCGCCTTTAATATTATCACTATTTTCCAGAGCTAACAATCTATCAAGACGTGCAAACTGAGCCTCGTCTAAAGATGCAAACCTATTCAAGTCAAATCCTGAGAACTGTACATTTCGGCCATCAACATGGTAGTATTTTTCAATTTTTGCGAGTTTTTCTGCTGAAAGTTCTACTAATTTCTGCAAATCTTTTCCTGTAAACTGCTGTTCGCCTCGTTCCTCAACGAACAAAAGTTTTTTACATTGTTCAACATCAATTCTTCTGTCCGCAAAATCCGCAAACAAATCACTAAGCTCATCGGATGTAAGCTGTTTTGCACCTGCATTTTTTCTTGCAGCGCTAAATAGAAATTCTTTATATTCAGCAAGTCTGTCAGCGGTTCTAAAATCTCTGGCCAGTTGCTGTACAAAACTTGGCGAAAGCTGTTCAGAACCTCTTTCCGGAATAAACAATAAATCATCAACAAATGCACTTCTCTCAGCCTGAGTTGACTCAACATCGTAAGCCTTATTCAGGATAAATTTAGAAAGTTCATCAGCATCTGAAACCGAAACTCTCAGATTTTTCTGATTACGTTGTGGATTTGTTATAATTTCCATTGTTTTTTCAAACATAGGAACCGCATCGTTTCTATATGGATATAATGTCGGGATATATAATTGAGTAAGTTCGCGTATTTCCCCTATGTTCAACTGCCTTGCGCCCTGTTCCTCAAGAATTTTCATATCCGCGAACTCAAGCATTTTATCCAATACTTCAGGTTTTTCAGCTATTGTGGCTTCAAAATCGTACAATAGAGTGTCAATTTCACCAACACCTAGCTTATTTTTAAAATCACGTTTACATTCAAGAGTTAGGAACTTGCACACGTTTTCAACAGATTCTGGCGGAATTTTAGCGAGGTGAAGAAGAGCCTGAGTATCTATTTTATCTTTAGTAAGCCCGTTCGGAAGATTATCTTTCAAATTAAAATATCTTTGGCATACAGCTTTAGGCTGTCTTAAAATTGTATCAAGCCAATCATTAGAATCTACTTTTTCAAGAACATCCAACTCTAAAACTCTTGAATACAATTCTTCATTAATGCCTGCTAAGGTTCTAATTTGCCCTGAGTTAAGATTTTTATTTTCGAGCAAACCTCTTCTTACAACACGTGGCCACTCTTCTGCTGAAATTCCACGACAAAGTTCAGCTATATCCTCACCGCTCAAATGCTCAGCTTTTGCAAGTTCTGCGCTACGAGCTTTAAAGTTATCTAATGTCGCGCCGTATAAGGCATAACTCAACTCTTTCCAATCGTCAACCGTTTTAAGGCCTTTGAATCTGCCCAATCCCAGTTCATCAAACTGATTAACAATGTTATAGTTTCTCATTAATATTTCATATGCATCTGACTTACTCAAGCCGTTTTCGGCCTGAAGTTTTTCATAAACAGAATACCCTTTATCCTCAAATTGCATAAGTCTTATAATCTGTTCACCATCAAGCTCAGAAGCTTCAAGCAGTTTACGTTCAACGAGCCTGTCAAGCACTTCCGGTTCTTGATAGGCTAAACGTCGAATATTATCAATTGAAAGCTGATTATACTCAAAAAGTCTGTAATTTGTTAAAATTTCCGCCTCTTTCTTGCCTAGTAAATACCTGTTAGCCAACATTTCAAGCTGTTCATTTTTGGCAGAAGAATCTTCCATTTTGAGAATATTTTCGACACGTTCTTTTGCCCCGGGGTACTCCATAATCTGTGCAATATTTGCTAAGTCTTTAACTTTCATATCAGAAGTTCGTACAAGCAATGATTCAATATTCGCACGTTGATTGTCAGTTTTCAATGCGTGCAAAACCGTAGAACCATCCTCGATTGTGCAGCCATAGTTTTTTGAAAGTTTCATAAGATAATCGATATCAGAATCTTTTTGTATCGACAGCATTGTACGAACGATATAAGGTGTAGCAGATTCTGAATCGGTGACCAAATCGTCACGTTTATCTTCAACAAGCTGTTTCAACAACGCAATTTTTCTCGGACTAAATCCAACCAGTTTGGTGTCAACATTCTCACCACTGATTGCCGCATCAATATAATTATAAACCGATTTCAGCGAACGCATATTATCCATAATTTCTTTAGTTTCGCTGATTTTTCCATCCATTACAGCGTTAACTAAATCATACATTTCGCGATATTTATGTTCACCACTCCAACGGAAAGTTCCATCCGAATTCTTTTCAAGAAGTTCAGCCCAGAAATCTGGATGTTTTTTGAATGAATCATATATAGCAACAGCTTCTTCGCTATTTCTATAATCGTTTAACTCTTCTTTAGTAATCTTATCATCGTTTTGAGTTATCAATTTTATAACTTCTTCAACGAAATCCTCTTTTGACATGTTTTTTAAGCGTTCAGAGTATTCTATTCCTGCCGGAAGCATTGTAATGGAACCGTCCTCGTTCACGACAAAACCTTTATGAACTTCACGGGTTTCAACTGCCCAGTCAGCCTGTTCAATCTCAACATCATCTACACCGCGAACGTTATCACCGAGTTTGTTGCTGCCTAAATTATACGCCTCACGCTCAATTGCTTGATTTGTATAAGCTTCCATATTATCGGTGCCGACAGTATTCGTAAACTCTTCCTTATAAACACGGCGAACATAATCATTCACAGTGCCGGTTTCTGCACGTTGCAAATCATAACTTTCTAATAAATGCTTATTATATGGATTAGTTAACGCAGATTGAATCTTAGCTTCTTTATCTGCAGCAGGAATAGTTTTGTCGTTCATTATCATCTCACGAACACCCGCTTCGCCATATTGAGCAATAACGTCCCTGAGTTGAAGCATGTGGACAAATTCGTGCGAAATTATTCCGGTTAATTTTTTGGCATTCGTAATATTTTTATCAATCAGAATTGTGCCATTGTACCAGTCTGCAGCACCACCAGTCATATCATCTGCAAGTTTAATTTGTGGTTCAAAGCCCTCAAGTCCAAATTCTCTTGCTAAAATTTTAACGACACCGTCTGCGAATTTTTGTTTGTCATTTTTGCATTCGGACGCAAGTTTTTTGATTTCAGCGGAATTCTCTGAAATAATATCATTAAAAACTTTGCCCATTTCATCGTAACGACGTGTCAGAGTTTCGTTTAATTTGCCTTTGATTATCAAACCTGTAACTTCATCGTTCACAACCGGCAACGGCTCGTCAGTTTCCGGCAAATTCAATCTAGCTTTGCCATCTTTATCAGCTACGATTAGCGGCTGTTCTAAATCGCGAACACCGGTTTGCAAATCCGCACGCTGCCATTCACGTCGAATCTTACCCTCAACGACACTGGCAGGATTTTCGCTCCTTGCACGTTGAAGCAATACGTCTTCTTCTGATGTCAAACCACGCAGAATATTATTATTTGGTTTAACTTTTCCAACCCCTGCGGCTTCTTTAACATCACCGGACATACCAACAAGAACCCCGGTGAGGTTTGCTTGTAACAATGAACGCCAATCATCTCTTGTGTCAAGCACACCCATCATTGCAAGGTCACCTGCGTAGGAAATCATAAAATCTGTTCCGAGTTTTGCGCCGCCGGCTGTCATAAAACTTTTTAAATATTCAGGGTTTGTAAATACTGTTTTTAAGGCCTGTGCTTTATTTCCAGCAGAAATTTGCTGACCGAATACGGCAACAAGTTTTTTATCAATGAGTTTAGAAAACGCCTGCATGCCAGCTTTACCCGCGCCCATACCTATTATAAACCCGCCGGCATCCATTACAAAATCTTTTGATAATTCTGTTAACTCTTCTGCGGTTTGAACATCTTTTGTCGCATAATCCGCTACGCCCAGACCTGTTTTGGCGACCATTCCGCCTATAGCAACGGTATTACCGACTGTCACCATTGCCGCACCTAAAGGAGCCGCAGGGGTAAAACATAGGATTCCGCCAACAACCGTCAGAGCCATACCGACCATTGACGCATTGCCCGTCCAACGCTGAATCACAGTCATATTATCATTCTTCATCGCATCCGCAAGCATTTGCGCATTATCTTCGCCAAGTAAGGCTTTTGCAGCCTCCTCCATAGAAGCCTGATATTCTTCAATACTCTTACCGCCTAAAAAAGTTTCAAAATCCTTTTCTTTTTCTTGTGCCGCAATTTTTAATAAGGAATTCAATGCTCTTGTTTTCGCGTCTTCTGTTGTGAACGCGGAAAGATTAATTCCGTTTTCATCAAGAAGAACAGGCAAGTTAGATTTATCTATAATCTTTTGTAATTGTTCCCGACCGCCATCCTCTGAAAGCGCATAGAATTCCGCGAATCCATCCAGAATTCGTTGAGATTTTGCGTCAGCCGGAATCTCTTCTTTTCTTAAATTATCTGTAAAATCTACAAACTGTTGTTTTTTATTAAAAGCATTCACAACAGTTTCCATCTCAGCTTTGGTTTGCGTGTAATGCTCAACGGCATACTGCGAATATTCCGTACCGCGCTCAAGATTATAAACCTCTTCAAACGTTATAGGTTTTGCACTATCCCAATAAGACGGAATAAGCCCCTTATCAGGGCCTTTTATTTTCTGTGGTTTACCCTCACCGCCGTGCATATTTATCGTTATATCACGACCGTTTTCGTTATAATCCTTTGCATTGGTTACGAAATTACTCAACGCATTCAACTCATCAACTGTAGAAAAAGTAACAAATTGCTTCTGAATCTGTTTTAACTTTTCCATATTTGCATCAGAACAAATACGTTCAACAAAACTTTCTATTATCTCTTTGAGTTGTTCACGGGAATATTTACCGCGATATTCATCGATAAACTTTACACCTGACGGAGTTTCAAGAACAGTCAAACGCGTTAAAATCATATCTTTTATACGCTGTTTATTTTCTTCATAATAGGCGCGGCGGGTTAAATTATTATTCTTTGCCTCTATCATCTGAATCATACCGGCCTGCTGATAATCCAAAACCTTTTTGACATTAGAAGTCGCGAGTTTATTATCTTCGCCCTTTGAATCATCATAAGCACCTGAAATCGCGCCTAAATGCTGTGAGTTAAAAATTGAATGAGCCTCAGTGATATTTTCATCTATAACTTGAATCGCAACTTCCTTACATTGCGCCTCATGCAACTTTAATCTTTCGGCGGCAGGAAGTTCATTGGCTACTGCTGTTCGCTCGACAGTCACGCCCAAATCAAGTTCCGAAAAGCCCCCCCCCCCCCCGGCTATAACACGTCTTAACTCAGCCTGAAGCTGTTGTTCTGACATTGAACTCAAGCGAACACGCAAAGCTTCAAGCGCCGTTCCGCTCAAACCGCTTCTACTGCAAATCTGATTAATAATTAACGTATTCCCCTGAATTGTCATACTTTACCTTTCACTACCACTAATTTATCGGAATACATCCCGAAAACTTTAGCAAATTTTACATTTTTTAACAGTAACTCATGCTTGACCACGCTTTTTGTGCGTGAGATAATTTATTTAAAAAAGGTGGCAAATAAATGTCAAATACTCTTGTTTACTTACTAGACGATAAAATTTATATTAATTTGACTAATAACTGCACAAACAGATGTATATTCTGCCTGCGTCAGGACAAAGACGATGTTTGCGGGCAAGAAATGTGGCTTGACACAGAAGTTTTCAGTGCAAATGATGTCATCGAACAGCTTGAAGCCACAATAAAAAAACAACTGGATGCAGGTAAAAATCATTCATTAAACGAAATAATTTTCTGCGGCTACGGCGAACCATTGTTGAAACTTGAACTTCTAAAAGAAGTTGCCGCTTACATCCGCAAGAATTATCCAAACACAAAAATCCGCGTGAACTCAAATGGACACGCAAACCTTATTTATAAACGCAACGTTGCAGAAGAGTTGAAACCGTTAATCGACGATATTTCAATCAGCCTCAACGCCTCAACAGAAGAAGAGTACAACGAGCTTTCACAGCCGAACATTCAAGGCGCATTCGATGCCGTAAAAGATTTCATCAAATCTTGCTCCGACGCCGGAATTTCAACAACCGCAAGCGTCGTAGAAAACTACAAGGGCAGACACCTTGACCTTGAAGAATGTGAAAAAATAGCCACAAGCCTTGGCGCAAAATTCCGTGTGCGCGAATGGATTACAAACGGCTACTCATAAAAGATTTACACAACAGTAAAAAACAGTTAAATAAAAAGAAAGGCGAAAAAATGAACGTTTTAGACAAAATCATGAAACCAAAATCAATCGCAGTCGTAGGTGCGTCTACAAAACCTAAGACAATTGGTTCTGAAATTATGCAAAGATTAAGAGATTACAAATTTAACGGTAAAATCTACCCTGTTAACCCTAAAGGCGGAGAAATCGAGGGCTTCCAAGCTTACACTTCTATCGCTGAAATCCCTGGGGAAGTTGATTTGGCTGTTATCGTTGTAAACGCTAAATTCGTTTTAGATACAATCGATCAATGCCACGCAAAAGGCATTAAAGGCTTATGCATCATCACAGCAGGCTTCAAAGAAACCGGCCACGAGGGTGCTGAAATGGAAAAACAATTACTCGCTAAAGTTCGCGAATACGGTATGAGATGTGTTGGCCCTAACTGCTTGGGCGTTTTGAACACTAACCCAGAAGTTTCTATGGACGCAACTTTCGCTGAAAGTTTGCCAATCCGCGGCGACATCGGTTTCGTTTCTCAATCAGGCGCTCTCGGCGGCGGTATTTTGAACATCCTTAAAGACCTTAACTTAGGTTTCGCTCAATTCGTTTCAATCGGTAACCAGGCTGACGTTAACGCTGAAACAATGCTTGAATACTGGGAAAACGATGATGACGTTAAACAAATTTTGTTATACATGGAATCAATCCAAAACCCTGCTAACTTCCGCAAATTAGCTTCAAGAATCACTAAGAAAAAACCTATCTTAGCTCTTAAAGCTGGTCGTTCAGCAGCAGGTGCAAGCGCTGCATCTTCTCACACAGGTTCACTTGCAGGCGCAGACAAAGCAGCAGCAGCGTTATTGAAACAATCAGGCGTTATCAGAGAATTCTCTTTGAAAAACCTTTTTGCAAACGCAAAAGCATTCTCTAACTGCCCAATTCCGCAAGGCAACCGCGTAGCAATCGTTACAAACTCAGGCGGCCCTGGTATTATGGCAACTGACGCAATCTGCGAAAGCGGTATGCAAATGGCTCAAATTACAGACGAAACAAAAGCTGAACTCAGAAGCTTCTTGCCATCAGCTGCGTCTGTTAAAAACCCTATCGATATGATTGCTTCAGCTCCTATCGAACACTACAAACAAACTTTAGAAACAGTTCTTAAAGACGAAAACGTTGATATGATTATGGTAATCTACTTGCCATTCTTAGGATTGAAAGACATCGATGTTGCAAAAGCATTGATGGAAATCAAAGCTAAAAACCCATCAAAACCAATCGTTGGCGTATTTATGACAACAAGCAACTTCTTCACAGAAATTTCAAATATGGATGTTAACATGCCATTCTATATGTACGCAGAAGAAGCAGCAGAAGCATTCGCAAGACTTGACCAACAACGTCAATGGATGGCTCAACCTGCCGGCAAAATTCCTTGCTACGATGTTGATAGAGAAAAAGTTGAAAAAATCATTAAAGCTTCACTTGCTGAGGGCCGCGACCAATTAACAACTTTAGAATCAATCGACGTTCTTCAAGCATACGGAATCCGCGCTTGCAAATACGGTTTAGCAACAAATGAAGAAGAAGTTGCAACCCTCGGTAACTCAATCGGCTACCCTGTTGTAATGAAAATGACTTCAAAAACAACATCACACAAAACCGACGTAGGCGGCGTAAGAGTAAACATTCAATCAGAAGAACAACTCCGCGCTGAATACAAAGACCTTATCGCTAAATTAACAGAAAAAGGCTTAATCGAAGGTCTTGAGGGTGTAATCATTCAAGAAATGGTAAAAGGCAACCGTGAAATGGTTTGCGGTATCGCAACAGACCCACAATACGGCCCTATGATGATGTTCGGTTTGGGCGGCGTATTCGTTGAAGCGTTGAAAGACGTAACATTCAGAATCGCTCCTTTGACTGATTTGGACGCTAAAGATATGATTAAATCAGTTAAAGCATACAAACTTCTCCAAGGTGCAAGAGGAACAACTCCTGCTCAAATGGATCAAATCGAAGAAACATTGTTGAGATTATCACAACTCGTTAATGACTTCAAATTCATCGACGAACTTGATATCAACCCATTGTTAATCTCAGAAAAAACAGGCGAAGGCATTGCGGTAGACGGACGTATCAAAGTTCGTTTAGAAGAAGCGAAAGCGGCTCTTTCTTGCAACTGCCAAGCTTGCGCGTTATAATTAATAAAACCAAAAGGGCGGGATTAAAAATCCCGCCCTTTTTTAATGCTTATCGTTTTACACATCTAACGTAATTATCTTGTCCCGCACCGTCACCGGTTAAAACACGGTTTCCGGTATAGGTTGACTGAGTCCAGACTCGTAAAACATTATTTTCCAGACCTTTACTTGATGTTGTTAACCAACCAGCAGGCAGGTTGCCTATTATATTTTTGTTAACAAATAACGCTGCCGCCTCGTCTTTATTCGGAACACGGTATTCACTATCAAGCTGCGTGCAATATTTTGTACCATCTTCCAACGAAAGCCCTGCCTTGCCAGCATTTACATGCGGCATTGGCGCAACAACGACACTATCTGTAGGATAAAGAACTGTTATAAAACCGATATCTTTACCAACAGTATTCGGCCCTTTAGTTCCGTTCAAATCATAGATGAAATTGGCACAAATTTTCGCCTGCATACCATCTAATCTAGTTGTTGCAGCCAAATCCGGACGGCAAGACGGATTATAATAAACGGCAATCGATTCACCGTTTTGAGTTTCAAACGCTGCAGCCTGTGTGTTCAATTGATTATAAATTTCCGGATTACTAGGATCATTCGGGTTCAAGTCAACACTAGTCATCATACTGTTTAAAGCTGTCATTGTCGCAGGGAATGTACTATGCGTAGAACCTGCCATATCAATCAATTTGCTTGGGATTCCGCAATCTGCAAGATGTTCGCCGTCACAAATGTTGTTTATTTTCAAAACATTGGCCAAACCGCCGGTAATAAAGGTTTGCGCAGCATTACTGATAGTGTCATTATCGGTTGTTCCGATTCCAAATCCGTTCAACGCAGGCATCAAGGCGATTGCTTGACTAAATCGCGCATAAAGCGCTTTTCGCTGAGTGTTCCACGTCCGCTCGTTAATGTTGCCCGTTAAACTCGGCAAAGTTATTGCAGCAACTACACCAATAATTGTTAATGACAGGAGTATCTCCGCCATAGTGAACCCGCTGAGCGGGA
>JAMPIJ010000029.1 GCA_023662905.1 Fusobacterium sp.
TGACAGGCAACATTAACGAGCGTACATGGAACACGCAGCGTAAAGCGCTTTATGCAAGATTTTCGCAGGCAATTTCACTAATGCCCTCTTTAAATGGCTATGGGAAGATCGTTGCAGGAACGGATTCTCAGTCCGTAATTGATACAGCAGCAGAAACTTTTATTACGAATGGATTATCAAAAGTTCTTAAAATTAATAATATATGTGACGTTGAACACCTCGAGGACTGTGGTATTCCCTCTAAAATTAACCCTATGAATGCCGGAGGGGGGATAAGTTTAAGCGGAATAACAAAATTGTCAGGATTAAATAGCGTTTTTGCCAATTATGGTGTAAATTCTTTTGAAATTAATGCTGGCGCTTTCGAAACCGCAAATGGTGAGAGTATATTAGTTTATTATTACCCTGCGTGTCGTGATGCATTAGATACAGCTGAAATGTATATGATTCATTCGAGAGTTTGCGCAAATTTTGTGTATGATTTGAATGGAACAAAGGGGCCTAATACTGTGGGTAAAGATATCGGGTTTATAACTGTGTTCTATCCTACAGATTCAGTTGTTGTTGCGCCAATGCCTGTTACGGCGAATGTTCCAAACCGTGTAAAGCAGATTAATGCGAGTGCAGCCTGTACCGCTCAAAATCCTGATAGCAGGTTGCCTAATTTACAGGAGCTTGGAGCAATTTATTATAATATGCAGCTTGTCGGGATTTCTGGTGACTATTATTGGTCGGGGGCAATTGCTTCAAATGGACAGGCCTGGTTACAGAGTTTTGCTTCAGGAACGAGTATGCCGTCTGATCGTGACGGTATGGGGTATTATGTACGCTGTATAAATCGTTAAAAAGGAGCGAAAGCTCCTTTTTGTGTTATGCTTTAAGTATGAAAATATTTGATGATACGGGAAAACTTTATTTTGTCGGCGGGGTTGTTCGCGATGAACTGCTAGGCCGCGAAAGTTTTGACGTGGATATTGTATTTGAGGGCAACGCGATTGAACATTGTGCAAAGTTCGGAGAAGTTGTTCGGGTTAACCCTGATTTCGGAACTGTTCGTGTGAATGTCGATGGCGTTGAAGTCGATTTTGCTTCTACTAGAAGCGAAACATATCCGCGTGCCGGTCATCTTCCGGTTGTTGATAAAATCGGCTGTTCGCTTAAAGAAGATGTTTTGCGCAGAGATTTTACGGTAAATGCGCTTGCAAAATCTGTTAAAACCGACGAAATCGTGGATTATACCGGCGGGCTTGCTGATATTGAGGCGAAAGTTTTGCGTGTTCTGCACGAGAGAAGTTTTATTGATGACCCTACGCGGATTATTCGTGCGCTGAAGTTTTCTGTGCGCTTCGGGTTTGCATTGGAATCAAATACGCAAAGACTTCAAGAGGAATATCTTGCAAATATCAATTATGATATGTGTTTCAAACGCATAAAAAAAGAGGTGATGGAAACATTTAATCTCAACTCGCAGGAGGCTTTTGAACGTTTTTATGACGGGGGGATTTATAAACTTTTATCTCCTGTTACGGTTGAACGCCCGAGGGTAAATGTTCCTGAGGTGATTGCGCCACTTGGCGTCGAAACTCCGTGGATAGTCTACGCAGGCGGCGCGGATTTGTCACGTTTGGAACTTACTAAACAAGAACAGCGTGTCTTGAGTGATTTTGAAACCTTGAAATCAACGTCGCTCGGTGATGATTTTGAGATTTATAAAGCTTTTAGCGCTGTTGCTGCTGAAACGCGCGCATTATATGCCGTTTGGGTTGCGCAGGCACCTGTGCAACGCTTTATGCAGATTAAAGATATAAAAATTTCTATAACCGGTGCCGACCTTTTGGCGCTTGGAATTAAGCCATCAAAACAGTACGCAGAAATTTTCGACGCGGTTTTGAGAGAAAAATTGAAAAATCCTAATATGACAAAAGATGAGGAAATAAAATTTTTACTTACTCTTTAAGGCGTTTTCGAGTGCTTTTTCAAGCGTTTGGATTTTGGCTTCTAAAACTTTAACTTTCGCCTGACTTTCGGTTGAATTTATTGCGTCTTTTTCTTGTTTGCGCTCAATTGCAGAGATTTTGCCCGCTTGGTTTTTCAGGTTATTTGCGACGAGTGCAATCCCCCAAACGATACCTGTAAAGAATTCTGCCGCACCGTAAACGATGTATGCTGTGCCGTTCTGGTAATAATACCAGCCCCAGAATGCAACTAATGCAGCGGCTAAAATTTGTATAAGAGTTAAAAATATTTTCATAACTAATGCCCTTTATTTTTTAAATAATTCAGTACCTTGTTGATTTTTTCATCCGTCGGAATTTCTAATTCGATTATCTCATCAGAAAACGGTTTTGTAAACTTCAGGTGATAGGATTGCAGAACCTGTTCTTCTGTTGCGGCTTTGCCGGTTCCGCCATATAGCGTGTCATTGTAAACTGGATGTTTTTTGTGCGCGAGGTGAACGCGAATCTGGTGTGTTCGGCCGGTGATTAGCGTAAGTTCTACGTATGTCGCGTCTTTGAAACGTTCAAGAACTTTCACAATCGTTGTGCTTGGCTTGCCGTCAGGAACAACCGCCATTTTGTGCGTAACTTTCGGGTGGCGGCCGATTGGAAGCTCTAAAACTTCATAATCCTCTTTGTAGTTGCCGTTTACGATTGCGCGGTATTTCTTTTCGATTGTGTGGTTTTTAATTTGTTCGGCAAGAAACTCATGTGCTGCATTATTTTTAGCAATCATCAAAAGGCCCGAAGTGTTGCGGTCAAGACGGTGTAAGATTCCGCGGCGAAAGTCACCGTTCAGGTCAGAAAGATTGTCCCCAAACTTGTATAAAAGCGCGTTGACAAGGGTTCCGGTGCGCTCCTGCATCGTCGGGTGCGTAAGCATTCCGGGGGGTTTATTTACGACTGCCATGTTGTCGTCTTCGTAAACGATTTCAAGCGGAATGTTTTCCGGCTCAATTTTAATTTCTTCGACTTCTGGCAGAGTAAGCGTGATTACATCGTTTTCGCGCAGCGCGTAGGATGGTTTTTTCTCACCGCCGTTAATTTTTACGTCGCCTGATTTGATGAGTGATTGAACCTTAGAACGCGAAAAGTTTTCGCACTCCTCGGCTAAAAATGCGTCGAGGCGTTTGCCCTCGTTGTTCTCATCCACCGTCAGCGTAATCATCTTATCGCACCTTTTTAAAAAGTATTGTTATCACAAGGATTACGACGCTGACATTTATCATAATGTCTGAAATATTGAAAACCGGAAAATTAACGAATGTAAGTTCAAAAAAGTCGCGAACGCAGCCGATAGTGATTCTTTCGTGCATATTCCCGAAAGTTCCGGCACAAAGCATTGCAATCCAGAATAAAGTTGATGCGCCTAGGCGAGCGAGGTTCTTGAACACATAGACAAAAAGTAGCGTGATAGCGCTGCAGGAAAAAATTATAAGCGCTTCTCGCGCATTGCGTAGAATATTAAACGCCGCGCCTGTATTTTCAAGATAGTGAAGTTTCAAAACAGGTGTTGTGAAATGCAATCCTTGCGACATACTATGTACAAGCAGGTTTGAAAGGAACAAATCCACGATAACCAGAAATACAAAAAGGCTTATGAAATAAAGTGTTTTTGTTGTGCTATTCATTTGGCACCTCTTTCATTTGTGTATTTTCAGGTATTACATTTACCCTTGTCATCAAGAACGCCAAACCGCTCATATATAGTTTTATTCCGCCTGTTGGTCTTGGTTGGCCGCGTGTGATTGCGATTGAGGCGATATTGTATTCGTTAATGTTTTTCTTGTTAGCGATAAAAATTCTTTCTAACTCGGTGTCTTCAAAGACTCGGTATGAGTCGTCGTCCTCTTCTTTCAGCGGAAAAATCGCCGGTGATTGCGTGATTGAACCCATAACAAGCGCTTGTCGTGGAAGATTATTCATCACAAGCGTTGATGAATAGCTTTCGCCCGCCGGAATTACAAACGGTGCTGTGAGTTTTAAATCAAGATATTGCGCTTCGCCAAAGATTATGGAGTTGTTTTCTTCAATGGCGTGTTCTGCTGTGATAAGCCATTTGTCGTTGAACTTTTCAAGATAATAAATCGTGTGCGCAAAAGCTTCGAGATTGCCTGTTAGTTCAATTTCTTCGCGCTTAACATTTTTGGCTTCCGCATACTCGTAAACATCAACTGTCGCGTATTTCCCGTTGATATCAAGCTTGTTGATTTTTGTTGTCATTTTCAAATCAGGATAAAGCTCGTAGTTTTCTTTGATGATTTGAAAAGTTGTGTTTTTGTCGAACGCGTCTGAGTTGCGGTAGTTTTCGGCGTAAAACTCTTTAAGCTTTTCGTAATCGTGATTGTTTGAATATAGGGTTTGGAGTGCGAAACAGTTTTTAATCGTTTGTTCGGTGGCTTTGAGTTCTTTGCGGATTTGATTGTTTTCTTTCCACGTAGAAATCATACCGGCCTGAGCCGTCTGAATGCTGAGCGCCAAACCTATTGTAAATACAAGTAAAACCTTTTTAATCATGCCTTGATTATAGGACAAAATTTAATCGCTGACAAGCATTAGAACGCGTCAGTTTTAATCGGGTTTTTGAATTTCGTAATATTGCCTTGGAAGAGCAATTTAACGCTGCCGACAGGGCCGTTTCTGTGTTTTGCGATGATGATTTCGGATTCGCCGTTGGCGGATTTTGCCGCCGCTTCTTCGCCCTCTTCCTCAACTTTTTTATAGTAATCGTCACGGTAAATAAACATTACGATGTCCGCGTCCTGCTCGATTGCGCCGGATTCACGAAGGTCAGAGAGCATCGGGCGTTTGTCGGTTCTGCTTTCTACCGCACGGGATAGCTGTGAAAGCGCGATGACCGGAACATCAAGTTCTCTTGCAAGTACTTTCAAACCGCGCGAAATCGCAGAAATCTGCTGCATACGGTCTTCGCGGCCGGAACCCTCCATCAACTGCAAGTAGTCGATTACGATAAGCCCTAAGTTTTTTTCTTTCATTTTTAGACGGCGGCATTTCGCGCGCAGGTCGGTAATCGTACAGCCGCTTGTGTCGTCGATGTAAATAGGCGCTTGAGAAAACTCGTTCATTGCGTTTGCAAGTTTTTCCCAGTCTTTGCTTTGCATATTACCGGTTTTCAGACGTTGGGTGTCAACTTCCGCTTCTGAACAAAGCATACGTTGCATTAGCTGTTGCTTTGACATCTCAAGCGAGAAGATTGCGACCGGAACTTTTGACTGAATTGCGACGTTTTGTGCAATGTTTAGAACGAACGCGGTTTTACCCATCGCAGGACGTGCCGCGATGATGATTAAGTCGGATTTGTGAAGCCCGTTGGTCATTGCGTCGAGTTCGTAGAATTTTGTCGCAACGCCGGTGAGTTCGCCTTTGTGTTCGTAGTTGTATTCGATTCTTTGATATGTATCGAGAACGATATCTTTAACGTGAACGAGGTCGGTTGTAGATTTTTTGGACGCGATGTCGAAGATTAATCTTTCGGCGCTGTCTAGGGCTTCGTCAACTGTAACCTGTTTCTCGTAGCCGCTTGCAACGATTTCGGAACCTGCGCTGATGAGCGAGCGTTTAATCGCGTTTTCCATAATGATTTTTGCGTAATATTTAACGTTTGCGGTTGTAACCGTGTTTGCAAGCAGGTCGTTAATATACGCGCGGCCGCCGACGCTTTCGAGTTTTGAATTATAGTTTAAGGTTTCGGAAACAGATACGATATCAATGTTTTCGTTCGAGTCGTAAAGGTGTTTCATCGCCTCATAAATATGTCTGTGTGCTGGCATGTAAAAAGATTCCGGACGAAGCATTTCAACAACTTTGTTGAGTACGTTCGGCTGTTTTAAAATTGCCCCGAGAACCGCTTCTTCTGCCTCAATACTCTGCGGTGGAAGCGTATCAGGGTTAACGTTTTTATTAAAATCTTTTCTTTCTTTTGTAAATGCCATGTCTAAATTCCCCTCTTATAATAATGTAGTTTAAACATGGGTTGTTGTACACAAAAATTTTACAATTTGTTAAAAATTTGCCACGAATACTAGCCTAAAAATTTTCCTTGTCCTATGATGAAAGAAAACGGGAGAAGTTTTTATGATGGATGAAATTTTGGAAAATAGATCAGGGTTGGATTTAACCAAACGAAGTGCGTTTTCACACGCTGATGATGTTTTTACATCACGTTCTTTTTCTGCGCTGATTGCTAAAAATAATATTCCGCTCTCTCATAAAAAACTCGCTGATAATTATGTTATTATCAAACGTGTATTTAGATTCCAAGCGCTCAGCGGCCGTATAACAAAGACTGAACAGGCGCTTTTGGATAAATATGATTTCAATACACTTGAATTTACGACTGTAAAACAGATGTTTGAAGAGCTGGCGCTTTTGCAAAAATGGTCTGCAAGCCCTGATGCTAAGCTTCGAGCTGACGCTGATGAACTGTTGGAAATCAGAACTAAGGAATTAAAATTCCTCTCTGCAAACCATTATGTAAATCTTTCAAACGAAATCTACCGCGGTTATGTCGCGCTTGAAAATTATTTCGTTGAGATTAGTAAGTATAAATACTAATAAATTTTTTGCGCTTTGAGTTAAACGTATAGGTATTTATTTTATTCCCGTCGGTAGTGATTTTTACCGCGTGGTCGTAGTCTGTGCGGAAAACTTTTACATCTTGCGCGTGCAGGTTTTCAAGAGTTTGTTTTGACGGATGGCCGAAACGGTTTATGCCGGTTGAGATAATCGCGATTTTCGGGTTGATTGTTTGAAGCATTTCGGTGCTGGTAACGTTTTTCGCGCCGTGGTGGCCGACTTTCAGCACTTCGATGTCTGATGGAAGATGTTCTTTTATCGCGTCAAAGCCTTTAACGCCCGCATCACCCGTGAAAAGAACGTCGAAATCTTTGTAGGTAATCAGAGTTTGTACCGAATTTTCGTTCTCGCTGTCGAGGCCGGAGCGCAGAAGTTTTATTTCTAAGCCGTTGGTGTCTATTAGGCTGTTGTTCTGTGCGACTTCAAAAGGTGTTCCGGTTAAATCCAGTGCTTGGAAAAGTGCTGCTGCGGTTGCGCTTTTCTGGTCTGTTGTGTTTACATAAACCTTGCCGACCTTGAAGTTTTGAACGATATACGCAGCGCCGCCGGCATGATCGTTGTCGAAGTGAGTTACGATGAGCGCTTTGATTTTACGGATTCCGTTGTCTTTCAAGTATTTGCCGATAGTCATTGCGGCCTGAGGTTTTTTACTGGTGTACGGAAATTTACCCGTGTCGATTATGTAATACTCGTTTTGCGGTGTTTTCACCAGAAAACAGTCCGCGTTTTGAACATCAAACGCGATTAGTTCTAAATCGTGGCCCGGAATTTTGACAAATGTCAGGCAAATCGCGAGTAATAGTGCGGTGCCGCAAGTGACTAGTTTTTTGTTTATGCCGTTTTTAATTAAAAGTGTGATTATGCCAAGGAGTACGTAGTATAAAATTATTCCGGTAACAGTGGGTTTTGAAGTTGTAATCAGCGAGTGCGGAAGTGCTGAAAAGAAGTTTGAAATATTCACGATGGCTGAGATGAAGAAATTTATGACAAAATCCAGCGCAAGGCAGATATATTTTGTGAGCGGATAGAATATCGCAAGAATTGAACTGATAAAGCCGCCGAAACTTATCACGCAAAGAAAAGGAACGATTGCGATGTTTGCGAAAACCGAGTACGGCGCGAAAGTGTTGAAGTAAAACATTTGCGTTGGCGCAACCCAGCTTTGTGCAACGATTGGAATTGTCAAATCGCCTTTGACGGCTTCGGGAAGTTTAATTTCTTTGGTTCTTTGATAGACGACCTGACCAGTAGTGAGAATCCCGAGTGTTGCTACAAACGACATCTGGAATCCGATATCGTTGAGGTACGCAGGGTTATAGATTAACATCAACAGCGCAACGAAAGAGAGGAGTGAAACGCTGTGCGCGTCGCGGTCAAAGAGTTTACCGACAAGAACGAAAGTCAGCATCAGCGCGGCTCTGACAACTGACGCGCCAAGTCCAGTCATAAGAGTGTAAAGGATTACAAGAAATATTCCCGAAATCAGCGTGAATTTGTATTCCACGCGGAGTTTTCTCATAAAGAAGAACCAGAAACCCCAGATGAACGCAACGTTCATACCAGAAGCCGCAAGTATATGGAGTAAGCCGGAGTTTATAAACGAACTTTTGATATGTTCGGGCGGCGCGACCGCGTCGTCACCGAATACTACACCGCCAAGGATTTCGAGGTTCGGAGATTTTAGATATTGTTCGTGAACCGATAAAATTCTACCTCGTAAATCGTTTAACTTTTGCAAGAATAGCCATTTGGGCGTAAGTTTTGAATCAATCGGCGAACACTTTTCAACGCTTGTATATATTATAGAATATGCGCCGTGGTTTTGTAGAAATCTTGCGTAATCGAACTGTGACGGGTTACTCACGACCGGCGGACGGCGAAGATTTCCGGTGATTTCGATATGGTTTCCGACTTTGAAATCCTCAAACCTTCTTTGTTTGTCGTTCACCCAAACGAGAACTTTACCCGCCGGCTCGCTGCTTTTTAGATAAAATTTACTCGTTTGTCCGTTGTTATCCGGAATGCTTACGATTTGGCCGGAAATAGTCATTTCTTTCGGCGCAAACAGTGAAAGTTCGTCGAAATCTTTTATTCTCATTGCAGAATTAAAGAAACCCAGATAAAACATCAGAATCGCAAGCACTGCAAATTTTCGCGGTAGAAGTTTCAAAACCGTTAGCGCAATCATTGATAGCGTAACAAAAATTGCCATCTGGATTTCAATCCCGTTGTAAAAACTGATTACACCCAAAATGAATGCACACGTAACCGCGAACATTATGATGTTCTTATTTTGCAGGAACGTTGCCGCTCCCTTTCTTAATTCCATATCTTAAATTTACAATAAACACACTGTCACTTCAAAAATATTTACAATAAAAATCGTTACAAATGAAAACAAATCGGTTCAGTGAAATTCATTTTGTTGTAGAATTTTGTTTATGAATTTGGGATTTAGTATAACATCAGCAAAGGCAGATTATATGGGGAGCGTTGATTTTGTAAAGCTCTGGGCGGAAGCATCAGCACTTTTGAGAAGTGTGATTCCGGATAACGTTTACTATTCATGGTTAACAGCGGTTGCCGCAAATAGTTTTGAACACAATAAGTTCTATCTAGTGACACCTCATCAGTTTGCTGTTGCAATTTTGAAATCTCACCAGAAAGAGATTAAAGAAGCTTTGTGCAAAGTTTGCGGGCGTGACGTTGATTTTGAACTCAACTATGATGCGGAATACGGTAAAAAATATAATGAACTTCAGAAAAAAGAAGCTGCAAAGCAGCGTCCATCTCTTGAAGATCCTGTAAAAAAAGAACAGGAACTTGCTGAGGGTTCTATGCAAATGCGCCCTGAGGTTAATCTTAATCTTAAATATAAGTTTGAAAATTTCGTGGTTGGCGAAAATTCACGTATGGCTTATGCTGTTGCGACGGCTGTTGCGCAAAAACCTGCGCAAAAATACAATCCGCTTTTTATCTACGGCGCGTCAGGTCTGGGCAAAACCCACCTTATGCAGGCCATCGGACACCATATTCTTTTTAACAAACCGAAACTTCGCGTGAAATATGTTAAAACAGAAGAATATATCAATGAGGTTATCTCAAGTATTCAAAAAGGCGGCGATAGGGTTTCCCGTATGGATAAATTCCGTCAGAAATTCCGTAATGTTGATGTGCTTTTGATTGACGATATTCAATTTATCGAATCAAAAGAGCGCACTATGGAAGAAATTTTCCACACCTTTGAATCCTTGCACAACAACGGTAAACAAATTGTTATTACTTCTGACCGTCTTCCAAAAGACATTCCGACGCTTCCTGACCGCCTCAGAACCCGTTTTGAAATGGGCATTATGGTTGAACTTACGCCGCCTGAATTTGAAACCCGTATTGCGATTTTGCGCAACTTAGCGGAAAAAGACGGGCTTAATATTCCGTGCGATGTTTATGACCTGATGGCGAAAAGTTATAAAAATAACGTCCGCGAACTAGAGGGGGCTTATAACAGAATTAGTGCGTTTGCAGAAATCGACGGCACAGAGCTTTCAATCGAATATGTTAAAAAGGTTCTGAATTGTTCGGAAACAGAAGACGCCCTAACAATGCAGTCGATTGCACAGGCTGTCGCTGATTATTATAACGTTACGGTTGAGGATTTTCTAAGTCCTGCAAGAAGCCAGAAGATTTCATCACCACGCCACATCGTGGTCTATGCAATCCGTGAACTTTTAGGCGCAAGCTTTGAATCAATTGCAGACTTCTTGAACAAAAAACACACAACAATGCTTTACTCTTACGAAAAAATTAGAGATGAGTTGAAAACCAGCCGCGATTTGCAACACGGCATAGAAGAGATTTTTGCAACATTAAAGGGTTAAAAATGTACGATTATATCAAAGGAATAGTTACCAATAAATCAGGGCTTCCGCGCGGACTTTTCGTGACAGTTGAGGCGTTCGGGTTAGGTTATTTGCTTGAAGTTACAGGCCGCGACTTTAATTCGCTTGAAGTTTCGGAGGCGCAAACCAAAATATACACTGTTCTTAACCATAAAGAGGACAAAATGTCGCTCTGCGGGTTCGTACGTAAAGAAGACCGTGATATTTTTAACGTTCTTACTTCTGTTTCAGGTGTCGGGGTGAAAATGGCACTTACGCTTTTAGACCGCTTTTCTGCCTCAGAACTCATCGGACTTGTGATTGAGGGCAACTACAAAGAACTTACGCTCGCCAAAGGGGTTGGGCCTAAATTGGCGCAAAAAATTATTCTTGAACTCAAAGACAAACTTATAAACTATCAAAAAGACTGGTCTGCGCCTAACTTTGTTGAAAAAATCAGAGAAGAAAATTCAAATCTTGTCGACGCACAGTCAGTTTTGTTGTCGTTGGGTTATGAAAAGAACGAGATAAAAACTGCGTTTGCAAAATTGAGCGTTGAACTTGGCGAAAACGCGACCGCGGAAGAAATTCTTCAATCTGCATTGCGTTTGTTATCAGCCTAAAAGTGTCGGAAAGAAAAGTATTACAAAACCTGCAAGAACGAGGGCCGGCCCGAATGGTACTGCAAGCCCCTCGGTTTTTGAACCTAAAACCTTGCCAAACAACTGACGGCAAACGTAAACCGCAACACCAATCAAAACGATTGTATATCCAAGCAGGTAAATTACGTTTTCTTCAAAAAGTCCGAATTTATTTGATAATCCATATCCAATTGCTAAAATCGCAACGGCTAAGATTCCGCCGAAGAGTTTGTAATTCTTTTCCTGCAAAAGTCTGTATTCAAATAGTGCGCCGGTGATTAACGCCTGAATTAAAAATCCTAAAACGATAATTATCCAGATTTTTTGCCAGCCGTAGCATGCGCCCATTGCCATGGCAATATAAATATCGCCGTCGCCCATCGCCATTCTTCCGCCTGCCATTACGTATGAAACGCCAAAATAAACAAGCATTATCGCGCCGCCAAGAAGTAAGCCCAAAACTGAAGTCGTAAGCGGGTTGTTTAACCAGGTCATTTCAGCGCCGGTTAGTGCCATTATTCCTGTAGCGCCGGCATGATAAATTAATCCGATAAGCCCGAATGCAAGGCAGTGCATTAAGAATACGACGTGTTCTTTAATGTCTGTTACTGCAAGAACAAGCGACATGAAAATTACCGCCCATAAGAAAATTAGATGAATACTCATTCCGAATTTTAAGAACGCAAGTAGAAATAAAATTCCGGTAATAGCTTCCACTAACGGATATTGCCAGCTTATGTGCGTTTTGCAGAAATAACATTTTCCGCCGAGTAACAGATAAGAAAGCAACGGAATATTATGCCACCAGTAAAGCGGTTTCTGGCAGGTTGGACATTTAGATGCGGGATAGGAGATGGATTCTCCGCTGAACGCTCTTAGTACCACTACATTCAAAAAGCTTCCGAAACAAAGCCCTGTCAGTAGTACAAAAATTGATGCCGCAATCATAAATGTGTCCATTTTATTTATCCTTTTCTACAATTTCGTATAATTTATTCAACGCTTTTTTTATTTTTCTTGAAACCTGCATTTGAGATAAGCCAAGTTTTTCGGCGATTTGTTTTTGATTCAGATCTTCAAAATAGTTTAATTCCAGAATTTCTTTGAGTTCTGCCGGAAGTTTTGAGAGCGCTGAATTTAACATTAAGCGGTTTTCAGAATTGTTTAAAAAATCCTTGTAATCGCCATCCGGAATTTTATCCATAAGGCTTAAATCCTCGTCGTCAGTGATGTTTTGGTCAAGGGATAGGATTTCTTGTCCAATATCAAGAGATAGAATATCTTCTACTTTTTGCGCTGGAAGTCCAAGTTTTTCAGCGATTAATTCAATAGAAGTTCCGTCCTTGCCGTCTTCGTTGAGTTCGCGTGACGCTACGCTGATTTTATAAGAAAGCTCTTGAATCTCACGCGGCGGTTTGATAAAACTTGCTTTGTCGCGCAGGTAATGTTTTATTTCGCCCTTGATAAAATATGTGGCGTAGGTTTTGAATTTCGTGTTTTTGCTAAGGTCATAGAAATCAATGGCTTTCATAAGGCCAATAGACCCGACCTGAATCAAATCTTCCTGCTGGCGGTAGTTTTTATAAGCAGGGCCGGAAACGATTTTTTTGACGTAGCCAAGCGAAAGTTCTACTATTTTAAGGTGCAGAACTCTTTTTCTCTTCTCATCGGTGCAATTTTTGTATTGTAAGAGTAAATCTTTTAATTCTTCTTCCAAATCTAACACATTAACCTCGCGGATATCCTCTATATTAGCATAAAATCCCGATAATAACAAATTGTAAATAATCGTTTAAAATTTAGTGTTTTTGTTGTAAACTGAGGCCATGGAAGTTAAGAAGAGGATATTTATTCTTATATTAAGTTTAACCTTTTTAGGTTCATTTATCCCTGCTCGTGCTGATGTCGTAAGGCTTACGCTTGACGAAGCCATTGATATGGCGATGACTTATAACCTTGATTTGCAAGCCAAACGAAAAGAACTCGGCGTTGCAAAAGAAGATATTAAAATTGCTAATAGACTTCAAAACCCGCGTGTCGTCGGTAACTTCCTGATTGGTAAAGTAAGACTCGGAAACTCCAGTCAGGTCGGACTTGATTTGCCGGTCGAATTTATGAAACGCGGCCCGCGCAAAAAAGTCGCTAAGGCTAAATATTCTATCGCACAAAACAAAATTAGAGAATACGAACACGACCTCAAAATTGATGTTATGAGAGCGTATTTCGAAGTTCTATATCTCAAATCTGTTGTGTCTATTATGAACGACCGTAAGCTTCTGTTCGAAGAAATGGCCAATGTCGCAAAAACTAAATCTCCTAATACTGACAACTATAAAATTGACGTTCTGCAATCTGATATTCGTTATAAACGTCTTTTGATTGAGTTGAATCAAGCAAAAGCAAACCTCCTTAGTGCGCAGTTCCATTTGAACAAAGTTATCAATATGGAAAAAACTGAAAATATGTACGACGCAACCGAAACTTCACTTTTCGCAGACGATTTATCAATACTTTCGATTTCGCTTCTGCCTTACGAGATTATTGAAAAAATTGCGATGAAATATAGTTATTCTTTGCGTATCGCAGATTTTGATATTAAAAGAGCCGAAGCAGAAGTTTCAGTCGCAAAAAGTCAGCGTATCCCGAACTTTAACGTTGGCGGCGGTTTTGCATGGCAGGCGACCTATCGCGGGCAGGGTGATAACTGGCCCGGGGCGTTTGTCGGCGCAAGTTTAGATGTTCCAATGCTTTATTTTTACGGGCCTGACGTCAGAAAGGCAAACTTAATCCTTGAAAAATCAAAAATGGATAAAGCCTCTTTTGAAAACAAATTGAAAATTGCACTTAAACAGGATTATAACAATTTTAAATACGCGAAAGAAAACATGGAATATTACCGCGAAATTATGCAAGAGTCGCGTGATATCCTTGAAATGTCGAAAGAGCGTTTCAGCCGTGGCAAAACAACATTCTTGAACCTGTTAATTATTGAAAACAGCCATCAGCAAACACTTCAAGAGTACCTGAAAGCAATGGGCTTGTATTATTCTGCGTATTTGAACCTTATGCACAATACCGGTCACGACGTGCTGTTGCAAGAAGAAATTTTTTAATCTTGACAAGTAATGAAACATGCTACATAATGTGTAAAGAAAGGATGGAAACTATGAACAAAAGAAATGTATTAACTTTGACAGGGGGGGGGGGGCC
>JAMPIJ010000002.1:0-123003 GCA_023662905.1 Fusobacterium sp.
GCCATAGTAAAGGCACCTAAGAGAGGCCCCCCCCCCCCTGTGCAAGGTAATACATTTCGTTTGTTCATATTTTCCATCCTTTCTGTTATCAGTTTAAATCATGTTTTTTTATATGTCAACCGTTACCGCCAGCGCGGTTCGCATTATGAAGCCGCGTTGACCCGCGGAAATTATAAAAAATGTAACAAACACACCCGTTTTATTGTATTGGTTCATGTTTATAATATAATAGCTTTGAGGTGCTTTAATTGAAACACACTAAACTGACGTCATTAATATTTTTAGCATTAATACTAGGGATAATTTTTGGTGCTGTGGCGCCTGATTTGGCTGTGAAAATGCAGCCTTTTGCGACAATTTTTCTCCGAATGGTTAAAATGATTATCGCACCGCTCCTATTTGCAACGCTCGTTGTCGGAATCGCAGGACACGGAGATGTTAAACAACTTAGCAAAATAGGGATTAAAACAATTGTTTATTTTGAAATAGTCACGACACTGGCACTTTTCATAGGGCTTATTGCAGGTAATATATTCCAGCCTGGGGTTGGGTTTTCACTTGACGCAACCGCCGGAAATCTTCAAGAAGCCGGTTTGATGGCGGCAACAGATTCGCATACTTCAATACACCAAATGGTAATAAATATTTTCCCAACCAGTATTGTTGACGCGATGGCTAATGGAAACTTATTACAAATTGTCGTATTTTCAATATTCTTTGCTCTGGCAATCTGCACTGTCGGAAAACCGGCAGAACCAGTCCTTGACCTGTTGAAATCCGTCAGCAAAATAATGTTTAAATTTACCGAATACGTAATGTATTTCGCGCCAATCGGTATTTTCGGCGCAATTTCATATACCATCGGTATCAATGGAATTAAAGTTTTGGGAAGCTATTTAAAAGTTATCCTTAGCCTTTATGCCGCGCTGGCTGTGTTTGTAGTACTGGTTCTAATAATTGCGTGTAAAATCGCTAAAATTTCATTCCGCGCACTAATCAGAACGCTGGAAGAACCGGCATTACTCGCGTTTTCAACAGCAAGTTCCGAGGCGGCATTCCCAAAAGCAATCGAAATCATGGAAAACTTCGGGGTTCCGAAAAACATTGTAGGCTTTGTAATGCCTACTGGTTACACTTTCAACCTCGACGGAAGCACTCTTTACCTTGCGATTGCAGTTATATTTTCAGCGCAAATCGCAGGAATACACTTATCTTTTGAACAACAAATCGTCATAATGCTTGCACTGATGCTTACAAGCAAAGGTATCGCAGGTGTACCAAGGGTTTCATTAATCGTACTTGCCGGAACACTTGCAAGCTTTAACATACCAATTATCGGCGTCGCGATTCTTCTTGGAATCGACCAGATTCTTGACATGGGCCGCACAACCGTGAACCTTGTCGGTAACTGTATCGCAACAGTCGTTATTGCACGTTGGGAAAACCAATTTGATTATGATAAAATGAAAAATTATATAGCAGAACAACAAAGAACTGAATAGAGGGAATAATATGGAAACAAAACAAGATTACAAAGAAACGTTAAACCTCCCGCAAACCACGCTTGCGATGCGCGCAAACGCTACGGTTAGAGAGCTGGAAATCCAAAAATTCTGGGAAGAAAACAAAATTTATGACAAAAATATCGCTCAACGCGATAAAACTAACAAATTCATTCTTCACGACGGCCCTCCATACTTGAGCAGTGAAAAAATTCACGTTGGTACTGCATTAAACAAAATTTTAAAAGATATTTTAACTAAATATAAAGCACAAAAAGGGTTCTACGCGCCTTATGTTCCGGGCTACGACGGCCACGGGCTTCCGATTGAAAACGCTGTTGTTAAAACAATCAAAGGCGGCCGCTCAGCGCTTACTCCGGCAGAATTAAGAGAAAAATGCCGCGAATTCGCACACAAAAACCTCAAAGGTCAGGAAAGTGAATTCAAACGTTTAGGCGTTTGGGGCGACTGGGAACACCCTTACCTGACAATCGACGCAGCTTATGAAGCCGAACAGGTTCGAGTTTTCGGCGAAATGTATAAAAAGGGTTACATCGAAAAAGGTTTGAAACCGGTTTACTGGTGCGCGTCTTGCGAAACCGCGCTTGCAGAAGCAGAAGTTGAATACGCAGACCACACATCAACTTCAATCTATGTAAGATTTAAGTTCGACGACGAGTCAACAAAGAAAATCCAATCGCTTATAGGTACAGAAAACAGTTCAATATTCTCTGTAATTTGGACAACAACCCCTTGGACAATTCCGTCTAACATGGCGATTTCTATGCACCCTAAATTTGAATACACATTCTTTGAAAAGGGTGGCGATGTTTATGTAATCGCTCAAGGCTTACTCGGCGCATTCCTCGCTGATGTTCAGTGGGAAGAAAGCGATATCAAAGTTATCGGCTCTTGCACAGGCGCGGACTTAGAACTTTTGGCAACAAAACACCCGCTAGTTGACAGAAAATCCCCGATTATCCTTGGCGAACACGTAACACTTGAAGCCGGAACCGGTGCGGTTCACACAGCCCCAGGCCACGGTCTTGAAGACTACGAAGTCGGATGCAAATACGGAATCGAAGTATTTTCACCGCTCGACAGCCGCGGCGTTTGGACAGAAGCAGTTCAAGATAAGGATTTAGAGGGCGTTCCTTACTACAAAGGAAACTCTATCGTAATCGAAAAACTTCAAAATTGCGGCGCGCTTCTTGCACAACAAGACATCCAACACAGCTACCCGCACTGCTGGAGATGTAAAAACCCTGTAATTTACCGCGCAACACCTCAATGGTTCGTTAAAGTTGATAAATTCAGAGAAGAAACTTTAGACGCAATCAAAGGGGTAAAATGGATTCCTGCAAGCGGCGAAGCACGTATTTCAAACATGGTTCAAAACCGTACAGACTGGTGTATTTCCCGCCAGCGCGCATGGGGCGTTCCAATTCCAGTTTTCTACTGCGACGATTGCGGCGAAGTTATCGTAACAGACCAAACAATCAACCACGTTGCAGAAATCTTTGAAAAAGAAAGCTCAGACGCCTGGGTTAAACACGCAACAGCTGAACTTCTTCCACAAGGGTTCAAATGCCCTAAATGCGGCAAAACGCACATTTCAAAAGAAAACGACATTATGGACGTTTGGTTCGACTCAGGCATAAGCTGGAGAGCTGTCGTTGAAAAACGCAGCGCAGAACTCGGCCACACCCCTGTTGAAATGTACCTTGAGGGTTCTGACCAACACCGCGGTTGGTTCCAATCTTCACTCTTGACCGCAATGGCAACCGAGGGCAAAGCGCCTTACAAAACAGTTCTTACTCACGGATTCGTATTCGGTGAAGACGGCCGCAAGATGTCAAAATCCTTAGGCAACTACATCAGACCGGACGATATCATCAAAAACTACGGCGCTGATATTCTAAGACTCTGGGCAGCATCAGTTGACTACAGAAACGACACCAAAATCGGCGACAACATCGTTAAACAACTTGTCGAAATTTTCAAAAAGACACGTAACACCGTAAGATTCTTGCTCGGAAACATCTACGATTTTGACCCTGCAACTGATTACGTAAAATACGATGAACTCAAAAATATCGACAAATTCGCACTCCACAAACTCAATAAAGTCGTGGCAGAAGTAAGCGAAAGTTTTGAAAACTACGAATTCTATAAATACTTCCAAGCGCTTCAAAACTTCGCGGCAGTCGATTTGAGTGCGTTCTACCTTGATATTGTAAAAGACAGACTTTATACAGCGGGCAAAAAATCACTTTCACGCCGCGCATGCCAGACAGTTCTGTTTGAAATCTCACAAAGCTTAATCAGAATGCTTGCCCCTGTAATGCCACACCAGGCAGAAGACATGTGGATGAGCGTTCCGGAAGCGCAGAAAAACGATTTAGAAAGTATCTTGCTTTCTAATTGGGTAGAAGTGAAACCTGAATGGACAAACGCACAGCTTGAAGAAGATTTCACGAAGATTTTGAAAGCGCGCGAAGTCGTAACCCGTGCAATCGAACCGCTTAGAGCCGACAAAAAAGTCGGAAGTTCATTAGAGGTTGCGGTTTGGGTGAAAGCGGAAGACAATTCGGTATTAAAAGCGAATGAAAGCGAACTTTGCAACATCTTTATTACGTCTCAAGCACACGTAGCAGAAAACGCACCCGCAGATGTATTGAACGAACACACAGAAGACGGATTCACTGTTTGGGTCACAAAAGCAGAGGGTGAAAAATGCGAACGCTGCTGGAAATACCGTAAACTTGGCGAACACGCTGGACACGAAACGATTTGTTCAGAGTGTTACGAAGCGATTAAATAACTAAAAAAAACGAGGCATCATCGATGCCTCGTTTTTTATTCTTTCAATAATCTTTCAGCCTCAGCTCTATCTACGCCGGAAGAACTTCCATCAATATAGAATTGACCATACTGCGATGTAACGGTATGTCCATTAACATGCTGTTGTGACATCATACCACCAAGACCGCCGTGAGCCATATTTGCACAATCATCCAACGCCTTAGTTACTTGTTCACCTAGCTGAATATCTTGAACACTTACATGCGAGTTTTCAATTCCAGCTCTCTGATTTCTCAAATCAGCTTCTCTAGCTTCCGCTTTGTTCATACGATTTCTAGCTCGTATCTCGCCTTTAGTCGTTGCATGACCCGTTTGAGCTTGACCTGTTAAATTCATATCTGCTTCGGCTTGATTTGATTTTGTTTCAGCATTTCCAATTTGCGTGTCGAGTTTACCCATCTTCTTAGCTTCGTCTTGTGACATTTTAGTCAAACGAGCTTTTTGATTAGTAATCTCAGATTGTAACGAACTGTATTCTTTGTCTAATTTTTCAAATTTTTCTACATCAGCTTCTGCATTTGCTTTTTGCGTTTCTAGTTCTTGTAATGCATCCTGTTTTTCCTGCAATGTTTTTTGATTTGCTTCTAATTCTTTTTGTTTTGCCTCAAGATTTTTCTTAGCGCCCTCTAATTTTTCTTTAGAGTCAGCAAGTTTTTGTTTTGCATCAGCGACACCTTTTTTGCTGTTATCTACATTATTCAAAGCTTTTGCTTCTTCCTGTTCAGCTTTAGTTAAATTTTGTTCCGCTTGGGTCAATTCGCCTTTAGCAGTAGCCAAATCAGCTTTTGCCTGTGTTAACTGTGCTTCAATAGACGCTTTTTGTTCTGGTGGTGCAGACGCCAATTGAGTTTCTAAGCTACTAACTTTTCCTTCAGCCGTAGCAACATTACCCTCAGCAGTTTGGACTCCTGCTTGTGCAGTTTTGGTATTACCAACAGCTGTTTTATAGTCTGCACTTGCCTTACTAAGTTCGCCTTGAGCCTCTTGAATATTACGTTCTTCTTTACCAACTTTTGATTCAAACGAACTTACACCGTCTTTAGCAGTCTTAACATTCTGTTCTGCGGTTTTAACATCTTTTTCTGCATTCTCAATTGTATTATTTTCTTTAAATGCATCCAACTTTTTCTGAGCGACATCAGCCTTACCTTTGGCCTGATTACGACTCATTTGTAAATCACCATTCAAATATGTTTCAGCATCCTTAATTGCTGCCTGTAAATCAGCAGATGTAGTTGCCCCCTCCATCTTAGAAACACATGTGTCTCCATCAAGCGCAATTTGTTTTGCTACATCAATATTACTTGCGTTACCGGTAGAACCAGACTTATCAGCGCCATCGGTACCTTTGGTATTATTTTGTTGATTCAATTTATCAATATCAGATGGCTGTTTAGTCTTACCAGCTTTAGCTGTGCCAACCAAATCACCAATACCTTTCGCTAGTTGCAAAGAACTTTGTGCAATAGCATTCCACATAGCGATTTTTTCCATCGTACTCATTTTTTGAGTACCTTGACAACAACCCGCACCGCCGGTATTCACAATTACAGCTCTGCCATTAATCTGGCGGCTCATTGCTGTATATGAAGTTCTTCCGCTCGGCTTATTTCTATCTGCAAGCTGAATTCTAGTTTGCATAAGCGAATTGCGTTGAACCCCGCCTCCTTTGTTAGAAGAACCGGAGCCGCCGCCATATACGCGATTATTCATAATTGAACCTGTTGTAATGCTCATGCAAACTCTCTCTTGTTATTGCTATACAAATTAATAAAGTATTTATTTTTCGGGTAAATTCAATAACAGAAAGATTTGTTACATTACTTTACAATTGGGTAAAAATAGACACATAATAATATTATACCCATTTTTTATTCAGCAATACCAGGTTCAAGCTCCATTCCTAAGAATTTTTTACGAAACGCAAACTGTGCTTTTGGAAGACCGTAAGCAAGCAAGAAACTGCTTATTCCGACATTAGCCAGAATATTCACCGCTTTCAAGCCTTTTGCTTTTTTCATAAATTTCACGACATCGCCTGAATTTACAGCATTTTTAGAAATATTCTCAATGCTATCGCGGAATGCTTTTAGTTCTTTTAAATCTACATATTTGCGAGGATCACGAACACCATTTTCTAGCATTGTAACCTTTTTGTATTTATCAGCATATTTTACAAAAAGGCTTTTCGGATTATTGTCTACGAAGTCAAGAAGTTCTTTTTCTGATTTTGCATCAGGAACCGTAAGTTTATTATTTTTAATTGCGTCGATAAACTCTTTATCATCAAGCATTTTAATATCAAGGTTCAGGTTAGTATTAAGCATTTTACCTGTTGATTTATCGAGGAATTTCGCAAGCATTCCAGGGAAGACAAAGTTAAGGAACATCATACCAGCCATTTTAACCCCAACATCAATCGCAGCGTCACGGTTACGTGCTGTAATCAAACGTCCAACAGCATAACCGCCGTCAGTAACCGCCATTTTTTGAACAGTAGACATCTCGGCAAGAGATGAAAGACCACCCTTAAACGAAATATTTTTTGACGCAAAATCGTCCATTGATTTCATTTGTGGGACAAAAGTATCAGCTTGCTGAGCGGCTTCACGTTTTTGCGCCATTTGACGTTTAGTATTTGCTGTCCAGGCAAAAATAAGTTTTGGGATTACAAAGCCCATCAAAGCAATTGGAATTGCAGTTTCGGCAAGAATTTTTCCACCCAAAAGTTTTTTATATTTTGCCTGATTATTTTTCAAGAATTCTAAATCCTTAACCGCTTCGGGTGCCAAATCCTTGAATTTCTTAATGTTATAATCAAGCCCTTGATTTGCTTCCTCTTTAAGCAATTTAGAGCTAATTTCAGGATTAAAACCGTTTTTCTTGAATACTTTGGCGCCAATCTTTTCAAGCAACGGGATTCCGCCGAGCCAAACAGCAGAAACAGTGTACTCATCAACCAAGCGCTCGCGGGTCGCAAGCATCGCAATATCCTTATCGCTTTCGTTCTGCTTGTAAGTCAGCGCGACTTTTGTCGGAACTTCGATACCGCAATCGCGCAGTAGTAAAGGATAAATGCTATTATTATTTCCTATTGCTGATATTATATTTGTTATTGTCATTTGTTTATTTCTCCAATCTCACATCTAAAACTACCTATAAAAAAGGTTATAATGTGAAATTGAAATTCGGGTTGATGCATAACATTTGCGCAAAACACATTATAACCACGCCTTAATGGCAATGATGATAATGATGATGTCGTTTTACGCTTGGAGTAAACATTGTTAAAAATTCTTTCTTTTTCTACTACACTATTAATATAAAACGCTGAAAAAATAATTGCAAGCATTTTGTTCATGTTATAATGTCATACGTAGATAATACCTCTTGCAAATGTTGTTGCTTGAGGAGGAAGGAAAAATTATGGAAAAAGACAATTCAACATTACACGTGTTGAGACACTCAACATCACACATCATGGCACAAGCCGTTCAAAAGCTGTTCCCGAATGCAAAGTTGGCAATCGGACCGGCTACCGCAGACGGTTTTTACTACGATTTTGACTTAACAGACGGCCACGCTTTCACGGCTGATGACCTCGTTAAAATCGAAGAAGAAATGAAAAACATCGTTAAACAAAACTTAACGTTTGAAAAATACGAAGTTGAAGATGTTGATGCAAAGATCGCTGAATTCAAATCTCAAGGCGAAATTTACAAAGCAGAATTACTTGAAGAACACAGAAACGACAAGCCGACCTTGTACTTAACCAAAGACAAAGACGGAAACGTATTGTTCAATGACTTGTGCGCAGGACCACACATCCCGAACACAACATATATTAAACCAAACGCATTCAAACTTCTCAAAGTTGCAGGTGCTTACTGGCGCGGTAACGAAAAGAACAAAATGCTTCAAAGAATTTACGCAACTGCTTACTGGAACAAAGAGGATTTACAAGCATACTTAACATTCCTTGAAGAAGCAGAAAAACGCGACCACAGAAAACTCGGCAGCCAGTTAGATCTTTTCTCAGTAAGAGAAGAACTCGGCGCAGGCCTTGTTTTATGGCACCCGAACCTTGGTATCGTTCGTGAAGAAATCGAAAACTACTGGAGATCTGAACACAGAAAACGTGATTACGTAATCGTTCACTCACCTCAAATTGCAAAATCAAAACTTTGGGAAATCTCAGGTCACATGGATCACTACCAAGAAAACATGTTCTTTGTAAAAAAAGACGAAGAGGGCGACGATCAATATGTAATCAAACCTATGAACTGTCCGTTCCACATCTTGATTTACCAATCAACAAGACACTCTTACCGTTCATTGCCACTTCGTATGGCAGAACTCGGAACAGTTTACAGAAAAGAAAAATCAGGTGCATTATCAGGTTTAACCCGTGTACAAGGCTTCACACAAGACGATGCGCACATTTTCTGCACACCGGAACAATTGGTAGATGAAATCAATGATATTATTGATTTTGTTGCAGACACAATGGCTATGTTCAAAATGGATTTTGAAGTTGAACTTTCAACCCGTCCTGAAAGCTTTGTCGGCGAAATCGAAAACTGGAACAAAGCAGAAGCAGGCTTGAAAGAAGCTATGGAACGCCGCGGAATGAAATACGAAATCAACGAAGGTGACGGCGCATTCTACGGTCCGAAAATCGACTTTAAAGTTAAAGACGCAATCGGCAGAACATGGCAATGTGCAACCATTCAATTAGACTTCAACTTACCAGCAAGATTTGATATTAAATATCAAGATAAAGACGGCCAGTTGAAAACTCCGTTGATGCTACACCGCGTAATTTTCGGATCTATGGAACGTTTCCACGGAATCTTAATCGAACACTTTGCCGGCTGCTTCCCTACTTGGCTTGCACCGACACAAGTTTCAATTGTTCCTATCAGCAACGAAAAACACGCTGATTTCGCAGCAGAGGTTTACAAAAAAATGCGTGCAGCAGGAATCCGTGCGAAACTCGACGACCGTTCAGAAAGTATGAACTACAAAATCCGCGAAAGCTTGCAGGATAAGAAAGTTCCATACGTTTGCGTAATTGGCGACAAAGAAATCGAAACGAACTCAGTAGCAGTTCGCGCACGCGGAATCGGTCAGGTTGGAACATTCAAAGTTGATGACTTCGTAGACAAAATTGTTGATGAAATCAAAAACAGAAACCTTGAATCATTCGCAAAGGCATAACAAATAAAAATCCCGTCTAATCAAAGACGGGATTTTTTTAATTCAATTATTTTATTAAAAGAGTCATTTATTTTATCACGAAGTTCTGCGTCATTTCTAGCCATTTCCGCGATTTTTTCGATTGTTTCGATGATATCAGGCGTTGAATTTCGATAGATAAACATATTTAATCCAGCTTTAATGCCTTTCACGCAGGCTTCAAGCGGTGTAAACTGTTCTGCCACGCCTTTCATTATCATATCATCCGAAATAGCAACACCTTTAAAACCAAGTTTTTCGCGTAAATAACGTAGTGCATTGTCACTCATTGATGTCGGAATCACATCTTTATCAAAGCAAGTACAGTGAAGATGCGCAACCATAACCATATCAATTCCGCCTAAAATCGCAGATTTGAATGGTGCGATATGCAAACGCTCCATCTCATCCAGCGGAATATCAATTTTAGGAAGTCCCAAATGACTGTCAACATTGGCGTCCCCATGCCCTGGGAAGTGTTTAACGCAAGGGATAATCCCGTTTTGTTCGTATGTACGCGAAACAATTTTCTCTGCCTCAATAACCTCACCTGTTTTATCAGAAAACGCACGTTCACCAATAATCGGGTTCTGCGAATTTGTGTTAACATCAATGCACGGTGCAAAGTTCAAATTCATACCATAAGAACAAAGCTCTTGCGCGATTTGTTCTGTTTGTTCTTTCAGAATTCCTTTCTCAAAAGCATAACGCGCAGACAAATATTTCTTACCGCCATGAATATTCTCGGTGCGCTCAACTCTACCGCCCTCTTGATCAATTGAAAGAAACGGCGGAATAAGCGCCAATTTACGACACTCATCTGTGACATTTTTAATCTGTTCGGGAGACAAGATATCTTTTGTAAAGAAAATTATTCCGCCAAGGCCAGAGCGCAGCGCCTCTTCATACCCACCGCCCTCTGTGCCAAGAATAAACATCTGGTAAACTTTTTCGCGCAACTCACTCATTACTTCACCTTTGAATAATATTCAATCATTGGTTTAAAGTTGCCTGATTCAATAACGTTTTCAATTTGAGATAATAATTCTGCTTCATTTTCAACGGATTTTACGCCCTCAGGAAGCTTCAAGTCGTCAGCCTTACTAACCTTAATAAAGCCTTCGTTAAGTTTTAAGAATGCTTCATAATCATCCAAAATTGAACTATAAATTTCAGGGATTTCAAAATTTTGGCCTACATAGTACTTCATATCTTTCTTGAATTGTTCAAGATAATTTCTTACAAACTCAACTTCCTGAACATTTTCCGCCTCGTCATATTCACCGCCAAAGCAAATATTATTTAAAATAAGTTTTTCAGGATAGTTTTTAGCTATATCAGCCCATAACACGCACGCCGCATAAAAACCGATGTTACGCTCAATAAGACGCCAAAGTTTGCCAGAATACGCCTTAAACTGTTGTTTTTTCTGCGCAAATTGGTACATGTTCAAATTATAATAAAAGCTTTCAACGTCACGTGAAATCAATGACAAATGTATAGTAAAACCGGGGTCAAATTCTATCCCCTCATCAAAATTAATCATGCTTAAATCTCCTTATTCGCCTACATTGTAGCATGGATGAAGTTACCGAGCAACTCCAACCCGCCCTCGGTTAAAATGGCTTCTGGGTGAAACTGCACGCCATAAATAGGCAATTTTCGATGTTTTAACGCCATTATAACATTATCAGTCTGCGCAATAACCTCAAGGGATTCAGGCAGATTGCTTACAACTAGCGAATGATAGCGCGTTGCGTTAAACCCTTGCGGCAAGCCGGCAAATAACGGTTCGCCGTCCTTATAAAAGACCTTTGAAACCTTACCATGCATAGGTTCTTTTGCCTTGATTATTTCAGCCCCAAAGAATTTTGCAATACATTGATGCCCTAAACAAACACCTAAAATCGGTTTTTCGCTATAATATTTTTTCAACACGGCCATAGAAAGTCCCGAATTATCAGGATTGCCAGCCCCGGGAGAAATAACAATTCTTTGAAAATCCACATCGGGCAAATGTTCATCGTTTTTCACAACAATTGGATTTTGACCGAGGATTTTAAAATATTGTACGAGATTATAAGTAAAAGAATCGTAATTATCTATAATAAGCATACTTTCACCATCCCTCTCACGGAATTACAGCAGTAAATCGCCTCAGCATTCAATAAATCTTCTTTATAAAGCACCTTTTCTTCACTATTCAGTAACTGTCTATAAATTCCATTTAATAACCCGCATTTAATAGGAGGGGTATAGAATTTGCCGTTTTTTTCAATAATAACGTTGCTTCTGGCACCCTCTGTCAATTCACCACGCTCGTTGAAATAAATCTCATCAAAGACATCATTCTTAATTTTGTACCACGGACGAAAATCTGTTTTTATCCGTAAATATGGATTACTGCTGTCAGTGGTAGTTTCAGCAATACGAATATTAACATTTTCAACTGGTTTAAGCGGCAAATGCCGTACAATATATTCACCATTTAGTGACGTTATGCGCAAAATTTCATTATCTGATTCAGGTTTTGCAAGCCACCCTATGCGTTCACGATGTTCTTTTTCAAAGAGGATTTTGCCAGCAACAACAGCCATTGTTTCAACTTGACCCAACGGACGTTTTAGAAACGCTGATTTTAATAACGCTTCTTCCCACTCCTCCTCTGCCGCGGAATCCCAAACTATCGCACCGCCTGTATGACAAATATAATGAGCGGCGCCGGCTTTTTTTTGCAAAATTCTAATCGGCACACTAAATTCTACAAAATCACTGTGAATCAAACCGATTGCGCCACAGTAGATACCGCGTTCACATTCCTCAACCTCATCAATCACGCGCATTGTAGACACTTTCGGAGCGCCGGTAATTGAGCCGCAAGGAAAAATCGCCTCAAAAATATCACAGATAGTCGTGCCGTATGCCAGTTCTGCAGAAACCTCAGACGTCATCTGATGAAGAGTTTTATGAGTTTCAATTTCAAAAAGCTTATCAACCCGAACTGTTCCAGTTTTTGCGATTCTACCTAAATCGTTACGCAACAAATCAACAATCATCACATTTTCAGCGCGATTTTTCTCATCATTTTGCAAAAATTTCTTATTTTCTTCATCTTCTTGCGGTGTTTCGCCCCGCTTTACCGTGCCTTTCATAGGCTTTGTGAAAATGCAGCCGTTCTGAACTCTGAAAAACAATTCAGGCGAAAACGATAAAACTTCCTCAAAATCGTTTTTAATATAAGCGTTATAAGGTGTCTTTTGCGAAGCCAGAAGCGAATTAAATAACTCCAACCCCTCACAGGATGTCCAGACAGCGTTCGGAATTGTGTAATTCACTTCATAAGTGTTACCAAGCGAAATCTGCTCTTTTATGTAATCTATTTTTTCAAAATATTGCTCCTTAGCAATTTGAGGATATAAAACAGTTTTACAATCTTGTTGCCCGGTTTGAGTAAAGGTTCGAAATTCTTTATAAACCTCGAAATATAATAGAGGCGATCCGCTAACCATATCAGATTTTTGAAAAAATTTATAAGCTTCATATTTAATATAACCGACAATGTAGTATTTAGCGCGAAGTTCCTCTATACGCTCAAGCGCCTTGAAAAACGAGGTTCTATCAAACGCCGAAATTATTTCAACCAGATTTTCAAACAATTTGTCGGAATATATTAACAAAGCACATCTCCCGACGTCAGATTAACATAAAATCAGACTTCTATCAACACGGAGTCCATAATGTCATCACACAGAAGCGTCACCGAGATTTTCAGCCTGTCAAAATCCTCAGGTTTAACCGGGGCAAACCTGTTATCCGAAAACGCAGCGCCGAATGTTCGTTTAACGAGCGCTTTAAAGAGTGGTTCGGGCGTTTTATAAGAGCCGCTTACTCCGCAAACGTAGCCGTCTTTTTCGAGAGTCACGAAAACCTTAAACTCCTGATTAAATACCTCGGGAAAATTAAAACATTCAGAACAGGCAATATGCAGGCTATTGCGCAGATTAAACCTGACGAAACGGCTGATTTCGTCTGAATAATATTGTTTAATATACTCGCATTTAGAGCCGGAATACAGCGCCCACGCGCCATAACCGACAGTAGAAGCGGCATTTGTTGAGAATTCAGCAGAATTGGCAACTCCAAGGCGAATAAACGAATATCGTTTTTCAGAAGCATACCTCAATAGTGCCGGTAAAACCTCAAACGCAGAAAATTGTTCAAAAGTAACATCTGTAATCTTGTTATCCTCGATATTCATCGCAGTATACGAATCAAGCCTGCATGCGTCATTATAATTAAACCCGCGGCTTAAATCACTAAAAAATATGTATGCAGTATCATCATAAAAATTCCCATCAAATTCGACAATTTCTCTATCATTAAAATGAATTTCATTCGTAGGAGAATACACTGCAAGTTTTTTCAAATTCTTATCGAGCATCTTGTAGGCATATTCACTTATTTGGGTACAAAATTCATTATCACCATTTGGCAAAATCAGAATTTTAGTAACAAAAGATACGTCACCGATTGGTGACGTATCGGGTGTACAATTGAAACGATAGAAAGAATCAGATACTGAAAAGGTAAACATATTCTGATTATAAATTCGAGCAGATGCAAAAAAATCAGAAAAAAGTCTAATTATTTTCTATGCAGGATTAATAGAATATCGGGCAGGAATTTTACGACATCAGAGATTGTGAAAACTTCGGATTCACTTATGTCAAACACTGTTCTATAATCAAATGATGATTTTGCACTATTATCGCCAACGATCTTCGGCGCTATAAAATTATAAATTTTATCTGCATAAGGAAGAAATGCACCGTTCAAGCGGCCGCCGCTTTCAACTAGAACGCTCATTATTTCAAGATTATAAAGCTCTTTAAGTATAAATTCTATATCAAGCCCGCCCTCTTTTACCGGAGATTTTATGAATTTCACATTACTTTTGTCACTCTTAGGTGTCAGTTTTTCATCATAAAACACCAAAATTTCACCTTGTTGATAAATAGTAGAGGTCAAATCAGTGATCAAATTTCGGTCAAGAATAACTTTTTTAGCGTGAAGCATTGTCGGGTTATCAGAATTTACGGTGACAGAAGACGTTAATATCGCGTCGTATTTTTCGCGTATATTTCGGACTTCCATTCGCGCCCTCTCAGACGTAATCCATTTTGAAGATCCATTGGAAGTTGCGATTTTGCCATCAAGCGTCGTTGCCGTCTTTATCGACACAAAAGTTCTACGCTCTTTTTGATTTACAATAAAAACCTCGTTGAGTTTGCGGCATTCGTCCTCCATTACGCCCTCAACGACCTCAATTCCGGCCGCACGGAGTTTGGAAACCCCATCAACTTTCGGGTTTGGATCGCGCATGCCAATAACAACTGTTTTCAGCCCGTGTTCGATAATCAAATCCGTACACGGCGGAGTTTTACCGAAATGTGAACACGGTTCAAGATTAACATATAGAGTTCCGCCCTTAGCGTCACCAACATTGAGTTTCAAAAGAGCGTCGCGCTCGGCATGATTTTCGCCGTATTTGGCATGATAACCGGTTGAAATAACTTCACCATTCTTATCTAAAACCACGCAGCCAACAAGCGGGTTAGGCGAAACTTTACCGCGTCCTTTCATTGCTAACTCTAAACAGATGTTCATATATCTTTGCATAATTGAATTCTAACACTAACAGTGATATTATTGCAAATGTTGTTTATAAAAAGGAGAGATATATGGATATTAGATACTTAGGCCATAGCGCATTTGAATTTTCACACAATGACAAACAGGTTCTTGTTGACCCGTATTTTACAAATGATAACTACAACTGGCGCGAACGCAATATTACAGATATTTTGTTAACCCACGCACACTATGACCACCTTGGTCAAGCCATTGAAATTGCCAAAGAAAAAGGTGCAACAATCACAGCTGTAGCCGAACTAGCCGGATATTGTCAAGAACAAGGCTGCAAAATTAATGCAGTGAACCTCGGCGGAAGAGTCACTTATGAGTGGGGAAGTGCCATTTTCTTACCGGCGTTCCACTCAAGTTCGCTTCCTGATGGACGCTATGCAGGTCATGCTGCCGCAATCCTTTTTGATATAGATTCAGTAAGAATTTATCACGCCGGCGACACATGCTTACACGAGGGAATGAAAACTGTTAAAGAACTTTATCGTCCTCAAGTTGCAATGCTTCCTATCGGCGGTACATTCACGATGGACGCTGAACATGCCGCAATCGCTGCTCAATGGATCGGTGCGCAAAGAGTTATTCCGATGCACTTCAACACATTCCCTGAAATTCAGGCTGATTTAGACCGTTTTGCGATGTTATTACAAAACAACAACTCAATGCTTTTTGCACTAGACCCAAATAAACCATAGGGCTATTGCAGAAAATTAATTTTTAATCTTTTATGTATTTGAAAAGAGGAAAAATATGAGAGTTTTATTTATCATCGACAGAATTGAGTTGAAATATTTTGAGTTCAACGATTTAGTTACAAATTTCTGGTTTATAAAAGGGCTACTGGAAAAAGGCGCAAGCGTAGATATCGCAACGATTGACAACCTCGGACTTGATAACGGCACAGCTTATTCAAACAGCAGAAAAAGTTACCTGAAAGACGGAAACATTTTCTATGAGAAAGAAATGTCACAGCAGGAAATCGAAAGCTACGACCTTGTTATGTTCCGCCCTGACCCGCCGGTGGATTTGGACTATATCAACGCAACTTACGTATTCGATTTTGTCGATGAAACTAAAACTCGCGTGATAAATTCGCCGCGTGCTATCAGAAACTTTAACGAAAAGCTTCATACTGTTAAATTCAAGCACCTCATGCCTGAAAACATTGTGACGAATTCAAAGACGGATATTCTGACGTTTTTAGAAAAACACGAACATCTTGTTTTGAAACCGCTTAACTCTTGTTTTGGTCAGGGCGTAATGCTTTTGAACAAAGGCGATGCGAACACTACAGCAATTATCAACACAATGACCGCTAACGGAACCCGTATGATTATGGTTCAAAAATACATCGAAAAAGCGAAGCTTGGCGACAAGCGCGTACTTTTCTTAGGTGGCGAAGTGCTTGACTACGCAATCCAAAAACTTCCGGGGGAAAATGATTTTAAATTCAACGACCACTGCGACAAAAATATTATCCGAGCTGAAGTCACTGCGGAAGAAAAAGAAGCGTTCAAACCTGTTGCACAGGCGCTTAATGAAATGGGGCTTTCAATGGTTGGATTAGATGTTATCGACGGCAAAATCATCGAAATTAACGTCACAAGCCCGTGTTATTTTATAAAAGAAATCAACCAGCATTTCGGGATACACCTTGAAGAAACACTGGTTGATTACCTAATGAATTCTAGCCGAGTTCTGACGCTTTCTTAGTCGTGTCGGCTATAACTTTATCAAACAATTTATCTGACTGCTCTTCTTTCATCGTCTGAATACCCACGAAAGTGCAGCCACCTTTTGTTGCAACGTTATCAATGAGGTTTTGAACCGTGAGTTCACCACGTTTTTCAACCATCATAGCAGAACCCAGCGCGGTTTGAGTTGCAAGAAGTAGTGATTTTTCGTATTCTAAGCCCAATTTTTCACCTGCACGCGCCATGTCTTCTATAACCTGATAGAAAAACGCCGGCCCTGAGCCTGAAATCGCGGTGATTATATCCATTTGTTTTTCGTCCACAAGGATAGCTTTGCCAACATTTGACATTAAGTCAAGCACAAATTCCGCATCCTCATCTGTCGCGTTTGCGCCTTTCGCAACACCTGCCATTCCCGCACCCAGAAGCGCCGGTGTGTTTGGCATTACACGAATAACACGCTGTTCAGGTAAAACACCGTTAATCTTTTTGGTAGAAACTCCTGCCGCAATCGAAATCAATAGTTTATCTTTATCAAAAACAGGTTTGATTTCCTCCAAAATATTCAAAACATACATCGGTTTTGTTGCAATGACAAGCACATCAACGTTTTTAGCAAGTTCCATATTATCAGAAACAACCTCAATTCCAAGTCTTTCTGACGCCAGCGACGCAATCTCGTTATTAACCTCAGAGCCAATAATTTCAAAGTTCTTAGCGCTGCAAGAGCCTAAAACACCTTTTATAATAGAGCCGGCCATCTTTCCACAACCGATAAAGCCCAGTTTTAAAACGTTTTTGTTCATAAAATTTAACCTCCCGTTTTTACTTAGTTGACTAATAATTTTCTTTGGTATAACATAAAAATAAATCTGATTAAACTAGCAAAGGAAATAAAAAAATGAAACGTACACTAGAAGGAACTAAAAGAAAAAGACAAATGGTAAGCGGCTTTAGAGCAAGAATGGCTACTCCAGGCGGACGTGAAGTATTAAACAGACGTCGTGCTAGAGGCCGTCACAAATTAGCTATCACAGCAAAGGAACGTGCTTAGGCGACTAAATGCTCAAAAAGCAATACCGTTTAAAAAATAAAAAAGCATTTAATGCAATTTACAAACTAAAGAACTCCTCCCATAAGGGCGGAGTATCTTTGTTTGCAGGTCTTAAAAAGAAAGACGAAAACCAGCCTACTAAGGTTGGTTTTGTTGTGAGCAAAAAAACTCACAAACGTGCCGTTAAGCGAAATCGCTTACGCCGGCTCATGCGCGAAAGTTACCGCATTCTGCAAAAAGAAAACAATCTTGCCGGCTCTCAAGCCTATATGTCATTGATTTTTGTCGGTGGCGAGCATGCCCTTGGGAAAAGTTTCCACGACATCAAACGCTACGTTTCAGAACTTCTCGCGAGGCTTTAATGATTTTTGAGGGAGCATTTGTAGACAACGCGTTTAAATTTGAGGATTTAAGGCAGTATGCAATCATGCCGTCTGACGCGTTTTCAACATCAGATGGTTCAAATTCAATATACAAATATGCACTAAAAGAATCTGAATACCCGACTCTTATTCTAACAGATCCGCTCAAAGATGAAGAAGGGCATGTGCTTATCCCGGGGCATTACGAACTCGCAATCTCCGATATGAGAGATTATTTTATACTTATGCAGTCAAAAAAGCCGCTTGCGATCTTTCCGGTCTTTAAAGTCGAAGAAGACATGTCACAAATCGAACTAGAAAAAGACAAAGATTACAAAAAAATAATAAAAAAAAAGGAAAAAGAACGCAAAAAAGTTAACAAAAAACGCCGCGAAGCAGGCATGAGCGAAGACGAAGACAAAATTCCGATGGAAGCCAGCATTGAATACATTGAAGACGGCGGCTATTTCCTTATAAAATACGAACGCGGTACAATCCGCGCGTGGAGTGCAATAAAAAGTTGGTAAAAAATTTTTCTGCATGCTATAATCCATAATTACAAAGAGGGAAAGCATGCGACAATCATCACTTTTAGATATAATTTCACCCGTCATGGTCGGCCCGTCAAGTTCCCACACAGCAGGCGCTGTACGTTTAGGACTTCTGGCTAAAAATGTTTATGACGAACCTATTGAAAAAATAACATTCAAACTTTACAATTCCTACGCGCAAACAGGCAAAGGCCATGGAACAGACAAAGGCTTACTTGCAGGAGTTCTAGGGCTCGCGGTTGACGATGTGAGAATTAAAGACATATTTAATTCTGAAATAGCAAAGCACATCGACTACAAATTCGAATACTACAATGATTTTAACCGCCACCCTAACGCCGTTGATTTTATCTTTGAGGGCAAAAATAAAATGCAAATCTCTGGCGATTCAATCGGCGCAGGCGAAATCGCAATCAGAAAAATTAACGATTTTTCTGTTAAATTCACAGGC
Organism: Fusobacterium sp.; assembly: GCA_023662905.1. Classification (GTDB taxonomy): domain Bacteria; phylum Cyanobacteriota; class Vampirovibrionia; order Gastranaerophilales; family Gastranaerophilaceae; genus Gastranaerophilus. The sequence continues at coordinate 19,421 of JAMPIJ010000002.1, forward strand.
AAATACAACACTCTTTTACTTGTTTACAAAGATGTTAAAGGAATGATTTCAAAAGTCAGTACAATTATTCAGGCGGAAGACGTAAACATTGCCTCACTTCACTGCGACAGAAGCGGCAAGGGCGAAACTGCGTCTATGTGCATCTGTCTTGACGGCGATCTTGATAAAAACGCTATCAATAAAATTGAAGAGATTAATCACCTTGATATGGTTAGATATGTAAGGAAATTAGGAAATTGAAAATAAATACATTTGATGAATTAAAAGCCTCTTGCATGGCTGAAAATAAAAAGATTTACGAAATTGCACAGGAAAACGAAGCGCAAAAAAGCGACATCAGCGTAGAAGATTTGCGTGCAATTGTAAAAACTAACATAATCGCAATGAAAGATGCAATTCATACAGGCCTTAACTCATCCGAAAAATCTTACAGCGGAATGAGCGGCGGCGATTGCAAAAAATTACAGGATAAATTCACAAACAAATCGTCACTTCTTGGTATCATTTTCGAGAAAATTACAACTTATGCGCTTGCGACATCAGAAGAAAACGCCCGTATGGGGAAAATTGTAGCCTGCCCGACAGCGGGTTCTTGCGGAATTGTTCCGTCAGTTCTGGTTGCAGTATCAGAAGAAATAAATGCGAGTGAAGATGAACAAATTAACGCGCTTATAACAGCCGGCGAAATTGGAAGAATTATTTCCAATAAAGTTCAGCTTGCAGGCGCCGTTGCAGGTTGTCAGGCAGAATGCGGTGTGGCTTCTGCGATGGCAGCAGGTGCGCTCGCGCAGCTTCGTGGCGAAAACATTGACAATATTCTCTCTGCAGTCGCGCTCGCGATGAAAAATCTTCTAGGCCTCACCTGTGACCCTGTTTGCGGCCTAGTAGAAGTACCTTGTATTAAACGCAATCCTTTCCTAGGTGTACACGCCGTAACGGCTTATGAACTGGCTTCTGCCGGAATTAAATCTCTTATTCCGCTTGATGAAGTAATCGACACGCTTGAACAAACAGGCCAGCTGATGTCCCCGTCTTTAAAAGAAAGTTCGCAAGCAGGACTAGCTAAAACAAAAACCGGTCTGGAATTAGAAAAGCAATTTTACACAAAATAGCTATAATAATTAGGCTGATTGGCTAATAGGCAAAACAGTATGATTTGGGTTTAATATAATTAAATCTTTTTCATACTTCCAGCTATTCTTAATTCCAGACCTGTCAAGAACAGGTCTTTTCTTTTATAATAAATTCATCATCCTTAATTTTGCAATTCTTTCACTGAAAATAGCAGTCAAATCAACAGGTAACCCTAAAAATACTCTATTGTCTTCAGAAAGATTTTTTACAAGATTTTTCACCGAACCAATTCGTTTATTGGTCATATTTTGTTCATTTTTGTGAAACATATGCGAAAGCGACGGAGGTGTCTGAGGCTCCTTAGGATTAAGCAGATAATTCAGCGACACCGCCAGATCTGTTCTGTGAAGTCCTAATAAGCAAGCCATATAGACCCTACCTCTTTCCATAAGTTTGAAAAACTTATCCAAATCTTTCACAAAAACCTCACGGTTTGCTCGAAATTCCTCAAACGATTCCTTTGAAGTGCCGCGGGGATTAAACATTGACATATTCTCTTTTATTTTAAAGTTGAAATACTCAAGCCCGTTAGCCTCACACTTTCTAGCGTATTTAGATTCACTGCTTCCCTCTATTCTAAAATCTATAACAGTTTCAATCCCCGACTCTCTGAGTTCATCAAAAACCTGTTTAGGCTTATTAAACAAACTTTGCCCTCTGACTGAACTGGAATCAACCAGACGAAAATTCTTAATACCTAATTGTTTCATTCTTACAATATCAATAGCGTCCGAATGCCGGATAAAGGAGTCCCCCCCCCCCGTGCGAAACAGGACGAACGGAAGTTAAGGGGTCTGAAATTTGCCCGCCCTGCTGCGGATTATTTATATTATTCGATTTAAAGGCCAAAGCTGGCAAAATTTTATTTACAAACATACGATAATATAAAATTCAAACATAAAATTTTTTGCTATAATAATTCTATGAACAATTTAACAGAACAAATCGCTTCAACACACCTTGGCAAAAAAGTCAACGGTAGTGAACTTTACGACCCGTCATTGCTAGTCGCAATTCCACGGATTGAAAACCGCAAACAATATAAAATTGAAAACAACGCGCTTCCATTCAAAGGATGGGATATCTGGCATGCGTACGAATTCTCATCAATGACACAAAACGGAGTTCCTATAACAAGAGTGTTGAAGCTTAAATACAACTGCGACAGCGAATTTCTGGTAGAATCAAAGTCCTTAAAATTATACCTGAATTCGTTCAATATGAGCCGTTTTGGCGCCAATACAACCGAATGTCTAGAGATATGCAAAAAAACAATTCAAAAAGATTTAAGTGAGAAACTTCAAACCGAAGTCTTTGTGGATTTTCTAAACGATAACAGCGCTAAATGTGAAATTTTTCAAGATTTTACCAATATTATGGAGTTTGTCGACGAAAGAGGATTAAAAATCGAGAAATTCAAAGAAGCACCGGAATTGCTTGAGGTTGAAGAAACACCTGAGCCTAATACGTATTATTTAACATTTGACTCATTACGCTCGAATTGCAGAGTAACCCACCAGCCTGATTTCGGTGATGCGTTTATCTACTATAAGTCACGCAAACATATTAAAGAAGACAGTCTGATAAAATATCTAAGTTCATTCCGCTCTGAATATCATTTCCACGAAGAATGCTGTGAGATGATTTACAAACGCATTTTTGACCTCTTGGACGATGAAGATGAGCTTTTTGTCTGCGCACTCTATACAAGACGCGGCGGAATAGATATTTGTCCAACACGTTGGAGTAAAAATTGTAATATAGAAGACGTGCAAAAATTGCTTGATACCAATAAATACGCACGCAAAAGTATAAAGCAATAATCACTTGAAAAAATTTTTGTTGGGAGTAGAATTGAATTAGCAACGGGCTTATAGCTCAGCCGGTAGAGCAGTTGACTCTTAATCAATTGGTCGAGGGTTCGAATCCCTCTGAGCCCATAAACGACACTCACTATTGTGGGTGTCGTTTTTTGTTAATTTTTGTAACAATAATTGAAGTTCTTATGCTAAAATTCCGACTTAACAACTAAGGAAACAAAACAAGGGCGAATTACGCACAGGTCGAGAGTAATTCGTAAAAAACAAAAGGAACAAAGTTATGGGAATGGCAGCTTCACAAGCCAGATTTCTAGGCCTCACAGCCAGAAAGAATAACGTAGAATACGAAGGACAGCAGATTAACCAACAAAGAACTGCGCTGTCTAACACTTCTGCAAGCTACTATACCGATTTATTAGGTATGGCAGTTCCGGTTTGCCCTGCTGTTGAAGACTATACCCAAACAATTTACAGCTTTAACGATGGTGCTTTAACAAACTCTATCACTTCACTTATTGCAAAAAATGACGGAACCTATAACGTTAGCTATCTTTCAAGCTACACAAACGATTTCGCAATCGTTTCAGGCGGTTCTACAAGTATTGTTAAAGACACTCAAAATGGTTACATGGTTGGAGCTCAAAAACTTAAAGGATTAGGCGACGACCTTAACTGGGCTTATGTTATAAGAGAAGAATCACAAACATACAGATTATATCAAAACGGTGATAACTACAGCTACACTGACGTAAACGGCGCAAACAAAACATTAATTCCAACAACATACGATATTATCACCGGAGTTATAGGCCCTGAACCACAAGAATCTGATTATAATATGGGCCACTTAATCGAAAACTACGAAAATACGGGCTGTTTCAGTTCAGTAAAATCAAGCACTGGCACAACAAGAGCTTACCACATGGAACACAACTTATGCCATCTTATGTGGACAGACGGAAGAGATTCTATCACCTCAAGTGACGGCGTTACTGTAACAAGAACTGCTGCTGCCGGAAACAATTATTCATTTGCTGGATACGGCCAATCTACAACTTATGATCCAAATAACCATGAGTTGCAAACCGCACTTTCAAAAGATTTCCCTGATATCTACCAACAACTTGTTGATTTATACATTGATACACTTTTATACATGGAAGACACAAATAACAATAATCTTAAAACAAACTTCTACACAATGACCGGCAGAGAAAATGCACAACCTGCTGACATAAACGAAATGTACCCTGAATGGTTAAACTTATGGGAAACCATCGGAGATTTAGATTATTCAGAAGCATTCTACAATGATCACAACGCTTGGCAAGAAAAATACAATGTTTATGACGGCAACTATGTTGATGCAACTGATCATACACAAGTTTACACAGTAAAAGAAAGAATAATGTATTACGATGGAAACGATGCATATCTAAAAAGCCTTTCACACGACCAACTTGAAAATCTTTATGCAGAAGAAGTTACATATCGTGATATGCTTGAAGAACAATACGGCAAATCAGAAAACGGCTGGTATGTAAGATACGTTCAAAACACATCTACAAACGAATGGGAACCGATTTTCTACAACGGCGACGACATTGAATACGGTTTTCAAGACAACTACCTGAATATAAGAACTCACGTTGACACATATAAAATCGGTTCTCAACAAGTTCAAAATGAAATCAAAGGCAGAACAGCTTATATGGAACAAGATTCCACCGGCAGATATATTAACATTACGTTTGTAGAAGAAGACGGTTCACAAAGAACTTATGCTCTTTCTACCAATACCGTAACCGATAACGACGCATACAACGACGCAATGAACCAATATGAATACGACAAAGCATTATATGACCAATCTATCGCTGAAATTAACGCTAAAATCGAAATCATTCAAGCTGAAGACAAAAACCTTGAACTTAGATTAAAACAACTTGATACAGAACACGACGCTATTTCAAACGAACTTGATGCAGTAAGCAAAGTTGTTGAAAAGAACGTTGAAAGTTCATTCAAAACATTCGGTTAAGCTTTTGCGAACTCGTCAATATGATATTTTGAGGTTCTTGTTGCTTTGCCTGATGATCGTAACGATATTTTGTCCAGATTCTTGTAACAGCACTCAATGTAAAGCCCATTGCAACAAGGCTGAACAAATACGGAACGCCCGTTATAATTGATTTTTGTTTAATTAATTTTGCAAGTTCAGCATCTTTTGATGTCTTATTTGCCAGCGCAAGTTTTTCGGCGATTTGCGGCAACTCTTTCCGCGTAGGCACATCCGCGATATTTCCGGCTTTATCGCGCTTGATTAATTCTGGAAACTTTCCTTTATTGGCAAGAATTTTCTTGAACCCACCATCCAGAAGCGCGGAGCCAAATATCGTATATAAAACAACTAGCGGAACACGTGTCCAAACTTCTAAATAATCCAGTTTACCTCTATCTTTAGCGGCACTTGCGTATCCGAACAAGCCCGTCGTACAAATTACAGCAAGTTGACCTTTACTCAACGCTAATTTACCGTTGTTATTATCAAAATCAAGTTTCAGGTAGTTTTTTAAGAACTTGTTAGTTTTTTCGGATTTAATATTCAATAATTCTGAAATTTTCGCCCCCGGTTCAAGAAGTGCCTCGGAGAATTTCAAGGCTGTTTTTGATTTATGCCCTAAAGCCGCAAGTCCTAAGCCTGCACCCACACCGGCGGCACAAATCAGTCCTGTTTTCAAAAGCGCCTTTTTAGAATGCTCTTCAACGCGTTTTTGTTGTTCTTTGTCTTCTTTTTTATCTTTGTTGAGGTTCGCAACATTGTTAAAATCGCTGACCTTAAAGACTTTTAGCGTGAATAAATTTTTCGCGAACCCGATAGAATACTCTAACGCCGGCACAGACACACACCCGAGAATAACTCCGGCCTTAGTTGATATAAGACGATTTTTAACATCTTCATCCATTTTAGATTTTTTAATACTCTCTAAACTCTCAGGAAGCTTTTTCACAATAGTGTCTTTGATGGCTTTTGGCTGAACACCTTTGAACAATTTGTTTCTAAAAAGTTTTTCGCCAAAGAACGGTGTGGCGAAATAAAATAATCCCGATTCTAAGAACTCAAGGAACGAGAACTCACAAAAATCAACGACACTTCTTGAAAAAACAGCTTTTGGAAACCAGTTTGTGAGAGTGCCTTGTATAAATCTTGTTGATGATAAATTTTCCTGTGACTTTAAGAACCCGTCGAGTGCGCGGGTAGAACGTGTAAATCCTGTATTATTAATTTTGGGTATCAATGTTATATCTCCTATAAATTCCATACTAAAAAACCGCCTCTTTCGAAGGCGGTTTGTTTTGCTTATCTTTTTTATTTATCTAACACATTCGATTAGCAAGACAATTACCACCTTCAACGAGGCTACGCATCATCATTTGCATCATCATAGTGTTATTTTTCGGCATTTAATAAATTTCCTTTTCTGCAAGAATACTATTACAAGGATAATATCTTGTCAACCCTGCTTCACCTTTCTTCACATATTTGTCATGCCGGTTAAATTTCTTTACAATTTAGAAGAGCAGTTTTTATAAGACAAAGGAGTCAAAATTATGTTAAAAAAACTATTCGCTCCCCTCTTTGCATTTTTTGCAATGGTTTTTATGGGATGCAGTTCTGCATTTGCAGGCGAGGCTGATTTGGTCGTGCCAAACATCAGCTCATCTCCGGAAAGCTTTAACTATCTCGTTATAGGGCTGGTTATTTCTGTTATCGGGGTTATTTTTGGTTTTATTGAGTTCCTCAAGATTAAAAAACTTCCGGTTCACCATGCTATGGCTGAAGTCGGAAACACGATCTTTGAAACTTGTAAAACTTACCTTATTCAACAAGGTAAATTTCTTATTGTATTAGAAATTTTAATCGGTCTATGTATTGCGTTTTACTTTGGTTACTTGCAACACATGGGCGTTGCGGGTGTATTGACGATTTTGGGTTGGTCTGTAATCGGTATTCTCGGTTCGTATGGCGTTGCGTGGTTCGGTATCAGAATGAACACACTTGCTAACTCTAGAACAGCTTTCGCGTCTTTGAAAGGCAACCCGCTGAACATTATGAACATTCCGTTGAAAGCAGGCATGAGCATTGGTGTTTTGCTTGTTTCTGTTGAATTAATCATGATGTTAATCATTTTATTATTCGTTCCTGGTGAAATCGCAGGCGCTTGCTTTATCGGTTTTGCTATCGGTGAATCTCTTGGTGCTTCTGCACTTCGTGTTGCAGGTGGTATCTTCACAAAAATCGCGGATATCGGTTCTGACTTAATGAAAATCCAATTCGGTATCAAAGAAGATGACCCGAGAAATCCTGGGGTTATCGCAGATTGTACCGGTGACAACGCTGGCGACTCTATCGGCCCTACTGCCGACGGTTTTGAAACTTACGGCGTTACAGGTGTTGCACTTGTTTCATTCATCTTACTCGGCGTTGCGCCTGAATATCAAATCCAATTACTCACATGGATTTTCGTTATGAGATTCCTTATGATTGCAACTTCTGTTGTTTCATACTGGATTAATGGAATTTTCAACGTATTCTATGCTAAAAAAGCAGAAAAATTCGACTTTGAACAGCCTTTAACAAACCTTGTATGGCTGACTTCAATTCTTTCAATCGCTATGACTTACGGAGTAAGCTATGCGTTATTGGGTAACATCGGCGGATGCTGCATGTTGAACAAATTGTGGCTTGTACTTGCTACAATCATCTCTTGCGGTACATTGGGCGCTGCGTTAATCCCTGAATTTACAAAAATCTTTACTTCTCCTAAAGCTAAACACACAGAAGAAGTTGTTACAGCTTCACGTGAGGGCGGTTCATCTTTGACAATCCTTTCAGGTATTGTTGCAGGTAACTTCTCAGGCTTCTGGATTGGTATGGTAATCGTATTATTGATGGCACTTTCTTATGTTGCAAGCTTATACATTCCGCACTCATTTATGGTTTATCCGTCAGTGTTTGCGTTTGGCCTTGTAGCATTTGGCTTCCTAGGAATGGGGCCTGTTACAATTGCTGTTGACAGCTACGGTCCTGTTACAGACAACGCTCAATCAGTTTACGAACTCTCATTAATCGAAGAGTTACCAAATGTTCAGGAAGAAATCAAAAATGATTTCGGCTTTGAACCAAACTTCGACGTTGCAAAACAATACTTAGAAGAAAACGATGGTGCCGGAAACACATTCAAAGCAACATCTAAACCGGTTCTTATCGGTACAGCGGTTGTTGGTGCAACAACAATGATTTTCTCATTGATTCTAGTAATCCAAAACACTTTAGGCGTTGAACCTGAAGCTATTTTGAACCTGTTAAATCCTTACACAATCCTCGGTTTCTTAACCGGTGGTGCGGTAATCTACTGGTTCTCAGGCGCATCTATGCAGGCTGTAACAACAGGTGCATACAGAGCCGTTGCGTATATCGGTCAAAATATGAAACAAATTTTGACCAATGAAAACAAAAAAAGTGCAGATATTTCAGCGTCAAAAGAAGTCGTTAAGATTTGTACCCAATACGCTCAAAAAGGTATGGTAAACATCTTTATCGCTCTATTTGCATTCGCTCTAGCGTTTGCTTGCCTTTCAGCTCCAACAGCGAACAGCAACAATCCGGTATCATTCTTCGTAAGCTACCTGATTGCAATCGCTGTATTCGGTTTGTTTCAAGCCGTATTTATGGCTAATGCCGGCGGATGTTGGGATAACGCTAAGAAAATCGTTGAATGCGACCTTAAAGAAAAAGGAACACCACTTCACGATGCAACCGTTGTCGGCGATACTGTAGGTGATCCGTTCAAAGATACTTCATCTGTTGCGATGAACCCGATTATCAAGTTCACAACTTTATTCGGCTTACTTGCAATGGAAATCGCTATCAACGAATCATTTAAAGCGTTCGCACCGATTGTCGGCTGGGTACTTCTCGTAATCGCGTTAATTTTCGTAATTCGTTCATTCTACGCAATGAGAATACCTCAAGGCAACAAATAATTGTAAACAATTATTAAGCCAATATATACAATAAAAAGCAATTTTTGCTCTCTTATATACTTTATATATAAGAGAGCGTTTTTATTAAGAGGTTCAAGAGAGATGTCATACCATTCACAAGGTATAAATGCAGTTCAGAATACAGTTTCCGCAAGTTCGGCAGCTGCAAGTTCTCTTGGCGGAACACCTCCACCAAGCCAAAATTGCTCAACATCTACAGGTTACACACAAAACAACAAAGAAACCGAACGTGATGGACACGGCAATGGCGATAAAGCCTTTGATAGAGATTATTCAAAAAAAGGCAAAGAACAACAAGAAGCGCTAAAAAAATCAATTAAACACTACACAAAAGCAGAACAATATGCAAACAATGACAAACTTCTTGGCGCGCTAGGCGTTTACGGGTTTGTAACTGTCAATAAGAGAGTATAAGAGAGGCAGATATGGTCGATTCAGTAGCAAAAACAACAAGTACACCAATTCAAAATAACAATATTAATAATAAGGTTGTAAACCCTAAAAACGTTCCATACAAAAGAACTAATGAAGAAATCTTATCTTTACGTTCAAGCCTTATGGAAGCAATTAACGCAGGGTTCAATGGCTGGAAAGACTTATTTTCAAGTTCAAACCCTGACACACTTGCCTATCTTGACCTTTCAACAACATCACGTGTAAGCGGTTCTGCCCCGGGTCATTACATCAGAACCTGCCAGCAAGGTGTAAACGAAGAAGATCCTGAATCTTCTTGGATGACAGTTCCAGACAGACACCTCTGGTGCGCACAATCAAAAATGGATTGCTATTGTTAATAAAAAATAATATAATAGAGAAAAATCATGAGTATTCAAGTTGACACAAATTTAGCATATTTACAGAACAAGCTGGGAATCAGCGCTCAGATTTTCACGGAAAAATACCAGAACAAAAGTGTTACCGAGATTATCAAGGAAGAGGCTGAGAAAGGCAACCAGCTTGCCATTGCGCTTGCGAGCGAATTGCTTAACAACGTCAACCTTGTTATGGAAATTTTCGGACTTGCAAACTCTGAAAACAGGCTCGAAATCATGAGCGAAATGACCGACGAACAGTTGAATAAATTTTTGCCTGAGATGGATAAAAACGATTTAGTTCAGGGCCTGAATTTCTTCACACAGGACAAACTGTTAAAAATGCTTGAGCAGGTTGAATCCGAGGATTTGGTGAAAGTTGTTCTCGAATTATTTTCAAAAGAAGAAGTTATGCGTCTTTTGCCGGAAGACCAGCTAGATAAACTTTTGCAAAGCACAGAAATGGACAAAAATAAATTACTTGTTCATCTCAAATCGCTTCCGCCGGTATATCTTGCGCAGATGATTGAAAACGTAACAGGCAGCGAGGTTGAAGACACCAATCAATTGAATATGATTAAAACTCTTGATGGTTTTAACCCTCTGGAGTTCAAGGACGCTCTTGTAAGCCTGCAATCTACGCCAAAACAGGAACTTGTTCTTTCACTCTCCAAAGAACATCCAGAATTAATGCAGCTTTTTGACCCGCATTCTTACACAAATATGATGAACACATACAAAGACAAATCAGAAGTCGTAAAAGCAATGAATGTCCTCGAACAGGATAATATTACAGAAATGATTAAAGAGTTGCCGGAAGACCTACTTTCTATTGTGATTGCGCAGATGGATGTTGATAAGTTCGCTGAAACGTTAATGAAGAAGAATCCGGAAGTAATGGCACAGATTATCGCGGGTAACGTCTAGCCGGCGGCCAAGATATAATACAAAAACTCCAACGCTTCTTGTGCGAATTTCTGTTTCATTTCAACGCGCGGAGTTTCAGGGTTCAATTGAACCTTTTTCGTGTAAACTTTTTCACCAACAGCAACAGAAATCCATAGAGTTCCAGCTGGTTTGTTTTCGCTATCCCCCGGGCCTGCAACGCCTGAGGTACAAAGCGCAACGTCAGCCTGTGCAGCTTTAAGCGTGCCTTTTGCCATCTCGATTACGCACTCTTCGCTTACTGCGCCATGTTTTATTAGGGTTTCGTGCCTAACCCCAAGAATCCGTTCTTTTGCCTCGTTCGCATAGGTTACGAAATTCAGCGTTATATAATCAGAACTTCCGGCAACATCAATAAGCCGCGAACTCACAAGCCCGCCCGTACAGGATTCTGATGTCGAAAGAATTAATTTTCTCTCTCTTAAAAATTGTCCAATTTTTCCCTCTAACATAATTTTATTGTATATTAAGAACTTGCAATATTCAATAAGATATATTATTATAATAGATATGGTAAGAGGATAATAAGCATGAGTAAAAATATTGACACAGTTCCTATAGAAGTAAGTATTCTAACGTCAGATCACGACATCAAAGGAGTTGTACACGTTTCTAAATATACAAACACTAACCGCGAATTAACAGACTTGTTAAACGATAGAGAACGCCGATTTTTGGCCGTAACAAACGCGGAAATTTATCCTCGCAACACAAACCAACCGCCAAGAAAATATAATTTCTTGGAAATTCACATGGATTATGTGTTGATGGTTCACCCGTCATCTCAAGCTGTGTTCCAATCTTCAGGCAAAACACAGGAAGATGTGGCAAGATTCAGAGATTTAAGACTTAAACTGAACCAAACTAAACCTTTTTAGCATTATGGGATCAAATAAATATGGCAATAATTAAAGTACAAAAAGGGACAAAGGATATTTTGCCTCAGGAAGTCGAATCGTGGCATAACTTAGAGGCAAAAGCGTTAGAACTTTTTACAAACTATGGTTATAAAGAGATAAGAACACCGATTTTCGAAGCGACAGAACTTTTTGCACGCGGCGTCGGCGATACAACAGATATCGTTAACAAAGAAATGTACACATTTGAAAAAAGTGACCGCTCAATCACGCTTCGCCCTGAAAACACCGCAGGCGTTGTGCGTTCATTCATCGAAAACGGTATGTTCCGCCAACCAATGCCGGTAAAACTCTGGTACAAAGGCCCGATGTTCCGCTACGAACGCCCGCAGGCAGGCCGTCAAAGACAGTTCCACCAAATCGGCGTTGAAATGTTCGGAATTTCTGCGCCAACAGCTGACGCGGAAGCGATTTTGCTTGCTACCGAATACTTAAAAGCGTTAGGCTTAAACGATTTAACAGTTGAAATCAACTCTCTTGGCTGCCCGAAATGCCGTGAAGAATACAAAGCAAAAATCAAAGAAATTCTAAAACCTGAATTTGATAACCTTTGCGACGATTGCAAATCACGTTACGAAAAAAACCCTTTGCGCCTACTTGACTGCAAAGTCGATAGCTGCAAAGCCATCTTTGAACGTCCTGAAATCAAAGCCGTTATCCAATCAGATTTTATCTGCGAAGAGTGTGCAGACCACTTCAACACACTCAAAGAATACCTCAACACCGCAGGCGTTAAATACGAAGAAAACAAACTTTTAGTGAGAGGCCTCGACTATTACAACCGCACCGTTTTTGAAATCAAATCAAACAATTTGGGTTCCCAAAACGCAGTCTGCGGCGGCGGGCGCTATGACAGCCTTGTTAAAAACCTCGGCGGTGACGACACTCCTGCCGTCGGCTGGGCAATGGGTATGGAGCGTTTGAACTCTTTACTTCCGACGCTTGAACCTAAAAAACTCGACGCCTACATCGTTTCAAACGACATGGTAGAAGCCTTAAAACTCGCTCAGGAACTCCGCGCAAAGGGTATCAGCGTTGAATTTGACCTATCAAACAAGAAGTTCAACAAACAGCTTGAAAAAGCGTCAAAATGCGCAAATTATGCAATTTTCCTCGGTGAAGATGAGTTAAAAAATAACAACATTACGGTGAAAAATCTTTCCACAGGCGAGCAACAAACAATTTTAAAAGAAAATTTAAACATCTAAGGAGAACAAAATGGACAAAGTTACTATCAGATCAGACAGAAAAACAGATTACAAATTTCAGTACAAAGGCGAAGATGTAGTTCTCGGCGCCGGCAAAATCATCAGTATCGCTGACGGCTTGACCCATGTTGTTCTTCCAACCTGCGCAATGAAAATTATGAACAACTTAATCGTTATTAAGGAAGACGTATAAATTGCAATTCAACGGGGATATGGTAAAAAAATACGCGATAATCTCAGGCGTAATACTTGTGCTGGGCATATTTTGTGTGCTTGCAAAATTGTTCTTTGATTTTGTCGGCAACCCTGCAAGAGCCGATAAAATCTACACTCAGGCGCTTGCTGATTTTAATGCACAAAATTACTCAAACGCATATTACCAGTTCTCAAAAGTTTCGTATCTGTCAGAGTTAAAGCCTTACGCAATCTACCATAGAGCCGAATGCGCAAAGGCATTGAACGATTACAAATCCGAACAAAAACAGTATTATTTATTGTTCAATATTTACCCTAAAAACGAACTTTCTCTGAAATCAAAATACTATTTTGCGATTGATATTGCGGATTCGAACCCGCGGCTTGCGCAAAAATATTTTGAGGAAATCATTCAAAAAACTCCCGAAAGCAACTATGCAACCGGCGCAAAATACCAGATTGCAAACATTTTAAACACAAAATATTCAAACTCAGCGCTTTCATCAGAACACGATAGAAACGAGATTGAAAAATATTTACGCGAATACCTGACAACCGCACCCGCAGGCCGCTGGGCGCTTAAAGCCGCAGATTTATGGCAGAATATTTCACCTAATCTAACAGACGATGACAAAAATATTATCGCCGAAACCTATATGCTTTATAACCTTGCGCAACGAGCGCAGACCCTGCTTGAGGATTCCGACCTCAACGTCACATGGGCAAAATACGCAAAAGCCGCGCTTCAATCTGGAGAAACAGGCAAAGCAAAATCCTTAATCGAAACCGGACTTCACCAACAAAATTCAAAAGCTAAAGAATCTGATAAAAACACAGTAATCACACGATATCTTCAAACACAAAAAGATAAAGAAAAAGCAGTCGACGCGTTTCTCAGCGCCGCGCAGGGAAAAAATGACTTATTCCTGAAAAATTTGAAGTGTAAATATACCAAAAATTCAAACGCACAGCACCAATGCTATGCAAATATTTTAAAATACTATGACATTTCAAACTTTTCTGAATCTTTACTCGAAACCCTATTTATGGAAAGCGTTACCACCGGCCAGTATTCTAACGCAAAAAAACTAGGGCTTAAATATTTAGATAAATTTCCAACCTCAGAAAACGCCGCTGAAATTGCGTTCTGGATTGGAAAAATTAACAAACACAACAGTAAAAATCTTGAGGCAAACGAATATTTCCGCCGCGTGATCCTGAACTACCCTGATTCATATTATGCGTTTAGAAGTTACTTACAACTAAACGATATCAGAAATTCCATCATAACAACAATGATTGAACCTAAAAACGTAATCTTCCCGTACTACGGTAAAGCCGGTGCGACGATTATAAAACTCGTTGAAATGGGAGATTTAAACCTCATCTCACAAATCTACGAAGATGATAAATTTATTCAAAGTTGGGTTTTATACGAAAAAGGTGAAAAATCGCGTGCTATGTGTACCGCGCGCGACGCGATGGCTAAATTACCAGAAAAGCCTGAAAAATCCGACCTGCGCTGGCGCCTTGTTTACCCTGCATTTATGTATGATGAGATGAAAGAATTTGCACACGCGGTTGGCAACAATCCAGTCTTAATGCTTGCCCTAGCGCGCGAAGAAAGTTATTTCAACCCTAACGCTCACAGTTACGTGGGTGCGACTGGTTTAATGCAGTTGATGCCGACAACAGCCAAAGAAATTAATAGAATTCGCAATCTTGGCATGGAATCGCTAGAAGAATTACAAAACGCCGACACAAACCTGAAACTCGGCAACCATTATTACAATTACCTGTTGAGAAATCTTGGCGAGAATAATATTCTGGCGGTCGGCGCTTACAATGGCGGAATAGGTTCAATCAGCCGTTGGAAACAAGGGCTTGAATACCGCGACATCGACGAATTTGTTGAAAAAATCCCGTATCCGGAAACAAAAACTTACATAAAAAAAGTCTTCCGTACTTACTGGAACTACGCAAGACTTTATTTATAGCCGGGGTCAACCGGCTCTCTTATTGGAACCCGTGCTTCCGGTCAACGTGGTTAGCGTCTAACACATCTGACGCGTCCATTACCGCCTGTACATCCAAGAAGCCATTGACCGGAGCTTAACCGTAAACACCACGCGGTATCTGATGTTGGCTGTATAGGTGCAGACCAAAAATCGCCAACATAAGTTTCAGAGTCATAATTAAATGTTACCAAATCGCGGTTATAAAATAATGATGCGAGTTCTTCTCTATTCGGCAAACGACTGTCAGAATCAATTGTCGTACATTTTTTGTTAATATTCATAGACATACGAACATCAGAATCTGACGCTGTATCAGCAGTTGTGGCAACAGGTGCCACTAATACGCTATCAGAAGCATATAGAGCCGTCATTATGCCCATATCTTTACCAAAAGTATTCGGCCCCTTAGAACCGTTCAAGTCATAAACAAAATTCGCACACATTTTTGGCTGCGACCAAAAGTCTGCACTTTCGTTAAGGTTAGAAGTACAATTCGGGTTATAATAAACCGCAATACTTTCGCCGTTGATAGTTTCAAACGCCGCGGCCTTTGTGTCAAACATTACTGAATTACTTGTCATCAAAGGGTTTAACTCACTCATTGTTTTCGGGAACGACCTTGTAGTCCCGTTTAAAAGCGTAATTTTACTCGCCAAGCCACAATCAGTCAGGTGATCGCCGTCACAAATATTGTTAATTTTCAAAACTTTTGCAAGCCCGCCGGTGACAAAAGTTTCAGCGGCAGTGTCGACAGCGGAAGCGGAATCAGTTGCTTCTGTCGTTGTTCCATAACCGTTCAGCGCCGGCATCAGAGCAATTGCCTGTGAAAATCTTGAATAAAGCGCTTTTCGTTGAGTGTTCCAAGTTCGTTCGTTAATGTTGCCTGTTAGCGACGGCAACGTAATCGCGGCGACAACGCCGATAATTGTGAGGGATAAAAGTATTTCGGCCATTGTGAAGCCGCGGCTTATGGCCTGCTCAGCAGTCCCCCCCCCCCTGTCCCTGTTAATACAGTTTTGTTGTTCATAATTTCCATCCTTTCTGTAGCTATTATGAACCATGTTTTCAATCATGTCAAGACATCAGTTAAATCTGTTCTGAGCTTTTTCTATTCCGTCCTTAAAATAGCACAATGACGCCTCTATTGAAGTATCTAGCACAGATTTTAGTGTTTCAAGCTGTTCTTTTGAAAAATTCTGCAGCACAAAATGTTCCGCAGGAACAGGCGGCTGCGGCCCGATTCCGACTTTCAAACGTGCAAATTTATTTCCGCCAACGTGCTGAATAATAGACTTAATCCCGTTATGACCGCCATCTGAGCCGCTTGCGCGAAAACGAATTTTACCCAACTCCAACGACAAATCATCGTAAATTACAAGCACATCTTTTACGTCAATCTTGTAATAATCCATCGTGGCACGGAGCGCTTCACCCGACAGATTCATAAATGTCGTAGGCTTCACAAGCAAAAATTCTTCACCATCCAGTCTAACCTTTGCGATGAAAGATTTCAGTTTTTTCTCCTCGCGAAACGAAAAATTCTCACGTGCTGCGAGTCTATCAAGAACCATAAAACCCGCATTATGACGGGTAAAAACGTATTTTTCTCCAACATTTCCAAGGCCAATAATCAGTTTCACGGGAACGCTCCTTTTATATGTATAATTTTACCTCAAATATAAATTACCTGTTTAGATTAGTAAATTTTCGCTTAACAAAAAGAAAAAAAATTCATACAGTAATAATGAACAAAGGAGTTGAAATAAAGCCATGAAAAATAAATCAACAACAGAGAAAAAAAGTGCCAAAATTGTAAACGACTTTTTAGACAAAAACTCTTTGCATAAGAAAGATTTTGCAGAAATGATAGGCGTAACGCTTTCTTATGTTTATAACTTGATTGATGAAACTATTCCGTTTTCAACACGTGGAACAACGCTTGAGAGAATTGCGACGGTCATGGAAATCGAGCCTGAAGTCTTTGAGGAATACAAAATCCCGCAAGAGCCTAGATTTATCGATGAATCTGTTATCTTCATCAAGGATGTGTTGAAAGATTCAAAAACTTCTGTCGTAAATTTCTTGAAATCATTCCCACGCAAAAAGCGTCTTGAAATTGTAGACATTCTGCGCGGTGCAATGCCTATTCCGATTGACTATCAGGAATTAAACATGATTGGTCAAACGCTTAACCTTAGCCAAAAGGATATTTATGCACTGTGGGAAAAACGCCTCAGAGAAGTTTTAGAAATCAACGGAATGAATATTTACGCGAACTCAAATCTTATTAACGCTATGTTTGAGTGTGCAAAGAAAGAAATTTTAGTTGACTAATGGGTAATCTGGAAAGAACATTTTGAGCAATGAGCTTTCGGATGAAGTACAAGGTTGTCTTCTAAATCGTACATTCTCTCAACTTTAGTGACAAGCGGCGCACTGCAAACAGGGCATTTCAGACCGCCTGCGCCGTTCAAAATCAATTCTTTCAAACTATCAATTATCTCAACAGATGTGACAGGAAGATTAAAATCTTTCTCGAGCGCCTTAATTTCTTCCGGCAGGCATCTTAGACCTTTAGCCAAATTTTGTCTGACAGTAACAGACAAGAATAAATCTTTACCCGCCTCGATATCTTCTATAATCTGCAAATCCAGATTAGACACCATTGCGAGTCCTTTTGGCGAAAGCCCTAAATTATCACGTTTTTTCTGCACAAATTGCGCTAATGTTTTCATAAATTATTACCTTATGCTAACTTTGAATCTATCGTCCGCACTGACACCTCAATCCTACCTGAGAACTTCGCTTTAAGCGTATTAATCAGGTCATTTGAGGTGTTAACCCAGCAGTTAGAGTTGGAAAGGATTTTGACCTTGCCAGTTTCATCACTTACTGTGACGGTTACAGGGTCTGAGCCTGAATGTTCGTTCAAGAAACTTTTCATATACATCAATTCTTCAAACTTAAAGTCATCAAGAAGTTCAATGTTAAATATATTTGAGTTATCAATTGCTTTAACGCTGTCAACAACAAGCGATACCCCATCTTCATCCCCACGACGGTTAACTTTTCCGGAAATAATAACGCGCTGTTCGGATTCAAGCAGTGAATCGTATTCCATAAGTTTATTGTTGAAACAAATAACTTCAACTTTTCCCGACAAGTCCTCGACAGTGATAAATTTCAGGAATTTTGTCGGGTCTTTTTTCGTTGGAATTTTACGAGTTGTCGTAATCAAACCGCAGATTGTTGCAGGTTTATCGTTTGGAAGTTCATTGAGTTCCGAAATCTTGTGCGTCATCAGGAACGGCAATTTGTCCCTGATTGATGAAAGTGGATGGCTCGTGACATAAAACCCTAAAAACTCTTTTTCAAAAAGCTGGATTTGTCTTGCATCATATTCTTCATCAGAACCCGCAAGCTGGAAGCCCTCATATCCAATATCATTATCCTCGCCAAGACCTGCAAAAAGGCTTACCTGACCGAGTGCTTTTGCCTGATTTTCTTTACTTGCAGTGTTGACGATATATTCAAGGTTATCAAGAAGCTGTTTGCGGCTTTTTTCGATATTTGAAAACGCACCAGCCTTAATCAAACCTTCTAAAACGCGCTTGTTAGAACATTTAGGGTCAACGCGTTTGCAGAAGTCATATATTGATTTAAAATCACCGTTTGCTTCACGTTCTTTAAGAATCGCTTCAACGACAGCTTCACCAACCTGTTTGATTGACGCAAGCCCGAAACGAATGTTCTCACCATCGGGATAAAATTCAGAATATGACTTATTGATATCCGGCGGAAGAACTTTAATACCTTTTTTAAGCGCTTCCTCGATGTATAACTGAGTTTTGTCCTGATCGCTCGAAACACTTGAAAGCAGGCAGGAAAGATATTCGATAGTATAGTGGCATTTAAGCCAAGCTGTCTGGTAAGAAACGAACGCATAAGCGGCAGAGTGCGACCGGTTAAAACAGTAAGACGCAAATTTTTCAATCTGTTCAAATAGAGTATTGGCATCTTCTTTACTCATACCGTGTGCAGCAGAACGCTCAATGAACAAGCCTTTTTGCTTCTGCATTTCTTCGAGTTTCTTTTTACCCATCATACGACGAACCATGTCCGCTTGACCGAGTGAATAATCGGCAAGAATCTGGAACACCTGCATGATTTGCTCCTGATAAACAATGGTTCCGTAGGTATCTTTCAGGACGGATTCCAAAAGCGGGTGCGCGTAAACAATTTCTTTACGGCCGTGTTTTCTGTCTACGAACTCATCGACCATGCCAGATTCCAACGGCCCTGGGCGGAAAAGTGCAACAAGTGCGCCTAAATCTTCAAAAACGTCCGGTTTCAAACGTTTTACAAGCGCTTTCATGCCTGAAGATTCTAACTGGAACACACCGTCAGTGTCGCCCTGCATAAGCATATCGTAAGTTGGCCTGTCATCGAGTGCGATTTTGTTAATCTCAATATCTTCACCGCGAAGTTTCTTAATAAGCGCGATGGTTTTGAAAATAATCGTAAGGTTTCGAAGCCCCAAAAAGTCCATTTTAAGTAACGAAAGAACCTCAGTAACCTCGTGAGGCGGATAACCGGTCTGAACAATACCATCTTTTGACGGCTGAATAGGAATAATCGTGTTCAGCGGTGCGTGAGAAATAATTACACCCGCCGCGTGCGTACCTGTGCCGCACTTCATCCCCTCGATGGCTTTTGCCATATCAATAAGTTTTTTCACACCGATTGTCTTGCCTGTGTCGCGGTCAACAACAATCTGGTAATCATCATCATAAAGT
Organism: Fusobacterium sp.; assembly: GCA_023662905.1. Classification (GTDB taxonomy): domain Bacteria; phylum Cyanobacteriota; class Vampirovibrionia; order Gastranaerophilales; family Gastranaerophilaceae; genus Gastranaerophilus. The sequence goes on from JAMPIJ010000002.1 coordinate 39,335, forward strand.
TGCCTTAATTCCATCCCCGGAAGCAAAGCGTCGTCAATATGCGTTTTAGGTTCTGACGGAATAAGAGCCGCAAGCCTGTTACTTTCCGCAAACGGAATACGAAGAACACGCGCAACGCCTTTAAGTGCGGCTTTTGCTGCATAAGTACTGAACGTAATAATCTGACAAACTCTGTCCTCACCGTACTTTTTGGTAACGTAATCGATTACTTCGCCGCGGCGTTCAATACAGAAGTCAATATCGACATCGGGCATGGTGTAACGTTCAGGGTTCAAGAAACGTTCAAACAACAGATTGTGCTTAATCGGGTCAAGGTCAGTGATTTCAAGGGCATACGCAACAACCGAACCCGCTGCGGAACCACGTCCCGGGCCTACCGGAATACCATTTGTTTTTGCATAATGGATAAAGTCCCAAGTAATCAGGAAGTATGCCGCAAATCCCATTTGAGTAATAATTCCGAGTTCATAATCGACACGTTTTTTAATATCGTCTTCAATTGTGCCGTAACGTTTTTTAATCCCCTCGTATGTGATATGTTCTAAATAGCTTTCGATCGTAAACCCTTGCGGAACATCATAATGCGGAAGCGGAGCCTTGCCCATTTCAATAATCAAATGGCATTTTTCCGCAATTTCGACCGTATTATTAATACATTCTTCAAATAACGCGCTATCCATCCACTTGAAAGAATCGCGAAGTTCTGTCGCGGTTTTTACATAAAACTCGTTATTTGAGAACTTAAATCTGTTTTCATCATCCTTAAACGCGTTGGTTTGCAAGCACAAAAGAGTATCGTGCGCATCAGCATCTTCACGGCGAAGATAGTGTGAGTCGTTTGTAATAACCATCTTTATACCGAGTTCCTGCGCGATTTTGATTAAGATAGGGTTGGTGCGTTTTTGTTCTTCCAAACCGTGGTCTTGGAGTTCGATATAATAATCCTCGCCAAACATATCCTGATATTGTTTAGCGCAAGCCTTAGCTTTCTCCTCATCGCCTTTCAAAAGCCATTGTAAAACTTCGCCCCCTAAGCAGGCAGAGCAACAAATTAGGCCCTCATGGTATTGTTGGAGAAGTTCCCAGTTAATACGCGGTTTGTGATAGAACCCCTCACACCACGCAATAGAAACAAGTTTCAAAAGGTTAGAATACCCTTGATTATTCTTAGCGATTAAAACTAAGTGATAAAGCGGGTTATTTGCGGCATTTTTGACATGAATATCGTCATTGTGAACATAAAACTCGCAGCCAATAAGCGGTTTTACGCCGCGTTCTTTGGCTTCCACATATAATTCCAGTGCCGAATACATAACCCCGTGGTCAGTGATCGCTACTGCGGGCATTTCGTGTTCTTTAGCGAAATTACAAAGGTCTTTAACTCTTATCGCACCGTCCAGAAGCGAATACTCACTGTGGACATGCAAAGGTACATATTTCATATCAGCCATAATAAATATTATAATACAAACAGCCCTGTCGAAACAGGGCTGTAAATTTTTATTAACGTTAACGGCTCACGCTCCATCCTGAACCCGTGCTTAAGGTCAGCGTTTTATACAGCGGACATTCAACTTATCACCTCGAGAATACCGAATTTTTCTGCCCGAACCAAGCCCCACAGCATAAGCCGTATTAGCCGATGCCAACGTTGATGACCAAACTCCGGCCGCAGAATGAAAGTCAAACAAATCCTGATTAATGAATAATACTATCAATTCTTCAATATTCGGCATTCTTGTATCACTATCATACTTTGTACAATAAGCAGGAGCATTTCTATGTTCTATAAGTTCTTCCGCATTGCGAATAACTGGTACAGGAGCAACGACAACTGTATCTGTCGGATACATAGCACTTATGACACCAATATCCTTTCCTACAGTATTAGGCCCCTTATTGCCATTTAAATCATATACAAAGTTTGCACAAATATAGGGCTGGGTAAGCCACCACACATCAGAACCGCTCTCTTGATTTAGCGACATAATACAATTAGGATTGTAGAATACTAAAACTGATTCGCCATTCGCCGTTTCAAAAGCGGCAGCTTTGGTATCAAGAGCGGCATAAGAATATGACAAACTAGTATCTACAGCGTAAGTAAAATACTGATTCAACGTACCAAAAGTATTTGGCATTGACATACTGTTTCCGGCTAAGGTTGTAATATCAGGTGAAAGTCCGCAATCTTTCAGGTGGTCTGAGTCGCAAATATTGTTAATTTTTAGAACTTTTGCAAGCCCATCCGTGATAAAAGTTTCAGCGGCGGTATCCTCGGTTACGGACTGAGAACCATCTTCCCCAAATGTTCCTGTAAGTTTTCCGTAACCGTTAAGCGCAGGCATAAGAGAAATCGCCTGTGAAAACCGCGCATAAAGAGCTTTTCTTTGCGTGTTCCACGTCCGCTCGTTAATGTTGCCAGTTAGCGACGGCAGTGTAATAGCGGCAACTACGCCGATAATTGTTAATGACAATAAGATTTCTGCCATTGTAAATGCACGGGACTTCGTCCACGCGCTCGGGTTGCAATGGGTGGCTCCCGACTCAGTCGGGCGGCTCAGCAGGCTCCCCCCCCCCCCTGTCCATGTTAATACAGTTTTGTTGTTCATAATTTCCATCCTTTCATTATGCTTTCATTATGTAACATGTTTTACATTTAGTCAAGTTTTATGCTAATATATTATATTATGAAGTGGCAGAGTTTTACCAACAAACAAAAAATATATATTATCGCAGCCGGAGTAATAACTTTTATCCTTTTGTGGTCGTTCTTTTCGGCAAAACTTTTAACCTCAGGGCTTAACAGAAAAGCTATCGCACAGGGAGAAGACAGCCAGCAAGCCGCCGTTGAGGGAATTATCCTGACTGAAACAAAAGACGAAGAAAAATACTGGGAAATCTACGGCGATACAGGCGTTTATGACAGTAAACAGGAAGTTGCAACTCTCAATGGGGTTCTGGCAAACTTCTACAAAGAAAATCAGGTTTCAATGAGTATCACATCTTCTAAAGGCACATACAACGCGAAAGAAAAGACTATTACGCTTTTCGAAGACACTTATCTTGTGATAAAAGAGGGTTTAACGCTCAACGCTGACAAACTCGTTTGGAGCGGGAACGACCAGCCTATTTTCGCATACGGAAATGTATTACTCACAAAAGACAATTCATTGATGGCTACCGCTGACGAAATCGAAATCAGCGCCGACTATTCAGACATAAAAATTAAAGGACATACAACTTCAAAAATATACGACAGGAGAAAAGATGGAAAATAAAAAATTCCTGACAGCAATAATAATCACAGCAGTTTTCGGGCTGACTTCGCTCGTTTGCTTCGCGTCTGACCTCGTAATCGAATCTAAGAACCAATCTTATTCAGAGGAAGAGAGCAAAATCAAGTTTGACGGCGACGTAAACGTAACAATTGACGACTTGCACATTGTGGGCGAAAGCGCTGATGTTACGGTTATTAACAACGAAAAACTCGATACTGCAACTTTCTACGATAAACCTTATGCCTACGAAAACAAAGCGAACAAAAAACGCGAAGTTAAGGCAAATATCCTTAAAGTTTCGCTTATCAAGAAAACAGTCAGGGCAGAGGGAGATACTCAAACAATTATTTTCGACGGTCAAACGCCAATCGCAGTTGTGAACGCCGATATGCAGGAATACAATACAAAAACCGGCGTTATGGTCGCAGAGGGAAATGTTACCATCGACTATAAAGATATTAAAGCGTTCTCTGACGATGCAGAGTTTAAGACCGACAAAAACGGTGACCTGAAAGACATTAAACTCAACGGCAACGCTATTGTAAAAAGCGAAGAAAACGAAGTTCACGCAGATAAAATCACCTATAACGCTTCAACAAACTACTTTGTTGCAACAGGCAGAACCAATACAAAAGCGGTTAACAAAGACGGTAATGTCTTAAACCTTTACTCAGACCGTCAGGAATTCAACCAGCTTACAAACTTTTTCAACGCGACTGGGCGCGTAAAAGTTTACTATGAAGACTATTTTGCACAAGGGCCAAAAATTGTTGTTTATCCTGACAAAGTAACTAAAAAACCGGGGCAAATTTATTTTGTCGGCCGTTCAAGCATTACCCAAGGTATGAGAACAATTTTTGCGGATAAAATTATGATGACAACCAACCCGAAAAACTTCAAAGCAGAAGGCAACACTAGAACAGTTATCAAAAACATCAACGAAAGCCACGATTCAGATATGGGATTAGGACTGTGAGGACACAATGGAAAAGAAAGTACAAGAGGCATTAAAATTATATAACGAGAAAGAATATCAAAAAGCACTTGATATCTTCTCATCAATACTTGAAACAAACGAAGATAATGCAGAAATTTATAACAACATCGCGACCTGTTATCTTCAGTTAGGCGACCTTGAAAAGGCTGAAAAGAACTATCTCAAAGCCCAATCGCTGAACCCGAAAATCCCTCAGGTTTATGTAAACCTTGCAGATATTTACTTCAAACAAAACGACATCGATAGCGGCATCCAGTTGATTTCACAAGGGATTTACGAAATCCCTGATAATATGGTTCTGCGCCACTATCTAGCAAGATTTTATATGGAAGATGCGCGACTTGACCTTGCGATTGACGAGTTGTATAAAATTCTTGATGAACAGCCTGACAACTACGACGCCTACTACGACCTTGCAAAAGTCAATTTTGAACTCGGCAACTACGATGTTGCAATCGAAAACTTTGAGAATGTTTTGAACTACAAAGACAACGAATGGGTTCATTTCTATCTTGGTGAAGCGTATGAAGCTAATAACGAAATCGACAAGGCGATGTCAAACTACTTAAAAGCAATCGCGCTTAAATCAGATTTTATTCCGCCGTACAAAAAAGTTGCGATTTTATTCCTTGCACGCGGCGATTACGAGGACGCAATCGAGTATTTTGAAGACTATTTAACAATGGAAATTTCTGACGACGAAAAAGAAAAAATCAGCGCACTTGTAGAAAGAATTAAAAAAACGCATGTTGAAAAATAAGTACTGGATAGCATTTTCATCAATAGAAAGTATCGACAGCGCGTTTATTTTGCGTCTGTTCCATTATTTTGGCGACATCGAAACCGCATACAGGGCAAACGAACGCGAATTCCAAAACATCGACGGTTTGAGCGTTAAAAAGGCTGAAAATTTCATCGCTGCACGCAAAAATATTGATATCGAAAAAGTTTTTGCCGAAGTCGAAAACCGCGGGATTAAGTTTCTGACGTTTGCGGATGAAAATTACCCGTTTATGCTCAAACAAATCTACAATCCGCCTGCTGTTTTGTATTATAAGGGAGATTTGTCACGCATTAATTTCAACAAAACTTTAGCGGTTGTTGGTTCAAGACGGGCTTCGACTTACGCAAAAGACGCGTTAAAACTCGTGTTAAAAGATTTACAAAACACTGATATCACTATTGTTTCGGGCTTAGCGTCAGGTATCGACACAACTGCCCACAACATTGCAATCGAAAACGGCCTAAAGACAATAGGCGTTATTGCAAGCGGCTTTGATTACACATATCCGGCAGGTAACAAAAGCCTTTACGAGGCAATAGAAAAAGAACACGGCGTAATTTTCACTGAATACTATCCGACTTTTGAGCCGATGAAATTCCGTTTTCCACAAAGAAACAGAATCGTGTCAGGGCTTTCATACGGAACAGTTGTCGCAGAAGCCTCACTCAAAAGCGGTGCGCTGATTACTGCAAACTTAACGCTTGAACAGGGCAGAGATTTGATGTGCATTCCGGGGCTAATTACGAACCCGAACACTCAAGGAATTTACCGACTGCTTAAAAACGGCGCGTCACTTGTGACCTGTACGGAAGACATCCTCAGCGTTCTTGGCTGGGAAGTCGAACAGCAACAACAATTAAATTTAGCATCAACATTATATCTAAATATTGAAGAAGCAAAAGTTTTATCATTTCTTGAGGTTGAAGAAAAGAATTTTGACGAGTTACAGCAATGTACTAAAATGGATATTGAAACCCTTTTAACGAACTTGACTTTACTCGAACTTAAAGGGATAATTAAAAAAGTCGATGGCGACAGATACAAGAGAGAGGTTTAAACGTGGCAGAAAAAGCACCTGCAAAAGAAAAGACAGCTAAAAAAGAAAAAGCTTTACTAATAGTCGAGTCTCCTGCAAAATCAAAAACTATCAAAAAGATTTTGGGCGACAGTTTTCAGATTGAAGCAAGTTACGGACATGTGCGCAACCTGCCGACAAACACGCTTGGGTTTGACGTAAATAACAACTTCAAACCTACTTTTGAAATCATTCCTGAAAAAAAAGCTGTTGTAAAAAAGCTGAACGATCTTGCCAAACGTGCCGACAAAGTTTACCTTGCATCCGACCCTGACCGTGAGGGAGAAGCGATTGCATGGCATGTTCGCCAGTTATTAGAGGTACCGGAAGACAAGATTTTCCGAATTGAGTTTAACGAAATCACCCCGAAAGCCGTCAAACACGCGGTTGAAAACTTCCGAACAATAAATATGGACATGGTACAGGCGCAACAAACCCGCCAGATTTTGGACAAACTCGTAGGTTACAAATTAAGCCCTATCTTGTGGCAGAAACTAGGCAACCGCCATCTTTCAGCCGGTCGCGTTCAGTCCGTTGCACTCCGTATGATTTGTGAACGCGAAGAAGAAATCGAAGCTTTCGTTCCAGTCGAATACTGGTCAATCGCCGCAGATTTAGCCAAAGAATCAGGCGAACTCTTCAGCGCAGAACTCACTAAATACAAAGACAAAAAAGTCGAAATTCCAAACAAAGAAGCCGCTGACGCTATAGTTGAATACCTTACCAATTATCAGGGCTACGAGGTTTCAAAGGTTACAAACAAAGAAACCAAACGCAAACCAACCGCGCCTTTCATAACCTCAACGCTTCAACGTGAAGCCAGTTCAAAACTTGGCTACGGGGTTCAAAAAACAATGCAGATTGCGCAAAAATTATACGAAGGTATTGAACTCGAAAACGGCGCCGTCGGTCTTATCACCTATATGAGAACCGATAGTGTACGTATTTCTGATGATGCGCAGGCTGCGGCAAAAGATTTTATTCTGAACAACTACGGCGAAAAATACTATCCGGAAACACCAAACAGTTACGTCAAAGGCAAACAAAACGTACAGGACGCCCACGAAGCGATACGTCCGTCATATCCAGAACGCACGCCGGATAGCATTAAACAATATCTTTCAAACGAGCAATACCGCCTCTACAAACTCATCTGGAACAAATTCATGTCCTCCCAAATGTCTAACGCGGTCGTTGCAAACAAAGCCGTTGAAATTTCAGCAGGCGACTACACACTAAGAACCAGCACAAGCAAAATCATGTTTGACGGTTTCTTGAAACTATATAATGACGCAGAAGAGGATGACGGCGATTCTAAAAACAAAATGCCGGATTTGAACAAAGGCGACAAATTAACGCTCAAAAAACTCAATCCGAAACAACACTTCACCCAGCCGCCTCCAAGATACTCAGAAGCAACACTGGTTAAAGCGCTTGAAGAACATGGAATCGGACGTCCGTCAACTTACGCGTCTATTATCACAAAAATTCAAACCCGTGGATACGTTGAAAAGCTTGAAAAAGCACTTGCACCAACGCTTCTTGGCCGAACCGTCTGCAAACAGCTTGTTCAACAGTTCACAGAAGTTATGGACTATAAGTTCACGGCCGGCATGGAAACAAAACTGGATAAAATCGCGGAGAAAAAAGCCATCTGGAACAAGGTTCTTCAGGAATTTTACGACGGATTTATGCCGGTTGTCGCCGAAGCCCAAAAAGATACAGGAAGAATTACAATCGAAACAAAAGTAAACTGTCCGAACTGCGGACGTCCTATGGCGCTTCGTACAAGCCGTTTCGGTCAACAATTCCTCGGCTGCACAGGCTATCCGGAATGTAAAACAATTCTTTCGCTCAACGCAATGACAGAAATGGAAGCGCAAGGCGGCGCACAACCTACAAATGAGCCTGCAACATTAGAAGAAAAATGCGAAAAATGCGGCGGTTCGCTCATTTTAAAAACCGGCCCTTACGGCAAATACACAGAATGCACGGAGTGCAAAGACCGCAAACCTTTCCGCAAATCCACAGGCGTAAAATGTCCAAAATGCGGCGAGGGCGTAATCATCGAAAAGAAATCAAAACGCGGCTTAATTTTCTACGGCTGCAACAAATATCCAAACTGCGACTTCACGCTCTGGAACGAACCAACAGGCGATGTCTGCCCTGATTGCGGCGCACTTTTAGTCAAAAAAGCGTCTAAAAAAGGTACCGTAATTTCTTGTTCAAACAAAGAATGCATGCACAAGCCTGAAATCATTCCAATCGAAACAGAAGAGGGCGAAGAAAATGCTTAAATTTGCGATTTTGGGCTATCCGATAGGCCATTCCATTTCACCGCAAATCCACAAAGCCGGATTTGAAAGCCTTGGCATAGAAGCGGATTACGAAATCCTAGAAACCGCCCCCGAAAACCTCGTTGATAGAATTCGCGACCTTAAAATCAACGACTACGCGGGCGTAAACGTAACGATTCCACTCAAAGTCAAAATTGCAATTTTTGTGGATGAAGTAGACCCAAACGCCGACCTTGCAGGCGCAATTAACACTATCAAAATCGGCGCGGATAAGACGTTAAGCGGCTACAACACAGATATTATCGGGTTCAAGTCCCCTCTTCCACCATCATTAGACGGAAAAGAGGTTACAATCCTCGGCACCGGCGGGGCTTCACGCGCAGTCACCGTTGCCTGCACGCAACTCGGCGTAAAAAAAGTAAATTTCTACACGCGCAACATCCCGAACGCCTTGGATTTCGTAAAATTCTTCCGCGAACTTGCGCCGCAAATAGAATTCACGTTAAATCAGATTGAAACGCTCAAAGACCTTTCAACAACCGACCTGCTTGTAAATACAACCCCAATCGGGATGAAAGGCCACTCTGCAGACCAAAGCCCTGTTGATAAAAAAGTTTTAGAAACGCTTTCAAAAACTGCGACGGTCTACGATATTGTTTACAACCCGACGGAAACTGTTTTGTTAGAAGACGCACATCATCTGGGCTTAAAAACAATCAGCGGGCTTGACATGCTTGTCGCACAAGCCGTTGCCGCGCAGAAAATTTGGTTTGGCAGAACCCCCGATTTTGAAAAAATGAAACTTGCGGGTGAGCGCGCACTATCAAATTATAAAATTGATTATATATAATAAAAAAGAGGTCTGTTAGACCTCTTTTTTATGGTGTCGACGGCGAGACTTGAACTCGCAAGGATTTCTCCACACGCCCCTCAAACGTGCGCGTATACCGATTCCGCCACGCCGACTTACGTTGGCATGACCTATATTAACACGGACATACAAAAAACGCAATCTCTACTTGAAAAAAATTTTTCATCGCCTTATAATGAACGTAAGATTTACACTTTTAACAACAAGAATGGTGGATTTTTATGACGAAATATAATGAAAATATTAGAAACATCGCGATTATCGCTCACGTTGACCACGGTAAAACTACCCTCGTCGACTGTCTTTTGAAACAAGCCGGCGTTTTTCGCGATAACCAACAGGTTCAAGAACGCGTTCTTGACAGCAACGATATCGAAAAAGAAAGAGGGATTACTATTCTTTCTAAAAACATTTCTATCAACTACAAAGGTTGCAAAATCAACGTAGTTGACACCCCTGGTCACGCTGACTTCGGTGGTGAAGTTGAACGAGTTCTTGGCATGGTGGACGGTGCGCTATTAATCGTTGACGCAGCAGAAGGCCCTATGCCGCAAACACGCTTCGTTCTTTCAAAAGCGCTCGAATTAGGTTTGAGAATCGTCGTTGTTATCAACAAAATCGACAAACCGGCAGCGGATCCGCACAGTGCGCTTGATAAAGTTTTTGACCTGTTCACAGAATTAACCGACCGCGAAGATCTTATCGACTTCCCATACATCTTCGCAAGCAGTTTGAACGGTTTTGCAATCAACGACTTAGAAGACGAACGCAAAGACATGATTCCGCTTCTCGATTGCATTATGGAAAATATCAAACCGCCGGTCGCAAACATTGATTTGCCGCTTCAATTCCAAGCAACAACCCTTGACTACAACGACTATGTAGGCAGAATCGTAATCGGTCGTATCGTTAACGGTAAAGTCAAATCTCAAGAACAAGTTTGCGTCGTAAAAGCTGACGGAAGCCAAGAACGCGGCAAAATTACAAAACTTTTTGGATTCAAAGACCTTGGCCGTGTTGAAATTGAAGACGCGACAGCAGGTGACATCGTTGGTATTGCAGGGTTTGCCGACATTCAAATCGGTGAAACAATCTGCGAACTAAACAATCCTAATCCGTTGCCTTTAATCAAAGTCGACGAACCAACCTTACAAATGAACTTCTCTGTAAACGACAGCCCATTCGCAGGCACAGAAGGCAAATTCGTAACCTCCCGTCAAATCAGAAAACGTCTTTACAACGAACTTGAAAAGAACGTAAGCTTACGTGTTGAAGATACCGAAAACACCGATGTATTTAAAGTTTCAGGCCGTGGCGAACTTCACTTAGGCATCTTAATCGAAACAATGCGCCGTGAGGGTTATGAATTCCAAGTTTCAAAACCTGAAGTAATCTACAAAGAAATTAACGGTCAACAATGCGAACCTTACGAAAACCTAATCGTAGACGTTCCAGAGGGTTACGCAGGCTCTGCAATCGAAAAACTTTCAGGCCGCAAAGGCGAAATGAAAGAAATGAACAACGCAAAAGGCAGAACAACTTTAACATTCCATATTCCTGCGCGCGGCTTAATCGGTTTCAGAAGCGAATTTATCCGTATGACACGCGGCGAGGGAATTATGTATCATACATTCCTCGACTACCGTCCATACGCAGGCGATATTCCGCGTCAACGCAACGGCTCAATCATCGCTTGGGAACAAGGTGAAGCTATCCCTTACGCTCTTGCACAATTTGAAGACAGAGGCGTATTCTTCGTTGTTCCAAAAACTAAAGTTTACAAAGGAATGATTATCGGTGAATGCAACAAACCGCAAGACATTTCAGTAAACATCTGTAAAACTAAAAAGTTAACCAATATGCGTAGCGCAACTGCAGACGTAATGGTAACGCTTCAAGCGCCGAAAATCATGTCACTTGAAGACAGTTTAGAATACATCGGCGACGACGAACTGGTTGAAATCACACCGGAAAATGTCAGAATCCGAAAAGCCGATTTAAACAAAAAAATCTATAACTAAGAAAAGCGCCCACTGGGCGCTTTATTAGTTGCGTTTTACACAAATAACATATCGAGATTTGTCTTTAGCCGTTGGATATTTTATACCTCCATAATATCCAAAGACCCAAGCAGTATCTTTATCTATATTAGTTGATGACCACGTAAATCCACCATCCCAATCAAATAATTGTCGATTGTAATACATAGATAACAACTCTTCAATATTAGGCATTCTCGATTCAGAGTCATTGTCTTTGCATAATTTACTAGCCTCAGCATATTTCTTGGATTGATTCATAATTTTAGGTTGGAGAGGCATGACAACTACAGAATCCGATGAATAAATTATTGACATTATACCAATATCTTTACCAACAGTATTTGGGCCTTTAGAGCCATTCAGGTCAAAAACCATATTTGCACAAACCTGTTGCTTAACATAATTCCCCTGATTTCCTTCAACATCTTGCCCTTGATAAAGAACATCGGGAGCAGTACAGTTTGGGTTATAGAATGTTAAAATAGATTCGCCGTTCGCAGTCTCAAACGCTGCAGGATTCGCAACAATCATATTCAACGATGTAGCCTTTTCTAGTAATCCAGAATTCAAATCTGATAACGTCATTGGTAAATCACTTGTGTTGCCACCTAACGTTGTTATTTTACTTGCCATACCGCAATCCCAAACATGTTCAGTATCACAGATATTGTTAATTTTTAGAACTTTGGAAAGTCCTGATGTAATAAAGGTTTCGGCAACATTATCTACAGCGGAACTGCTTGCGGTTGCAGCAGCAAAAGTTCCATAACCATTCAATGCCGGCATTAGCGCAATTGCTTGCGACATGCGAGCGTATAAGGCTTTTCGCTGAGTGTTCCAAGTTCGCTCGTTAATGTTACCTGTTAGTGACGGCAGCGTTATCGCTGCAACGACGCCGATAATTGTTAGCGAGAGCAATATCTCTGCCATTGTAAAGCCGGTTAAGGAACTCCCCCCCCCCCCCTGCAAAAATGTTCATAAGTTTGTTTTTCATTTGTTCATCCTTTCTTTCTACGTTCATTATGTAGCATGTTTATTAATAAGTCAAGAGGGGCTTGCGCCCCTCAATTTTTAAACTGTCATTTCTTTTTCAAATCCGAATAGTGAACTTACTGATTCGTCATCGTGAATTCTTGAAATTGCCTGTCCGAGTAACGGTGCAACTGATAACTGTTTTACGTTTTCCGGCATTTTTGACATATCAAGCGGAATTGTATTCGTTACGATACATTGTTTAATCGGCGCATTGGCAAGTCTTTCAAGCGCAGGGCCTGAGAATACAGGGTGAACCGCGCATACATATACTTCTTTAGCACCCTCTTTCATAAGAAGTTTTGACGCTTCGCAAATAGTTCCTGCTGTATCAATCATGTCATCATACATCACACAAACTTTGCCTTTAACGTCACCGATTACGTAATTTGCAATAGCTTCGTTATGTTTGTCACGGCGTTTATCAATAATTGCAAGAGAGCAACCGATATCTTTAGCGAAATGTCTTGTACGTTGAACACCGCCTGTATCAGGGCTGACTGCAACCATATCGTCAGGATTAATATTCAAACTTTTAATATAATTTACAAGAATAGGTGTTGCATAGATGTGGTCAACAAGGATATTAAAGAAACCTTGAATTTGTCCTGTGTGCAAATCCATAGCAAGAACTCTGTCTGCACCGGCTGTAGTCAACAAATCTGCTACGAGTTTTGCTGTAATAGCTTCACGGCCGGAAGTTTTTCTATCCTGTCTTGCGTATCCGTAGTATGGAATTACTGCTGTAATGGTCTTTGCACTTGCACGTTTGAAAGCATCAATTATAATAAGCAACTCCATCAAGTTTTCGTTAACAGGATTACAAAGAGGTTGAATAATAAAAACATCATCCCCACGAACACTTTCTTTAACCTGAACATAAATTTCACCGTCAGCGAAATTTTTAACAAGCATAGGCCCGATTGTTGTGCCTAAGTAATCAGCGATTTCCTGAGCCAATTTAGTATTAGAACGACCTGCAAAAAGTTTAATGTCATGTGTCGGATTAATTGAGCGTTCTAATTGTTTCAAAGTTTCTTGTAAAACCATTTTCTTTATAACCCTTTCATAATTTTCAGCCTTAATAATTATAAAACTGATAATCTATATCTACAAGCGTATTTTAAGTTTTATAAAGTCTGTGAAGAAAAATTTTTGCGGGAATGTAAAAAATAGTTAACAAAAAACGGGAGAATTGCTCTCCCGTTTAAAACACCTATTCGTCAATAATCGTACCGGGTAATACCTGTAATTGCATATTTCCACTAATCCACGGATCGCGTGCTTCCTTACGCAAGCATTCACGTTTTTCAATCAAATTGCCGTCCTTATCATATCTAAGTTCAATAACCTTATCACGACTATTGTCTGTCGCTTTCTCGTCAACAATAACATCCGTCCAGAATTCTGAACCATCTTCGGCATATTCAACATCATAATTAGACAAAACTTTACCGTCTGGTGAGGTTATTTCAACCTTTCCGAATCCATCTTTTTTATCAACAGTCTTGGTAATCGTGTTCCCGTTTGCGTCTTCATAATGCTGAATATAACTTCTACTAGTCATCATATCAAGGCCAGTCAATTTCCATTCTGATTTATTTTGAGGATAAACAAATTTCTTTCCATTTTTCTCAACGGCTAAACCTTTGATTTGAAAATCAGTTCCTGACGAGTCCAACTTCTTGGCAAAAAACTCGTAGCTTTCATTACTCTGTTTTCCTTTTACCTCACGTGTTGGATAATCAGAACGTAAGTGAATCCCATTAACATTCAACGTCATAAGTACTTCCTTTCTTTTTTATGTCGTACACCACAATATGTATTGTGTTGTACGGTAGGCCGAAAACATCGATTTATCAGACATTCCCACGAAGGAACTCCTTTAATAACTGCGTACAACAAAGAAAAATCTACATTAAAAATTTAAAGTTTTATCAACGGTTTTCCGACAGACACAACACAATACATAATAAGGTGTGTGTTAAGTTTTGTTACGTTTACGCAATTTTTCCAGCGCCAAAACCTTTATATAAATAAGGTTAGGAAAATAGGTTAGTTATATTTATGTACAATGTGTATCCATACGTATACCCGAATATGCGTACATCGCGACGCGGGGAACACGAAAATATCGGTGCAAATCTGCCGTTTAAACGCGGAGATTTGGAAGGTTATGTTGCGGCAAAAGATTTTGCGAGTAAGCCATACGCGGCCTGTACGCGGGCAAATGCTATGGCCAAAATTCACTCGGGAAATGTTCTTCGAGCCGATATGACGCCGAAAGAATATATAAATCTTCTCATAAAGCAGGGGCAGGTTCCGGACAAACATTTCAAGTACCGGCAAACGGATACCGGTTATGAGATTTCGGAAATAAATTCATGCAAGGAGGTAACCAAAAAAGTTATCTTCAACAAGCCTGAATACGATAGTGACAATCCGGTCGTGTGCAAATATTACACGCCGGATACAGGACGGCAATTCAAGGAGGTTCGATATCGCTCCGACGGCGAGATAGAAACAAAAACTGACTATGAAGATATTTTCGATGAGTCCGAAACCATTGAACAAATGCAAAAGCTGGAAGAACTTCAAAAGGCAGGGCCGCAAACGATTCCACCAGAAAGCGGCGGGAACCCGTTCATGACAGAACCGCCAGATTTGCCAAGTACTTCAAGCGGACATAAGCTGGAATTTACCGAGCTTTAAAGCCTTACTCCTGCCTCTGCTCGCAAAAGAGAAAGAGGAGGTTTTATGATAACCTCCTCATAGTCAACAGAAAGGATATTAAATTATATAATTCTTATAAATTATGCTTTGTTTAATTTAGCCAAAGCTGCTGTTGCTGTTTCTTGAACGTTTTTGTCCTGATCGTTCTTAGCGATTGTGAAGATTGTATTCAAATCTTCTTTGTATTCAGGGCGTTCAATATAGCTTAATGATTCGATTGCTGATGCTCTAACCATCGGGTTAGGGTTTGATTTCAATTGTTCAACAACTGAAACTGCGCCTGGTAATTCAGTAATCGGAACTACTTGACCTGATAATTTTTCTACTTCGTCACCGAAGAGTTTTTGCATAATTGCCATTGTGAAGAGGGCATAGCTTTTGTTTCTTTCAGCTTGTTCTTTCGGTGTCATTGTGTTAGCGAGTTCTTTTTCTGCATCAGAAACTTCTTTACCGGTCATAATTTTTTGTCTTGCTTCCATTTGTTCTTTAGAAGGGCCGACTAATTCTTTTGTATCAGCGCTCAAGATATCTGTTAAAGATTTAACAACTCTTTCGTCTAACAATTCAGTAGCTTTTTGCGGGTCTTGGTTAACCATCATTGCGATGTTTTCCATTGCTGATGCTTGTTTTTCATAGTCAGGATTTGTTAATTCTGCGATGAAAGCGTTGATATCAACTTGTGGTTTAAGTTCTTGTGGTTGTTCAACTTCAACAGCCGGTTTAGCATCTTCTGCTTTAACTTCTTCTTGCGATTTAACGTCTTGAGCAACTGCCTGAGTGATTACAGGTTCAGGAACAGCAACTGCTGATGGAGCGTTGAAGTTTTGTTGAATAACTTGCGGTTGAACTGCCGGTTGAGCAACAGGTTGTTCAGCTACCGGAGCCGGTGCAGGTTGTGGAGCTACTGCTTGCGGTTGTGCTGATTGCGCAGTGCAAATAGGGCATGTGCAAGGCATTGTTTGTGCAGGCATGTAGTAAGGTTGTTGAGCCGCTTGCGGGTAATTATATAAATCTGCTTGCGGGTAAGAATAGTAAGGCATTGTTGGTGCTGCATAGCCGCCTACTTGCGGTTGTTGAGCGCCAGGAGCCTGTACTGATGCGCCGTTAATTGCAATTTTTACGGCATTGTAATCCGCTTGAGGTGCTTGCGGCTGCATATACATAGGGTTTTGCATATACTGTTGTTGCTGCAAGTGATACGGATTTTGAATACTTGGTGCTTGAATCATATAATTTGTTCCTTTCAGATAACTTATATTCACTTTCTACTCCTTTAATATCCCTCAAGAAAAAAAATTGCTAAATTTATCGATTTTTTTAATAATTCTTAACAATGTCCCTGAATCAACTAAAAGAAATAAAATAGATATATTTACATAACTTTATTGTATTACAATAAAACTTATTTTTATGATATAATGTGATTGTTGTTACATTGTTTTACAAATTAATGGGGGGTATGATGTCCGTGAACACGAAAGAAAGACGCTCAATACGTAATGTTTTCGGTGAAACTTTAGCAAAACTCGGTGAAACCAATAAAGATATTGTTGTTTTAGATGCGGATCTGGCATGCTCAACTCAAACCCAAATTTTTGGAAAGAAGTTTCCAGACAGATTTTTTGACGCAGGAATCGCAGAACAGGATATGGTAGCAACTGCCGCAGGACTGGCTTCTGCCGGTAAAATTCCTTTTGCGGCAACTTTTGCGATATTCGCGACAGGAAGAACTTACGACCAGATTAGAAACTCTGTTGCATACCCGAAACTTAACGTTAAAATCGTCGGAACACACGGCGGTGTAACGGTCGGCGAAGACGGCGCAAGCCATCAGGCGCTCGAAGATGTTGCGCTCATGCGCTCAATTCCTAATATGATGGTAATCGTTCCATCTGACTGCAAAGAGTGCGAAGAAGTTATAAAATTCGCCGCTGAATACAAAGGCCCGATGTACATTAGACTTGCACGCACAAACCTCATCGATCTTTTCGATGAAAATTATAAATTCAACCCGTACACAGCTTCTGTCTTGAGAGAAGGGAAAGATTTTACCGTAATTTCTAACGGTGAAACCCTTGCGGAAGTAATTATGGCCGCTGATATTCTCAAAGAAAAGGGCATTGAAATCGAAATCATAAGCATGCCTGTAATCAAACCTATAGATACAAATACTATAATTAAAAGCGCAGAAAAAACAGGTTATGTCGTAACAGTTGAAAACCACTCTGTAATAAATGGTCTTGGAAGCGCTGTTTGTGAAGTTTTATCAGAAAAGCTTCCGACCCGCGTTCACAGAATCGGTGTTCACGATGAATTCGGCCAAAGCGGAAAATGGGCTGAACTTATGGCTCATTACGGACTCACTGCAGAAAAAATAGCTTTACAAATAGAAGAATTAAGGAAATAACATGATTCAATTCAGAAATGTAACCAAAAAATATAAAAACGGCAAATACGCCCTAAATAATATTAACCTTGATATTGCTCCGGGGGAATTTGTTTTCGTCGTAGGCGCTTCCGGTGCCGGCAAATCAACTTTGATGAAGCTTCTGTATCACGAAGAAGTTCCGACATCAGGGTTTGTAACAATCTGCGGCAAAGATATCGGACAGCTTAAAAATGACGAAGTTCCGATTTTGAGAAGACAGATGGGTATCGTTTTTCAGGACTACAAACTTCTACAAAACAAAACCGTTTACGACAACGTCGCATACGTTATCAGAACGCTCGGAATAAGCACAAAAGAAATCCGCTCACGTGTTACAAGTGCCTTGAGCGTTGTAGGTTTAAGCGATAAACTAACAGCTTACCCTGGAGAACTCTCAGGCGGCGAACAACAAAGAGTCGGGATCGCAAGAGCGCTCGTCAGCGGCCCTAGATTACTCATCGCGGACGAACCGACAGGAAACCTCGATCCGACAAACTCCATGGAAATTATGCAAATCTTAGACCAGATTAACCAGAGAGGTATTACAGTTATCGTTTCAACTCACGATGAAGTAATGGTTAACTATATGAGAAAACGCGTTATAACACTCGGTTTCGGCGAAATTATTAGAGATAAACAAGCAGGTACCTATGAACAATAGTAAAATGAGAATAAGACACAACGCTAAAAAACATCATTCAACAAGCGATAAAATGTGCGAAGTCAGAATTTTATACAGACTTGTAAAAGAAGCCATTAACGATTTAAAAGGAACAGGGCTTCTGGTTAACATCGTTATCATCACGACAATGACGGCGATTTTGACAATTTTCGGCGTATTCTTCCGCTCTACATTGTCTATTTCATCATTTGCAAAAGAACTCGGAAAAGTTCTTGAGGTTTCTGTTTACTTGAAAAACGATTCTAATATAGATTACGCGACAAAACAAATCGAAGAAATCGACCACGTAACCAAAATTACACTTGTTCCAAAACAAGTTTCTTGGAATTCATTGAAAAAAGAACTTGATTTGCCGGATATTACAAACCCGCTTCCTGACACACTTCACGTCAGAATCGACAAACCTGCAAATGTTGAAGCCGTATGTGATTCCGTCAAAAAACTGTCTTATGTCGAAGACGTAAACTATGCAAAGGATTTAGCAGAAAAAATCAACACAGCAAATAATATCCTCTCGCATTTGATGTTTGTTGTTGTTGCGGTAATAGGTATATTAACGATAACAATTATCAATAACACAATTTTGCTTGTAATCCAATCACGCAAAGATGAAATTGAAATCATGCGATTAATGGGTGTAAGCAACTGGTACATAAGATTTCCACTATTATTGCAGGGCGCATATTACGGATTTATGGGCGCTTTAATCTCAATTATCCCTGTTTATATGGTTCACAAACACCTGATGACGGTGCATAACTTCTTCTTTGTACCTAGTGCAGACTATGCGCTAAACCTTGTTATATTAACTGTTTTCCTTGTCGGTATGGTGTTTGGTGCCGGCGGAAGCTTTATTTGTATCAAAAAACACCTTCAGGTTTAGTATATGAGTAAAATTGCAATAATATCAGAAAGAGCTGAAGTTATCGCCTCGCTTGAGGCTAAATTGGTTTTGCTGCGCGAAAATGATTCTATTGTAAAATGCAAAACGTCTGAAATGTACAAACAATCAGCGAATTGTGACATAATATTGTTCCACACCGACAAAATAGATGATATTACTCTGACTGCGATATCTAATCTTAAAAAGCCAAACAACGCTTTAATTTTGTTATCAGATGAAATAGATTCTAAAGCCTTATTAAACGCTTACGACACAGGGGCCAACGATTTTTGCGCAACGACAGTAACAAATTTTGAACTTCTAATCAAAATTATCAACGCTAAAAAGGCATTAAAATGCGCTAAAACAATCGAACGTTTCAAAAAACAACTCCGCGATAAAGGCGTTATGAAACAAAATTCTGATATTTACACTCACATCAACGAAGTTGTAAACGCTAATTTTTACGCAGAAATACTAAATGCAACAATTTTAGCCATCAGCATAGAAGACAATACTGATATAGAACCACGGCTTCAAACACTGCTTCGCGCCTCAGATTTTATCATTAACTATGACGATTATAAATATTTGCTGATTCTGCCTGAAACAGAGCTTAAAAATGGCGAAATAGTGTTTGAAAAGCTAAAGAAAAGACTTGGCGCCGACATTACAGGAATTTTATTCAAATACAATGAAGAATCCTCAAAAGAACTTCTATCTAAGCTTAAAAGGTTAGAAATTCAACGAGAAGAGCAGAAACTTACGCTTCTCACCGACGATAAATTGGAAGAAACCGAATCTGATTGGTTAATGGATGAAAAATCTGAAACCGGCAATTTCAAACTTTTCCAGAATATTTATAATAATAAGAGCGAAAATGTCATAGAACCGGCGTTTTACAGAACCAAACAAAAATACGAGAAGAATTTTCAAAACACTAAAATTAAGTATTATACAGACAAAAACAGGGCAGAATTTCTGCTGATAAATTTTGATCAGACGAATTCATTCCAAATAATATACAAAAACAGTGCAAAAGTTGGGATTCAAATGCAATACAGCGGCCTTGACGCACCGGAGAATGAAACTTTTGAACTTCCGTTCTCAAAATTAAACATAAGAAGTCTGTGCGATCTTCTAGAAAAATTTATTAACATAGGAGCCAAATAAATGAGTTTATTAAACGTAGAAAACTGCCTGCTAGTGGCAATAGATTTCCAAGAACGCCTTGTTGGCATGCTCGAAAAACCTGACTGTGCCGTAAAAATGGAGAAATTAATCACCGCAGCCGGTATCCTAAAGATACCGACAATTGTAACGGAACAATACCCACAAGGATTGGGCAAAACCGTTACAAATATTGATGTTTCGGGCGCTACCGTTATCGAAAAAACAGCATTTTCTGCAATGCAGCAAGAGGAATTTAAGACTGCCGTAGAAGCCAGCGGAAAGAAACAAATCATCATCGGCGGCATTGAAACTCACATCTGCGTACACCAGACTGTCGCAGAATTAATCGAGGCTGGATACGAGGTTTACGTGGTTAAAGACGCCTGCGCGAGCCGCAACAAGGCTGAATTTAAGGCCGGAATTGAAGCGATGAAACAGAACGGGGCAAAGATAACATGTCTTGAAATAGTTCTTTTTGAACTGCTTCGCACCTCACGGAATCCAAACTTCAAACCAATCCAAGCATTAATCAAATAAAAAAGGAGCCTTACGGCTCCTTTTTTTTATCGTTTTACACACCTTACGGAATTACCGTGGGTTTTATTTTGAGCAAAAGCATACAAGCCGGTATAAACTACACTCCAATTTAAGGTTGAAGAAACGGTCGAAGATGTCCAATAATGGTTATCTGTAGCTGAAAAAGCCGCGAGTCTTTTATTGTAAAAGACTGACATTAATTCTTCAATATTCGGTAACCTCATTTCTGAATCAAAATTACGACATTCTTTATTACCACTAGAAACATTATGCATCCCTGAAACATCACGAATTGCAGGATACGGCGCAACAACATGTGAATCTGTAGAATAAAACGCCGTCATAAACCCGATATCTTTTCCGACAGTATTCGGCCCTTTGCTTCCGTTCAAATCAAACACAAAATTGACGCACATCATAGGTAAAATTTTATATGTTCCTTCGCCTAATAACTGGTTACTACCGCAAGACGGATTATAATACACTAGAATACTTTCACCATTTGCAGTTTCAAACGCTGCAGCCTTTGTGTTAAAAACGGGATAACTAGACAACTCTGTACCATCATTATTCGTAAGCGGACAAAAATCATCTAATTCTTCAATATCACTTAAATTAATCGGCCCACCATTAAGTGTTCCGCCATCCATCGGAGTAATTTTTTCGGGAAGCCCGCAGTCAGTTAAACTCCCCGCCGCGCAGATATTGTTAATTTTCAGAACTTTAGAAAGTCCATTAGTAATAAAAGTTTCTGCCGCAGTATCGACCGCTGACGCAGAAGATGTCGCATCAGTCGTGGTTCCATAGCCATTCAATGCCGGCATAAGAGAAATTGCCTGCGACATACGAGCATATAAGGCTTTTCGCTGCGTGTTCCAAGTTCGCTCGTTAATGTTTCCAGTGAGCGACGGAAGCGTTATCGCCGCAACAACACCGATAATTGTTAATGATAATAAAATTTCTGCCATCGTGAATCCGGCAGACAGGCGGCTAAGAAAACTCCCCCCCCCCCCTGCAAAAATGTTCATAAGTTTGTTTTTCATAAGTCCATCCTTTCTATTCGTAGTTTAAACCATGTTTATAAAAATATCAAGGGGGTAAGCCCTTGATATTAATTAAATAAATATGTATGCATTACAAACGAGTAAACAATTCCCAGTGCTGCACCGACAAAAACTTCAAACGGCGTATGTCCGAGAAGTTCTTTAAGTTTTCCGCCGATTGCCTGCACATCGTGATTGTAAAAATCGTCCATCATTCTATTCAAGCATGCCGCGGTTTTACCTGCCGCACGTCTTAGGCCTGCTGCGTCGTACATTGTAACAAGCGCAAACGCACTTGATACAGCAAAAACTGTTGATGTAAATCCATCAATAAGCCCAACTGTTGTTGTTACAGCCATTACGCCTGCTGAGTGTGCGCTTGGCATGCCGCCTGTTGTTGTGAAGATTTTGAAATTAAACTTCTTATCAACAAACGCAAATGTAAATAGCTTCAAAACCTGCGCACAAACCGCGGCTGAAAGCCCTAAAAATAACACCTCAAGGCCATTATTTCTCATAAATTCAATTAACATCTATACTCCTGTTCGCTTTCTAATCCCTTTTACTATCTCTCTCAGAATTTCGGAATTGTATTTGTCGATTATAACATTACATTCATCTAAAAGGCAAGTTAGTTTACATTTCGCATTATCCAAACCGTACATGCTTACATAAGTAAGTTTTCCGGAGTTTGCGTCTTTGCCTAAGGTTTTGCCCATTGTCTCAAAATCAGATATAACATCAAGAATATCGTCAGCGATTTGGAACGCTAACCCGAAGTTTTTAGCGAAATCACGAACTTCTGCAATCTGTTCGCATGTTGCGCCAGCGATTCTAGCGCCGGAAACGATTGCAAGGCGGAATAAATCACCTGTTTTGTGGTCATGGATAAACTCTAATTTCTCAGCGCTATGAGTTTCAGGGTGTCCCTCGGATTCAATATCAACGACTTGGCCTGCGATTACGCCACGCGCACCTGCCGCGGTAAAGAAATCGTCCAACACCTGCAATAAAACATCAGATGGAAGATTTTTTGAATTTCTCAATATGACCTGCGGCGCAAAAGAAATTAAAGCGTCACCTGCCAAAACGGCTGTCGCTTCACCAAAAACCTTGTGATTTGAGGGTTTACCGCGTCTAAAATCATCGTTATCCATACACGGCAAGTCGTCGTGAATAAGCGTTTGAGCATGAAGCATTTCAATAGCACAGGCTGTCGGAAGCGCATCTTCGAGTTTTCCGCCAAGTGCGCGGCAAATTTCAAGACATAAAACCGGTCTTAGCCTTTTTCCCTCTAACAAAACCGTGTAACGCATCGACTTAAAAAGGTCTTCAGGGTATTCAACGGGTAAAAACTTTTCTAAACTCTCATCAACAAGTTTTATTAAATTATTCATGTTCTACATCCTTATAAAGGTTCTGTTTCAAGGTATTACGGGCAGATTGGCGCTTACGTTCACTGATTTTAACCGCAGTTTTATTATTAATTTTCTTTTTCGCAGTTTCGACTTTTTTGCCCTCATACTTAACTTTTTCTTTGTATTCTCTAGCTTCTTCGACAAAAGCAAGATAACTTGCATAGCGCGAATATGGAATTTTGTCCATATTATCAAGCACTGCACAGCCTGATTCGAGGTGGTGCAGACAGTCCGCGAACTTACATTGCCCGCGGTAGCAGGCGATTTCATCAAAAAGCAGGTCAACTTCTGTCGGAAGAATAAAATCAAATTTCAGGTTGCTAAACCCCGGAGTGTCGATAATTTTCGTCTGCGGATTAATTTTCATAATCTCGCAATGGCGGGTGGTATGGGTTCCGCGTCCGGTTTTAGAACTAATTTCTTTAGTTTTAAGATGAAATTCAGGGTTAATAGCGTTAATCAAACTTGATTTTCCAACACCCGAACTTCCGCAAAGAACACTCGTTTTGCCATCGAGAACTTGTTCAAAAACTTTTACGCCCCAATGTTCCTTGGCAGACGTGAAGAAAATTTGATACCCGAGCGGCTCATAAATAGATTTGATGAGTTCCAAAAGCCCGTCTTCAATGTCCAAATCCTCTTTATTAAAACAAAGTTTAACATCCAGTCCGTAATATTTTGCAAACGCAATGTATCTATCAAGCTGGTTAAAATCCAAATCCGGCGACTTTAAAGCCGACACAACGACAATCTGGTCAACATTCGCAACACTCGGACGCGGGATAAAAGATTTTCTAGGCAAAATTTTCGTAATAAATCCGTTTTCAAACTCCACAAAATCGCCAACAAGAATTTTTTCGTTCTGTTTCTTTAACACTTCGCGGACTTTACATTCAAAAATTTCCTCCCCCGAGGTCACATAATAAAAATCCGAATGTATCTTGTAAACTTGCCCGTTTTGCATAATTTTATAATACACAAAAAAGCCAGTTTCGTAAAGGAAAGTTAATAAAGTTTGTAAAATGAGATTTTCATGCTAGAATGGGATATAAAAGAGATATTATAATCAAAAAAGGGGAAAAATATGATTTCTGTAAACGATTTAAAAACAGGCTTGACGCTTGAATTAGACAACGGCTTATGGTCAGTTGTAGAATTTTTACACGTTAAACCAGGTAAAGGTGCAGCGTTTGTAAGAACAAAACTTAAAAACGTAGAAACCGGCAACGTTCTTGAAAAAACATTCAGAGCCGGCGAAAAAGTTGGAAAAGCTACTCTCGACAGACGCGAAATGCAATACCTTTACAAAGAAGGCGCTGACTTCGTTATGATGGATATGGAATCATACGAACAATTACCGTTGACAGAAATTCAAGTAGGCGACGGAATTAAATACTTGAAAGAAAACATGATTGTTCAAGTATTGCTTCACAACAACCGCGTTATCGGTGTAGACCTTCCTGCTCACGTTGAACTTGAAGTCGTTGATACTCCGCCGGCTGAAAAAGGTAACACTGCTCAAGGCGGTACTAAACCTGCTAAAGTTGAAACTGGCGCTGTTGTTAACGTTCCATTCTTCGTTGCAAACGGTGACATGATTAGAATTGACACCCGTACTAACGAATACTTAGACAGATGCTAGTAAAATAAATTTCCAAGAGAAGGCTCTATTGCCTTCTCTTCTTAATGATTTAGGGAGAAGAAAATGAAAATTGATACAAATTATATTGAAAAATTAGCTAAAATACTTTCTGACAATAACTTGACAGAAATTACGCTTGAAGATGAAAATTGCGCTGTTTCTTTGAGAAAAGAAATCACTGGCGTTGTTCAAACAGTTGCCGCAGCTCCTGCTGTTCAAGCAGCACCTGCACCGGCTCCAGCCGCAGCTCCTGCAGCTCCAAAAGCTGACAACAGAAAAACTATTACATCTCCAATGGTAGGTACATTCTACACCTCTCCATCACCTGACGCGAAACCATTCGTTCAAGTTGGCGACACCGTTAAAGAGGGCGACGTTGTTTGTATCGTTGAAGCTATGAAATTGATGAACGAAATCGACTCTGAAGTTTCAGGTAAAATCGTTGAAATTTGCGTTGAAAACGGTCAACCTGTTGAGTTCGGTCAAGTTTTAATGTACGTTGAATAGGAATAGAGAATAAAGACATGTTTAGAAAAGTTTTAATCGCAAACCGCGGCGAAATCGCAGTAAGAATTATCCGCGCTTGCAGAGAATTAGGAATACCAACCGTTGCAATCTACTCACAGGCTGACGCGAATTCACTCCACGTAAGACTTGCAACAGAAGCATACTGCATCGGGCCAGCTCCGAGCGCAAACAGCTATTTAAGTATTCCGGCAATAATGTCCGCGGCTGAAGTATCAGGCGCAGACGCAATCCACCCTGGCTACGGCTTTATGTCTGAAAGAGCAGATTTCGTAGATATCTGCACTCAATCAGGTGTAAAATTCATCGGCCCATCTGCTGAATCTATGAGAAAAATGGGTGACAAAGCCACTGCCAGAAAAACAATGATTGAAAATAACGTTCCCGTTACCCCTGGTACCGGAATCGTAAAAACTCCAGAAGAAGTAAAAGAATTTGCTAAAAAAGCAGGATATCCGATTATCCTCAAAGCAACAGCCGGCGGCGGCGGAAAAGGTATGAGAATCGTTCGTAATGACGACGAAGTCGAAACCAACATGAACCTCTGTCAGACAGAAGCACAAAACTTCTTCGGCAACCCTGATGTTTACGCCGAAAAATACCTCGAAAATCCGCGTCACATCGAAGTTCAAATCCTTGCTGACCAGTACGGAAACGTAGTTCACCTTGGCGAACGTGATTGCTCAATCCAAAGACGCCACCAAAAATTAATCGAAGAAGCTCCATCACCTGCAATCGACGAAAAAACACGTCAGGAAATGGGCGCTGCAGCAGTTCGTGCGGCAAAAGCGATTAATTACGAGGGCGTTGGAACCTGCGAATTCTTACTCGACCACGACGGCAAATGGTACTTCATGGAAATGAATACACGTATTCAGGTTGAACACTGCGTTACTGAAATGATTTCAAACATCGACCTTGTCAGAGAACAAATCCTTGTTGCGGCAGGTCAAAAGCTTGATTTTAAACAAGAAGACATTATTCTTCGCGGCCACGCAATTGAATGCCGTATCAACGCAGAAAACCCTGACAAAAACTTCATGCCAAACCCTGGTAAAATTACAGGATACGTAACCCCAGGTGGTTTTGGTGTCAGAGTTGACTCTCACGCATATCAGGATTACACAATCCCGCCAACTTATGATTCTATGATTGGTAAATTGATTTGCTGGGGCAGAAACAGAAATGAAGCAAGAAGAAGAATGTATCGTGCCTTGAAAGAATATGTTATCACAGGTATCGAAACAACACTTCCATTCCATCAGGATATCATTGAGGATGAAGTTTTCATCAGCGGAAACTTCAACACTGGCTTCATTGAAGACTATTACAAACGAAAAGGTAAAAAATTCTAATAAAAAATCCCGCTCACAAGGCGGGATTTTTTTAGAGTTTACACAATCGAGCTTACAGAGTGTCGACTCATTAACGTTTTAAACAGAAGACACCCTCGACACCATTCTTAGCGGTTTCAAATTTCCGTCCCCAATCAAACCCGAAAGTATAAACATTATTAGCATCGATTGTGGTTGATGTCCAAACTTTGCTATTTGAACCGAACGCTGAATTAGAATAGATTAATCTGTTATAATATACCGCTAAAACCTCTTCAATATTTGGCAGCCTATACTGCCCGTCATCAAGTTTTCTACACGCAGCTGAAGCTAAATCTTGACTCATACGACCAGTAACAGCTCTTGGAGCCAGCGGCATAACAACTTTGGAATCTGAAGAATACATTACAGACATTGTACCAATATCTTTTCCAAAAGTATTAGGCCCTTTATTACCATTTAAATCATATACAAAATTCACACAAACTTGTTGTTTTACAACCCAAGCAGGCTGAGAACCATCATAAAGCACTACCTCATTATTTTCTGCGGTACAATTCGGATTATAAAAAGTTAAAATTGATTCTCCATTTGCAGTCTCAAACGCTGCTGCTTTTGTATTTTTAACAGAAACTGCGCCAACAACGGTTATAATACCAGGATTTAAATCTTTAATTTCAACGGGCAAACTTTGTTTTGAGCCTCCACCGTCAATAAATTCACTAGGTAAACCGCAATCTTTGAGATTGCTATTATCACATATATTGTTAATTTTAAAAACTTTTGAAAGCCCTGAAGTGATAAATGTTTCAGCGACATTATCCACAGCTGAACTGCTTGCAGTTGCAGCAGCAAAAGTTCCATAACCATTCAATGCCGGCATTAGCGCAATTGCTTGCGACATGCGAGCGTATAAGGCTTTTCGTTGTGTGTTCCAAGTGCGTTCGTTAATGTTGCCGGTCAGCGACGGAAGCGTTATCGCAGCAACTACGCCAATAATTGTTAGAGATAAGAGTATCTCTGCCATAGTAAAGGCACCTAAGAGAGGCCCCCCCCCCCCTGTCAATGTGTACATAAGTTTGTTTTTCATAAGTCCATCCTTTCTGAATACATTATGTAGCATGTTTATAAATTAGTCAAGGCTCTGCGTAATTTTTCTATTTTCTTCTTGGTCGTTCCGATTCCCGTCAAAAGCATCGTCGAAATAGAATTTGTTTTCTCATCCTCTATATTACATTCTTCAAACAGGTATTCGGAAAGTTCAACACCCGTCATGCCATCTTTTTTTATAAGAATTTTTGTAATATCATCGCCGAAGAACTGAACATTTTTACAACTTTCGCGCATTTCAGTTATAGAATCAATCAGCGCTTCAAGTTTTTTACGCCCGCGCGCAGAGTTCAAGAAATTAATATTCGCCTCAATCGTCATCAAAAGCGGATAAGACGGCGATGTCGTATTAATCATTGCAAGCGCGTCTGACGGATCAATTTCGCGAGAATGCAATAAAGCTGTCGGGTTCAAACCGCCAGCTGTTTTATGTAGCGATTGAACCGTAAAATCAGCGATACCAATAGATGTTTTAGGCAATCTGTCAGAGAATGGATAAAGTGCGCCGTGCGCCTCATCAACGATTAATTTAATACCTTTTGCACGGCATGCGTCACTAATGAGTGAAACATCAGAAACAATTCCCTCATAACTCGGTGATGCGATGATTACAGCAGAAATATTGTCACTATCTAGTGTCGAAATATCAAATTTGCCATATACGCCCCACTCTTTGATAAATGGCAAATCATAAAAAACAGGTTCTGCACCGGCGAGTTTTATTGCATTAAGATGGCAAGGATGAGCGTGTTCCCAAACCATAACTTTATCGCCGGCTTTCACGCAGGCCAAAACTGCAGCGATTATTCCAGATGTCGAGCCATTTGTTAAAAATTTTGTATATTTAGAACCATAAATATCAGCGGCGTGGCTTTCCGCTTGTTCTAAAGCTGTCACGGGATCGTGCGCATCGGTTTCTGAAATATCGTGTTTATAAAACTGCAAAAACTTATTCACAATAAAAAAGCTCTGGCTATGCGACGGAGTCGTAAACAGAACTTTTCTATTTTTATGTTTGTATAATTTTATTAGGCTCATTATTTGTTTCTGATTTCGATATTTCTTTTTGCGCAGAACTGAGTAAGAACCATTCTGTCGCGTTCTGTGATATAAGAGAATTTACCTGAAATAGTGTATCCATCGCCTTTTTCAATTCTTATAGGGATAAATAGGCATTCTACGTTCTGAACAGATGAAAGCGGAAGATTTACTTTGTATTCAGCGTCAATGTTAATTGCTTCTGCACATTTGAACTTCATACCACCGGCAGAAACGTCAAATGTGTTAATATTGTGTTTTTCGTCGCCGCTTATAATTTCTAAATCGTGATTATATTTGATACGCGTGTATTGACGACGTTGCAAATATTTATGTTTTGACGGGTTTGCAATTCTCAATGTTTTACCGTTGATTTCGTGCGGGAACGATGTGAAATAAAGAGTTCCGTACTGGTTATTGGTAAAAAATTCGCAATAGTTGCGTTTTAACATACCTTTTGGCTCATAATCGAGTTCAACGATGAACCCCTCAGATGAAACCTCGGTGATAGTGCCTTTGTTCGCGTTTCTGAAATCAGTCGGAACAACTGTTATTCTTTTACCTTTTTCCAATAATTCTCTCATAATTCTTCCTTTTTGTCCGAAAAAGTTTCGTATACGAAACTTTTGAGTGGCGTACTAGACAGCGCAGCCACAGGGTTGACCTGCGAGAGCAGGGCAAGCAGGTGGCGGAGTACTGCTTTTAAGCTTATTATACAATATTTTCAGAAATTTGCAACAATATTAATACTTAGAATATTCTTTAGAAATTTCCATCCATTCGTTTTCGTCAACGGAGAACGAGTTACTCCAGAATTTTTCGATAGCGTAGGCGTCGCGTTCGTCTTTGTGTAGAACGTGAACAACTACATCACCATAATCAATAAGATTCCAACGGTTTTTCGAGTCATTTTCGACTTTTAGCGGAAGTCTGTGGAAAAGTTCTTTTATGCGCAAAGATGTGCTTTCAGTTAATGCGCGAACCTGTGGAGTTGAATCACCTGTTACGATAACGAAATAATCGGCGAGTGATGAAACGTTACTGATATTTAAAACTGAAATATTTTTTCCTAAATTGTCGTCGAGAGTTCTTGCAACAACGCAAGCCAACATTTTTGAATCTAAATTTTCCATTATTCTTTCCTATTTTTCTATCATACTAATACGTTTTTTATGGCGTTCACCTTGAGAAAACGGGGTATCCAGCCAGATTTGCACAATATCGAGCATAAGTCCCTCGCCAAGCACGCGTTCGCCAAGGCAAAGGATGTTTGAATCATTATGTTCGCGTGTTGCTTTTGCTGAAAAAGTGTCAGAACAAAGCGCTGCACGGATTCCAGCGGTTTTATTCGCGGCGATTGACATTCCGATACCGGTTCCGCAAATCAAAATTCCACGTTCAACCTCACCAGCCGCAACCATTTTAGCAACTTTATGCGCGATTTCAGGATAATCACAGGACTCTGCGGTATAGGTTCCGGCGTCAACAATTTCAATTCCGCGTGAAGCCAGATATTCTTTAATCTTATTTTTATAATTAAATCCGCCATGATCAGAGCCGACTGCGATTTTCATTATTCCCCCTTTGTTTCTTTCTGATAAGCCCATGCTGAGTGGTTGTGGATACTTTCAAACGCTTCGCAATCCACTTCAAACTCTTTTACAAGCGGAGATTTACGAAGTGCAGTTACAACGTCACGCAGAACATCTTCCACAAATTTCGGGTTATTCCACGCTTTTTCAGTAACGAATTTTTCATCTTCACGTTTCAAAAGCGGATAAACCTCGCAAGACGCACAACGTTCAACCAGAGCAATTAAGTCCTCAAGCCAGATACTTTGCGCTTCTTCGTCATAAGAAACTTTCACAGAAATCATAGCACGCTGATTGTGTGCGCCGTTATCAGAAATCTCTTTTGAACAAGGGCAAAGAGTAGTCACAGGAACAACGGTTCCAAGAGTGAACTTGAATTTACCGTTTTCAATATGCCCCTCAAACGAGCAATCATAGCCCATTGTCGCGACATTTGCGGTCACAGGCGCTTTTTTATTGATAAAATATTTAAACTTAAACTCTAAATCGCCGCTTTCAGCCTCAAGGTAGCTAACGATTTTTTCAAGACAGTGTTTAATATCAAAACCTTGCAGGTTTTTCGTCTGCCATTCGGTCAAAACCTCAACGAAACGTGACATGTGAGTTCCTTTATAGTCACGCGGAAGCGAAACATTCACCTTAGCTTTTCCGAATACGACTTGCGGCTCTGCGCTGTCTTTACGCTGAATTAAAAGCGGAAGTTCGAAATTTTTAATTCCGACTTTTTGGATATCAACTTCTCTATTATCTTTAAACTTTTGTACATCTTTCATACGTTAATAATAACATAAAAAGCAATACGCGCAAGAAAGGAGCCATAAGGCTCCTTTCTTAGTTGCGTTTAACACACTGGACATACCAATTAGAATTTCTATCCATAGAATATTTCATACCAAGAGCGGGGCCAAATATCCACGCATTCGTACTACTTTCAACCGTTGAAGACCAACTGCCAGTATCAGTGTTCCAATCAAATAAGTTTCTACTGTAATACATAGAAAGCAACTCCTCAATATTCGGTAATCTATATTCAGAATCCAATTTAGCGCATTCTTTTGCTGCCTGAGCATGTGGATATCGAGCGTCAAGCATTCGAACAGGTTGCGGCATTACTACATTCGTATCACTTGAATAAATCGCAGAGATAACACCGATATCTTTGCCCACTGTATTAGGCCCCTTAGAGCCGTTTAAGTCAAAAACAAAATGAGCGCACATTTGCGGCTTCATATAAAGCCCATGATTATCACCCCCATCAATTCCGTTCCAAAACATACCTGATGAAGAACAGTTCGGGTTGTAAAAAACAAGTACTGATTCACCATTCGCGGTTTCAAATGCTGCGGCGTTTGTATTATAAATTGTAAAGCCTGAAGCTCCATTTGCAGGTATTCCAGTGTTCAGATCTGTCATTTTTCTTGGCAAACTCATGGTACTGGCTGCTAGAGTTGTAATCTTACTCGCTAAACCACAGTCAAAAACATGGTCTTTGTCACAAATATTGTTAATCTTTAAAACTTTTGATAAACCTGCAGTTATAAATGTTTCAGCTACATTATCTGAGGCTGCATCATACGTTCCATAACCATTCAAAGACGGCATCAGTGCTATTGCCTGTGAGAATCTCGCATAAAGCGCTTTTCGTTGTGTGTTCCAAGTTCGCTCGTTAATATTCCCAGTGAGTGACGGCAGTGTTATCGCGGCAACAACGCCGATAATTGTTAATGACAGGAGTATCTCCGCCATAGTAAAGGCACCGGCTGAGCCGGTTCCATAACTGGCTTGCGGGCTCGCGGTTACTGATTTACCTGATGAGAGAGTCGCCCCCCCCCTGCGCATGTTAATACAGTTTTGTTTTTCATAAATTCCATCCTTTCTACGTTCATTATGTATTATTTTTTATTTCGTGTCAATATTTTTGTGCTAAAATAAAACAAAAAGGGATAGAAAATGGAAATAGGTTCAACTTTAGACATCTTACTAAGGGTATTTAGCGCGTGTATGCTCGGTTTTGCAGTGGGATTAGAGCGCGAAATGACTAACAAATACGCAGGTTTGAGAACTAATATTCTCGTATGTCTTGGAGCATGTTTGTTTACAATCATTTCAATCTACGGGTTTCCGACGGTTGTCACCGACGAACACGCTAACGGAATCCGCGATACGGCACGTGTCGCCGCACAAGTTGTTACAGGTATCGGGTTTATCGGCGGCGGAACGGTTCTAAGACACGGAGCAACAGTCTTCGGGCTTACGACTGCGGCAACACTCTGGATGGTCGCAAGTATCGGAATGGCATGCGGCGCAGGACTTTATACAATAGCAATAATCTCAACTATTATCTCAATCATAATCCTCGTTTCAGTTAGAGTTTTTGAAAAATCGATGCTTATCAAAAGCACAAAAAACACACGCAGGCTGAGCGTTAACATCACCTGCCCGACAGAAAGCGCTGATGCGATTTACGAAATGATTATTGATAAGTACCCAAAACTTTTTGAAATAACAAAGAAAATTCAAAAACCGGACAGCGAACGAACAAAAATCGTTGTTGTCATTGAAGTTGTTGGCCGAAGTCCAATTGAATCCACTTACAAAGTTTTCAACAAAATCGACGGCATAGAGTCGCTCTCAGTACAGGAATTTAAGGAATAAAGATGAAAAAAGTATATATTGAAACAATGGGCTGTCAAATGAACAAATCCGACACCGAAAGAATGCTCGGAATGCTCTCACACTTTGACTACGTAGAAACAAAAGAACCTAAAGAAGCTGATTTATTAATGATTAACACCTGCTCAATCCGCCAGCTTAGCGAAGATAAAGCCTACAGCGCAATTGGATTGTGGGGAAAATGGAAGAAAAACAGACCTGATATTAAAATCGGTTTTTGCGGATGCGTAGCGCAACAAAAAGGTGAAGAACTCTTCAAACGCGCGCACTACATTGATTTTGTTCTTGGAACACACCATATTTATAAACTTCCTGAAATCATCCAAAAAGTTAACGCGGGCGAAAAAGTTTGTGAATGCGAAGAAACCCACAAGGTTGAGGACGAGGTGGCAAAGGATTACGCGATTACGCGCGTAAAAAGCGTAAACGCGTGGATTCCAATTACAGAGGGCTGCAATAATTTCTGCACTTACTGTATCGTTCCGTATACCCGCGGAAGAGAGCGTTCACGCTCAGCTGAAATCATCCTCAAAGAAGCCAAAGACGCGCTTGCACAAGGATATAAAGAGATTACGCTCCTCGGTCAAAACGTTGACAGCTACGGAAAAGATTTTACGGACAAACACTACCGCCTAGCGCAGTTGTTAGAGGATTTGAACGCGATTGAGGACCAATTCCGCATAAGATTCGTAACTTCTTACCCGACAGACATCTCGGACGAACTAATCGAAACAGTTATCAAACTTGATAAAGTTTGCGAATACTTCCACATCCCGATGCAGTCTGGCTCAAGCGAAGTTCTCAAAAAGATGAACCGCAGATATGACCGAGAAACTTATGCAAAAATTGTTCAAAAAGTTCGCGACAAAGTAAAAGACGTTACAATCACAAGCGACTTTATAGCAGGCTTCCCCGGTGAAACTGAGGAACAATTCGTAGAAACCCTCACGGCTATTGATGAATTCGAACTGGATTATTCAAACACAGCGGCCTACTCTCCACGCGAAAAAACCGTTGCGGCCAAATGGGTTGATAAATTCATCGACGAAGAAACAAAATTTGAACGCCTTAAACGCTTAAACGACAAGGTTAAAGAAAACTGCCTTAAATCAAATAAAAAATTCATCGGCCGCGAAATGGAAGTTCTAATCGAAAACTTCGAGAACCACAAGGGCAAAAACGTTATCACAGGCCGCACACGCAACAACAAAATCGTTCATATTCCTTGCGACACAGACCGAACAGGGGAATTTGTAAATGTCAAAATCGTTGGTGCAAAAACTTGGTATATTAACGGAGAATTAATCTAATGCAATATTTTCTTGGCTCATATATAGTCACTATTTTAGGCGTAATCGCAGCGTACTTCTGGGCTGAACATAGCCATGCCGGAAGCGGACTTGCGAGCGTTTTTATCGTATTTATTCTTGCAGTATTAGAGGTAAGTTTATCGTTCGATAACGCGGTTGTTAACGCGATGAAACTAGAAAAAATGAGCCACATCTGGCGTCATAGATTTTTGACGTGGGGGATTGCAATAGCGGTTTTCGGGATGAGATTTTTGTTTCCGATACTTGTTGTTTCAATCTTTGCGAACCTCAGTATGGCAGAAGTCGCTAAAATTGCGGTTAATGACGCAGATCAATACGCGCATTACCTGCACCTTACCCACGCGCCGATTGTATCTTTTGGCGGAATTTTCCTGTTAATGCTTTTCTTGCATTATTTCTTCAACCACGAAAAGACTGTTCACTGGATAAAACCGCTAGAAAACTGGCTTTCACACCTCGATGATGTGCGCGGTATCGAAATTATCATCTCACTTGCGGCGATTTTAGTAACTCAAAGTTTTGCGGCGACGCCGGAAGTTCAGTTACAAATTATAATTGCCGGAATCAGCGGGATTATTACCTATTTGGGTGTCGACGGGCTTTCACATTATCTGGAAAAACGCGAAGAAAAGAAACTTGCGCTATGCAAAGACGCGGCTTGCGGCGGATTTGTAGCATTTATGTATCTGGAATTAATCGACGCATCTTTCTCGCTTGACGGGGTTTTGGGCGCGTTCGCATTGAGTAAAGATATCATTATTATCTCAATCGGGCTTGCAATCGGCGCGATGTTCGTACGTTCGCTCACTGTTATGCTTGTTGAGAAAAAGACGCTCGCGCAGTTCTTATACCTTGAACACGGCGCCCACTGGGCAATCGGTGCGCTCGCGATTATTATGCTTATATCAACAGAAATTGAGGTGCCGGAAGTTGTTACCGGCTTGATAGGACTTGTATTTATCGTACTGTCACTAATCTCCTCAATTCTGCATAATAAATCACTTAAAAGTAATTAGACAATCATAAATCTTATCGATTTTGTCTTTCATATCGTCGACGCCCTCTTTCAAGTCGTTAAAGCTGTGGCGGGAAACAAAATGTGCTTCGACGCTTTCGATAATTTCCCTGTGCTTTTTCTCTAATTGTTCAGGTGTGACAAAAATTTTCTGTTGAATAAAAAATATCATAACAGCCACAATCAGCGGCGAATATTGAATAAGTTCTTCCATTGATGCTCCTTAAAGTGTAATCGGCCAGTAAAAATCCACCAGATAGGATGCCGCATCTATCGGGTGTGAGAGGAATTTTAACTCTCGAGTTTGTTTGATTTGGTGATATGTCGGAATGTCGATTTTCGATGTTCCCTCTTTGTATCTCAGGTTATAAATATTATAAAGAAGTTTTTCGCACTTTTTATCAACATAGAGGCAAACCTGTCCGTCAGCGCTTCGAATTTTAGCGTTAAACGCCATAATCCTGTTTTTTATCGGCGGGTTATAGGGTTTAATCTTGATTTCGACGTCATAACCGTATTCCAACAATTTCTTCTTGATAATAACGTAATTTGTGTATTCGCTCGTGCAGCTTCTGTTATCACCCGACGCATCGCCGTTAACGATAATTTTCCCTTTATGCGCCGGATAGCGCCTGCAAAATTCCTCGCACGCCTTGGCGGTCGTGGTGTTTTCAAGGACAAGTTCGTCAAAATAAAAAACTTTATCCTCTGTTTTGTGCGCCAGAACCCACGCCATCGGGTCAACGTTGAAGTCGCATGAAAGGTGTAAATCCAGTTCCGGTTGATACTTAATCTCCATCAAATTATCGTCGGTAAAGTCTTTTATGACAAGCCCTTTGCTATATTCACCGTTCTGCGCAAGTACAAAAATGTTGTAATAATTTTCGTCGTAAAGTTTTTTGAGTTCCTCACAATACCCCTCGGGCAGGTAAATATTCTGGGTCGTCGGCGCAGAAATCAGCCTGTAATTCGGCGGCGGGTTCTCAATAAAAGTTTTATAAACCCACCCGCGCTGCATTTCAGGGTTCGTGTGGCCGAAAATGCGGTATTTGAAATTCTTCCACGATTTACGGATTTTCTGCCGCATACGGCTCAAAAGCATTTTGAACGTATCGTAAGGAATATCAGACATTTCTTCGATTTCCACAAAACCAAGGTTGAGAGATTTGAGTTTATTAGGTTCCTCAAAGTGTCTGAAAAGAATTTCCGAGCCGTTCGGAAAAATAAGTTTCTGCAATGACGAAGACCATTCGTAATCTTTGCCCTCAATAAACCCCATATTGTCAAGGTGTTCAAAATAGGTGTGCAAAGTCGTATCACGCACAAGCGTATAAGTCTGCGCCCCGACAAGCCCGCGGATTCCAGGGAAACGAAGTGCAAGCAGTATCCCCAGAAGCGAACCGGCAAAAGTTTTGCCCGAACCATATCCGCCCTGATAAACCGCAACGTCAAGGCTATGATTGTGCGGAACCTCCAAAAACTCCCGCTGAGATTTTAGTAAATTGTATTCCATAAAAATTCTCCGTAAAAAAAGATAGTGCCGCAAAGGGTAAATGAGTGAAAGGGTTAATATATGACGAGAAGAGTTCTATAATTAAATAACGCGGCACTAAAATAAGCAGATTAAGAAAGAGTTTCTTTTTCCAGTAAGAAATTGTTTACGTTCTCAATTCCGTACTGTTCCAGTGCGAACTTGAAGCATTCAATCCAATTGATATTCTGCGCAACTACATCCACCTGCGCAAACGATTGAACAACTTCAAACAGTTCTTTAAACCTGTTTTTACGTTCAAAAATCGCTTTTCTATCCCCGTAGCGATAAATATAATTAGCGTTGCGGATTTCATCATCAATCTCAAGAAAAGCCGTTCTACCGTGTTCGTTCACAGCAATCGTTTCGGTTCCGAGTTTGAAGTTCGCGATAATATCAGCCGTCTTTTCAACAACAGGAATAATAACTTTTCTGTTAATCGCTTCCAGAATCATATTCAAACGCGATTCCTGACCGCTCGCTGAATAATTTAGTTCTGTTGCAGTTCTAGCCTGCGCCTGTAAGTTTCCGGACATATTTTTGAACACGCCTGTCGCGCTTTCGATTGTCGTCTTAAAGTAGTTCAAGAAATCCCAGCCTACCATAGCTTTATCAAAATTCAGCGGAGTAGGTGTCGTCGGCATAAGCGCAGCATCGTATTCAATGATTTTACCAGGGCTAATATTTTGCTGGCCTCGGAAACAACCTTTTGGCGCCAAATACGGCGGGTTCATCGTCAACGCCAGTGCGTCAAGCTGTTTGTTTAAAATTTCGGATGAAATTTCGTTCAAGACAAGCGCTACCCTAATCGGCGAAATTCCGCGGCCTGTCGCAGGATTTTCGATAATATTTGCATGAATAAACGGGTTAATCACAAACGGATTACTCTCAAAACGAATAATATGTTTTCTGCCCGCAACCGTTATAAACCAGTTTTTTAACGTCTTTCCGTCAGGAAGTTCAATGTCACCAAGGAACTCAAATACTTCCAGTTTATTATTATCAAACGATGTCGGACGTTTGCTATTCTTTGCCACCACTCCTTTCAAATCTTCCAGTTTCATATCGTTTAAGTAGTTATTCGATTTATCAGAACGGATTTCATCAAGCGTTTTGAATGTTCGATAAATCTTTGAACAACTATCCCAGTTATCCGCGTCGTATTTGTCAAACACAAAATCCTCGGGGCAGATAAACTTAATTTTTGCATTGTCGTAAACAACTTTTTCCTCAATCACAAAACCTTTATTATTGAAATCAAGGAGTTTTTCCTCAAAGGTTTGCGCTCTGCGGGTTCGTTTCAGTTTTGTTTCCCATCCAACAAAAAGCGTTGCCTCGCCGGCTTCGACGATACCATCAACGATTTTTTCAAGTTCACCCTCAAAGTCCATCTCCTCAAAAGTCTTAACAAGCATGGCTTTCTGTTTGTTCGCGAACTCTTGAGATTGCTCGTTTGTTCCCGAAACATCAAACATTGTTTCAGGGTGTGAATAAACATTCTGTGTGATATGCGCTTTTAAAGTTTGCGCGAGTTCATACATATTCGGCAGTTCAACCTTGGAATCCCACGCCCCGTGTAGCGGCGTTTTTACTTCATAAATAGCGTTTCTCACAGCCGCTAAGTCCGCCAACTGTGAACTTCTGCCGTTTTCGTAATTATCAAACTTTCTGGTAATCCTATCCACAAGATAGTTTTCCTCAAGTTCGTTAATTTTTATCGTCAAATCTTCCATTTCTAATTGCATAACTTCTCCTTATTATTTAGAACCGAATAAACCTCAATATCCTGTAAGCGGCCGTCTTTTCGGGTTTCGGCTTTCAACCCGGCTTCTTTTTTGAATCCGCAGGCTCGTAAAATCCCTTTAACACGTGAATTATTCGTATAAACCAGCGCTTTTAGCTTGTAAATTTCGAGGACATTGAAACAAAAATTCTCAAAAATCCGCCCTGCACACTTTGTAAAAGTTCCCCAATATTTTCTGTCGAAACAAGTTACAACTTCTGCCGAATGGATTTTTTTACCGTTCCCGATTAAATGTTCTAAACAAAAGAACCCGCAAACCTCTTCGCCTGAAAGCACCAGATAAAAATGCGGCGAGGTTCTTTCTATGAACTCAACCATTCCCTCTAGCGCGCGTTCCCGAAGCGGCGAAAAATCATCCTCAAGATGACGCAAGTATTTTATGTAGAGCCTCATAACCTGCGGAAAATATTTGATATTGTCAAAAATTCCACGCTGCCGGCTTATAACAAGTCTTTCAAATCTAAACAACTGTTCTTGCATACATAAATTCCACGTAAACATCGCTGGCAACAAAGGCTTTTATTTTTCCATTAAGAAGCGCCTGCCTTACTGTTTCCTGAAGCCCTAACATCGCTTCTGCCTGAACACCGTTGATTAAACTTTCTACACGCGTGTTTTTGTTAAACACCTTATAAATACTCGCTTTTGAGAAAATCAAAGCAGGTGGAACCTTAGAGATATCCTGAATCTTTACGATTTTCGGCGCCTTTTTCGCTTCCTCTTGAATTGACTTATAATCCTCTTGAATTTTCATCTGAATCAATTCATCAATAGATTTTCCGGTAAGCAGCATTTTTTCCATATCGGAATTATTTATATCTTTCATTTTTGACCTTTCTTATAGTTTGTTTTCATCAAGATTGGAGATTGTAATAATTTTGGCCTCTTTGTGTGCATCGTCCTGCGAGTTACCAAACCCCAGATGTTTACAGAGGTTTTCAAGTGCCTTAAGCCCTGTGGACGTATCCCGCAGTTTGCGTTTACCGGTGAAAGAGCCTTCTTTGTCCAAAATATCCTCTTCCTCTAATGAAAACTCGATAATTTGCAAAAGTTTTTGAACAATATACCCTTTTTCAACCCTTAGCGACGGAATACGCGAAATAAGTTCTTTTTTAATCGCGTTGATGATTTTCTTATCTGCAAGCATCTTATTTGACAATTCTTTAAGATTTGGATTTTTATACCCTGCATACCTGCAAGAAGCTTCTCCATCAAGGGTTTTGATATATTCTTCAATAAACTTTTTCTGTTGAATTGTAACGTTTTTCATCTTTTTTATTTCAATTTCTTTACATAATTTGATATTTTTCTATATAAGTAGTATAATAAGCATGCTATTTATATTTCGGCTAGTGTAAATCTTAACAGGGGGAATACAAACTTCCTGTTTTTTTTATGCGTGAGCCGGTGCTTGCGGTGTTGGCTTGCGTGAGCAAGACAAGCAGGCAAGCATTATATCAGCGACGTTTCAAATTTGGCAACGGTAAAGCCGTTGTACCAAATTTGTCAGGAGCATACGCCGAGCCTATCTTCTATTTAACCTTACACTTGGCCCGAACCCCGCATCAATCGAACAGCGCGAAACCATATTCGCTAACGCATCTCTGTACATACTTACCCAATAATTAAACCTGATGTGCTGTGGGTTGCCTTTTAACCTCATACAGGTGCCGTATACAAGGATCGGTTCTGCAAACGGCATTGGTACCAAAGTTTCGTCATCTTCGAGTTCAAAACATTCTTTTTCCATGCCTGTAGAATCAATCGCAGTATTTTGAGTGTAGTAAATAACCTCAATATTTTTCGGCTCATCGAACGTTTTTGATAAGATAATTTTGTCCGCATAGCAGGAATAAAAGTTTTTGCCCTTGTGACGTCCGTTAAGGATTTCGCCTGAGTTGTCACAGTAGTCAAAATTAACTGAATCAACAAGCAGTTGAGAAATACGACCGTTAATTTTATTATCAACTTCCGCGCAGCCCGCCGGAAGCGGAATAATAGCCTTACGGATTAAAAAATTCCATCTTGCATACTGGCAGACTTCGGAATTAAGCACATTCAGAATGTTCATAATCTTTTTATGTTCATTTTTAGTCAATTCCGCAAAAGCGTTGACAGGCTTGTAGTTCAGTTCAACCAGACATTTGTTTATAATTTCTAAAAATTTCATAAATACTCCTTTTTTATGAAGCCCGAGGGGAAAAATTCCCCTCACGACTTCAACGATGAATTTACTATTTAATCAGCCCTTTTCTTAGCTGGTCCATAATAGCGGACTCATATCTTGTAAATTCATCACCACTCATTTTGCCGATTTGAGCGCGGGTAAAAACCATGTTGTTATCAGCCGCATTGGAATTCTGGGCGTTAGCCGTCAACCTTTGCTTAGCGATTGCGTTTTCGTCATTTAATGTTTTTCCGTACTCAACTTTTTTCAAATATCTGTCAACAGCGTTATTCTCTAAAGACTCAACGAGTTTAGATATTTGCAAGAGTTCATCTTTGTCAAATTTGGCATTAGAGTTTTTCAGGTAAGCGAGAACATCTTCTCTTCCGGCTCTCTTGAAGAAATCCGGATTTGAAAGATTAAATTCAGCAAACGCATCAGGCGCAGGAACGCTTTGAGCGACAGGGGCAGGCTGTTGGACTTCATGTTGTTGTGTAATACTATTGTACGCATTTTGTATAACTTGTTTCATTAAATTTTGTCCTTGTTCACGAGTTACAACGCCCATACCCATAAGGCTTCTGATGACTTTGAGGTCATTTTCGGCCAACTGTTCGACTCTTGCGGAATCCTGCATTTCTGTCGCATTACCTGCTGGTAATCCAACGCCGTTTTGAGTCACGGCAGTGGATGAATCCCTTGTTAAATAGTCATTTATATTTTGTTCATTCATTTTGTTATCCCTCAACTTCTTTGTTCATATACGCAACTGCGATTTCTACAGCGCTATCGATAAATACTGATAGAACAACGCCCAGTATGTATCGGATTGGATTTGGTACCGGCAGGTGAGTTACAACGTATTTTACAGCGGCAATTTTCTTTTGTTTTCCGGTTTCGCCAGCCAAAGTTTCCTCGGCAACTGTAACAGCCTGTTTCGCTAGTTCCAAAACCTTGTTTTTAAAACTTTCAAGCATATTGCTCTCCTTTTTTATGCTGTAACAACCATTTTAGCTAATGCTGCCGGCTGAACTGTTTTGGCACCGTATAAGTATAAGCCTCTTACTAAATCAGAGAATGAATCTTTATCGCGTAAAGTTTCGATTTTAGAAAGTTGAGAAGCGAATGTAATAGCTTCATTTGTTCCTGCAAGAACGTAAATTTTGCCGTCAGTATCTGTTAGGTTTGTTGTGACTAAAACGTCCATGCCAGCGATTCTGCCGATTGCGCCATCTCTGAGAGTTTGATCGGCAACGTTATGAGCGCCGATAAACTCAGAACTTTGCAACAGGTAAGATTCAACAAGCGGGTTAATAACAACCCAAGGACGTTGACCGTTACCTACAGCGTCAGAATTTTTCAATTTCATCGCAAGGTCAACAAAGTATTTGTAAATAGTTGTTTTATCAAGCGAAACCGGAGAATCATCAGAACCAACGGTGTTGTCAGCGGTTACGTTTACGTGTTGAGAAAGCAAGTATGCGTCTTGAACCTGTTCAATCGCTCTTCTTGCGTTTTCAAGATGGGCCTCCATAATGCTAGTATTCGCCTGAACCTGTGCGATATCGTTAATCTTGAACGCAAAGAATTTTTTCTGGTCGATAACAAGTTCCTGAGAAGTTGGTTCAAGTTCGCTGTATGTAATTGCAGATGTTCCAAGCGTTGAGATAGCGACTTCAGCAGGAGTAATAATTTTAACTTTATCGCCCTGTTGAGAGATTTCGCCCTCATAGTTTTTGTTGACGCATTGCATCATAACGCATTTTTTCTCTAACATTGTTGATAATTTTTTACTCCAAATTTCAGGAATAAAAGCAGCATAAGAGTTTGTTGTGTTTTCTGACATTTCACATTTCCTTTCGTTTTAGCTAGTGTAATATTTATTAAATAAAATGAGTGGTTTTAGTCGTCATCAAAGATTTCGCGGAATTGCAGACCGATTATGCCGCAGTTGTGAACTGCCTCGTCGCCCTCAATGCAAATTTGAACAGCGTAGTTGCTCTCAGAAATCTCGACTTTTTCAAGCGTTTCGGAATTTATTGACCATATAGGCACTCTAGCGCTCTCTTTCGCCCATTTGCACGGAAGATAATCAGCCGTTTCCTCATCCGCCCATAAAAGATGTTCATAGTTTATATTGTGTACAATTTCCTTATCATCAGGGAACCCATCGTCAAAGTTTTTGTACACGCAAAAATTAAAATTATTGTCGTATTC
The DNA here is from genome assembly GCA_023662905.1 of Fusobacterium sp. Taxonomy (GTDB): domain Bacteria; phylum Cyanobacteriota; class Vampirovibrionia; order Gastranaerophilales; family Gastranaerophilaceae; genus Gastranaerophilus. The sequence goes on from JAMPIJ010000002.1 coordinate 82,590, forward strand.
GCAGTCAAGAACGAAATAAAATTCGTCGATAAGTTTTCTGTGATGTGCGTCTTTCAGCGCTAAAAACGGAGATTTCCACATAAAATCTATAGGTTTTCCGCAAAAATCATGCCCGAAATCCTCGATATAGATTTTACCCTCATCATCGTATGTAAGAATATTATTCTTGAAAACACACGCGCCCAGAACATTTTGCGGAACAACGCGCTTATACCACAATTTCAAAACGTAATCGTTAATCCAGATTGTTTTGAAATAAGGTTCGTCGGTATAAGGGAAGAAATACCACATCTGACCGCGTTTTTCATAGTGAAGACAAACACTTTCGGCAAACCTGCTTTCATCAAAGAGGTCAAATTCCGGCCTTATTTTTAGCGAAATTTCCGAGCCGACATGGATTTGTAACAAAACTCCGGCTTCTTCAAGCGAAAACACACCGCTTTGAGAGAGGAAAAACTGTCTGTTGTCGACATTCACGAGTGAACGCTGAGCCTTTGTGCCTTTGTCCGCAAAAAGCTGTATTGCAAAATCATCCGGAGAACTTCCGCTCAAAAGATAAACCTGATTTTTCTTGTAGATTGCCAGATAATCCTTGTACTCGGCGATTCCGGTTATAACGTCCGTGTTGGTGTGGAAATCGTTGATATAACCTGCATCGTTTTCCTCCGTGAAATTATCATAAGTTCCGAGCGCCGAATAATAAATCGTAGAGCCTTTCGCGACCCAAACTCGCCCCCTGTAAGTCGTGATAATCCCGCCTGTCAAATCAGAACCCGATGTCGTTTTTAACTTACAATCAACGACAGTATAATTCCCATCGTTTTTGATATAACGCATTTTATCGCTTTCAGTCATAACCAAAAAACCGTTAAGAAAATTCTTAAAAACGGATTTAACTCCAGTTAAAACAAGGTTTACAGTTATAAAACTCTTATTCTTTTCATCGTACACATAAACCTTGCCGCTGACAGTTGTCACGATAAGCTTATATTCATCCTGATGCGTGAACTGGTGAAGCCCTGTTATCTCTTCTTTTTCAGGAAGTTCACAATAAACGGCGTTACCGTTTTGTTTTTTCAAACCGTTATTGCGTAAAAGTTCAATATTTTTCGAATCAGTCCAGTACATTCTTTTTGTATCAAGGCCTAATTCTGTTTTTGTCAAACTCTGGTTTATTCCGCCTGACAAATTGTAAAATGCTAATTCCATTTTCCTCCCCCCAAAATTTTAAATATGTTTCATGTACCAGCGAACTTTCGACCTGATGAAACTTCCGACCTCCTCACGCTTAACCCACGGATAAGGCGGAATATAAATGATATCAATCTTGCCGGAACTCGTTGTATTTTTATGCACTTGTCCAAATTCATAATGAGTCATCACAGTGTCTGGCGAAAGTTCAAGATTATATTTTTTTAAAAGTTCGGCGCACAACTTCATTCCCCGCTCAAACTGAACCGGTGTAATCGGATAATCGCCGACATTTCGTTCATCCCTAAACCCGAACATTGAACAGAAAGCCACCCCGATTGAACCAGTATTTCCGCCGCCGGTGTGCATTGCATAAGCGCCCCCTTTGCAAACTTCGTTCGCTTCAACATCAAATTTTCCTTTTACAACATTGCCCTCACCATCAATCAAAAAATGATAGTGTTCAATATCAGTTTGATTAGGCTTATATTTTCCGGCTGTCCAGTGTAAAATAATTCTTTTCATAAAACCTCTTTAAGTTTTTCTATCGTTTGCAAATAAACTTCAGGAGATAACATTACCAAATATTTAAACCCTGCGTGGGTTCTATTTCTGGCACCTAATTTCAAAATTCCCCTATCAACATACGTTCTTACCGTTGAATATCTAATCTTCATTTTTTGACCTATTTCTTTGTCTGAGAATCCCAAAACTACGTACAACATAACAATCCGTTCTTGCGGTGTTAATTTCATCTTTTACCTCTTTTTCATACTACTACCAGATTAACAGAAAATATTATAAAAACATTAATAATACTTCCTGTTTTAAAAGAAGTGAGGATTTCAACGAAATCCTCATTGTAAGATAATCGGATTTTATATGAAAAATTTTTCTCCTGTGTTACTGTCAATTTGCATTTGATACTTGTAGTATATAGGATTTAAAAATTTTGAAAAGCCGGCAAAAAAATCTCCATGACTTCGCGTCAACAGGGTTGTGCAGGCAAAATCATGTAGGCAAAAAAGAGGACATAAGTCCTCTTTCGTCAATTATAGTAAGGAGTTTAAGCTTCGAATAGTTTTCTTAAACGTCGGGTTAAATCCAGTTCATCCAACTCATCAGTTATGCGGTTCAAATCAATTGCCGACTGGTAATAGTTTGCCGCGTCGTTTGTGAAGCCCATCGCCTCACTTGCGCGCGCCGCGTTGTAATAAGCCAATGTATAGTTAGGATTTAGCGAAATTGCTTCTTCAAAATAATCAAGAGCCTCTTCCGCATCACCCAATCCGTCAAGATAAATTGTTCCAAGATTGTTATATGAACAGGAATTTTCAGGGTTCAACTCAATCGACTTGTGGAACGACACGAGTGCTTCTTCCACGTAATCCTTTTCCCACAATGCAACGCCCGCTTTTGAATACCCGCGATAATCCTGCGTATCAAGAAGAATCGCGTCACAGTAGATTTTAATTGCGCTATCTAAGTCATATTGCGACAAGTACAAATCACCAAGCGCAATCACAAGGTCATAATTCGTCGGATCAAGAATAATTCCTGCCTGATAAGTCGACAAAGCCGCTTCAATGTTCTCTTTAACATCAGCGTATAAAGCGCCCAACGCCTGACAAACAATAGAAGTCCATTCGTTGTCCGGATTAAGCGCAATCGCTTTCTGGTAATGCTCAATCGCATCGTCATAAAGTTCTGCTTTTGCATAAGAATACGCAAGAGAATTGTTATAGAACGGATTTTCAGGCGATTCATCACACGCAAGTTTAAACGCACTGATAGAATTCAACCTGTCCTCTTTGCGCAAATAGAGATGCCCGAGTTCATAGTAAATCTGGCCTCTGTTTGCTTCATCAACATTCAAAAGTTTTTCATAGCAATCAATTGCTTCATCAACCGCTTCAGGGTAATAAGTTTGAAGAATTGTCGCGAGTTTAACTAACGGCTCACGCGCCATAGGATTAGCCTGCAAAACAGTTCTGTAACATTCAACCGCAGAATCCGTGTCTTTATTTTTAAGCGCTAAATCTCCGATCTTTTCATAGAAAAGTTCGTCATGCTTAGTTTTTTGAACACCCTCACGGTAGAAATTCTGCGCTGTCGGGTACCATTTAAAATGCTCACAAATTTTACCGAGCATGTCATAACCCCAGACAGAACAATCGTCAACCATATTTTTATAAAGCATGTTCAAAGACGCCTTGTCCCATGCCAGCATGACACTTCCTGACAAGAAATAGTACAAGAAATTCCAATAGTCACCAAATTTAGCGTCAGATGCGGTTATTTTTTGCAAAATAGCCTGCGAAAGCACAAGCCTCGGACGTGCAGAAGTAAGACGTGAAGCACGAATTGCCTCTTTAAATTCAGCCTCAGCCCCCTCATAATCCTGAGCAAGACGCATAAAAAATCCGGTATAAAGATGCGCATTCATATCATCTGGAGCAAGAGATACAGCGACTTTACACTGTTCAATGGCCGTTTCAAGCCCAATTTGCCCCTGTTCCCACATCAAGCTTGCAAGCCTGTAGTAAGTTTCAGGAAGCATAGGATCATATTTAACCGCAGAAATATAATTAGAAATTGCCTCCTGCAGGTCAGAATTATGTTGTCCTAATAAATATTTTTCATGATAATTTCGGGCTTTTTCCAGCGACTCAAGCGCCATCATACTACGCTCACCGGCTGTGATATCATTAACCAAAACTTGTTCTGCCATTTCACGCTCCAAAAACATGCGACTTCTATTCAAAACGACATTAAAGATTATAACTTTAACAAATCTTCAAAAATCTCCACCATTTGATGTAATTTGTATTAAAATAAATTTATGAACAATAGAGAAAAAATAGCAGTAGTAGCACTAAGCGGCGGTTTGGACAGTTCTGTCACTGCGCTTTTATTAAAACAAGATGGCTACAAAGTAATCGGGCTTACAGGTAAAATGTTTGAATCACCTGCCGCAGAAACGATTATCCAGAACGCAAAAAACGTAGCCGATAACCTTGGGATAGAACACTATGTTTACGACGCAAGCAAAATATTCAAAAGAGAAGTCATGGACAATTTTCTTGAATGCTACCGCTCAGGCAAGACCCCGAACCCGTGTATTTTATGCAACAAATTTATCAAATGGGGCGAACTTTTTGAGTTTGCGATAAACGAGCTTAAGGCGGATATTTTCGCGACAGGTCACTACGCAAACATTATCGAAAAGGATGGAGTTTATAAACTCTATCCTGCAAACGACGAACACAAAGACCAACTCTATTTTCTTTACAGACTTGGCCAAAACGTGCTTTCCAGAACGCGTTTTCCGCTCTCAAAATACAAAAAAAGCGAAGTCAGAGAGATTGCACAAAAATACAATCTCCCGTCAAAATCTTCCAAAGAAAGTCAGGACATCTGCTTTATCCAAAAGCCAATGACTACAAAAAAATATTTACTTGAACACCTGCCAGAGCGCAAAGGTGATTTTATTGAACTTGAAACGGGCAAAAAACTCGGCGAACACACCGGCCATTTTCAATACACAATCGGTCAGCGAAAAGGTATCGGAATCGCCCACCCACACCCGCTCTACGTTATTGATACAGACGCAGAAAAAAATATTGTTTACGTCGGCAGGGAAGAATTAAGCCATAAACGCGCAGTTCAAGCGACAGATATAAATTTAAGTTTTCCGCTAGATGAAACAGAATTCGACGCTATGGTAAAAATCCGTTATAACATGCCGGCACAAAAAGCTAGAGTGAATATAGAAAACGGCACAATAAGTGCCGCTTTCTACGAAGATGTTAATTCAGTTACCGCTGGCCAAAGCCTTGTCATGTATGATGAAACCGAGGGCTTCCTAATCGGCGGCGGAACGATTACCGCTTAACACATTGGACATGATAGGTATCATTTTTTGGAACAGAGTATTTCATCCCTCCCGTTGGACCAAAAATCCACGCATTAGTACTATTTTCAGAGGTTGAAGACCAACTTCCAAAAACAGTATTCCAATCAAACAAATTTTTGCTATAAAACATTGACAACATCTCTTCAATATTCGGCAATCTGTATTCCGTATCAAGCTTAGAACATTCTTTTGACGCCTGAGATTGAGAATATGTTGCATCAAGCATGCGTATAGGTTGTGGAATTACAACATTTGTATCACTAGAATATATAGCAGAAATAACGCCGATATCTTTGCCAACAGTATTTGGCCCCTTTGCACCATTCAAGTCAAACACAAAATGAGCGCACATCTGTGGTTTCATATAAAGCCCTGGCACTCCTGAGTTTGAAGTTCCATTCCAAAACATACTCTCTGAAGTACAATTAGGGTTGTAAAAAGTAAGTATTGATTCACCGTTAATTGTTTCAAACGCCGCAGCATTGGTATCATAAATGGTAAATCCTAATTCTCCATTTGCAGGAATAGCGGGGTTCAAATCAGTCATTTTTCTCGGTAAATTCATCTGACTGCCACCAATCGTTGTTATTTTACTTGCAAACCCGCAATCAAAGATATTATCTTTATCGCAAATATTATTAATCTTCAGGACTTTCGCCAAACCTCCAGTGATAAAAGTTTCAGCGACATTATCGTTTACGGAACTTGAACCTCCAGCACTGACCGTTTCATAGGTTCCATAACCGTTCAACGCCGGCATTAGGGCGATTGCCTGACTGAAACGTGCATAAAGCGCTTTACGCTGAGTATTCCACGTCCGCTCGTTAATGTTTCCAGTCAAAGACGGAAGCGTAATCGCGGCGACTACACCAATAATTGTTAGAGATAAGAGTATCTCCGCCATTGTAAAGGCGGTTAAGAGACGCCCCCCCCCCCTGATAATGTTTGCATAATTTTGTTTTTCATAATAATCCTTCCTTTCAATTTTATTATGTAGCATGTTTCTAAATTAGTCAAGACCGGTAACTTTATACATTACCGGTTGAACTGTTTCTATCATCTTCAAGCTGTCGGATAGTACGCATATCAACATGTGAATCTTCTGTGTAGGCGTTCATCGTCACAGGCGTATCGATTTCAACGTTAACATCTGCGTCAACCATTTCAATATCTTCTTTTGGAAACTCTTTAGTTTTTCCGTCTTCCATCTTAACCGCAACGGTTCCATTGAGGAATTGCAAGAAACAAACCTTACCCAACCCGTCAGGCGTCATAACAGAAGAACCAACAGGCGGCATGCCTTTCGCAACTTCAATATAATTTGAGTATTCATAAGTCAAACAGCACAAAAGACGACCGCAGGTTCCAGAAATTTTCCCTGGAGTAATCGGCATGCCCTGATCTTTTGCGTATTTAATATTAATTGCGTCAAATTTTCTCAAGAAACTTGAACAGCAGAAAGGTTTTCCGCAAACTCCCATACCGTCAAGAATTGAGGTTTCGTCACGAACTCCGATGTGACGCAGGTCAATTCTAACACGCGTAAACACCTGAGTTAAATCTTTCAGCAACGCGCGAAAATCAACTCTTTCAGGCGCAGTATAGTAAAACGTAATCTTACGGCGGTCAAATGTTATCCGGCATTGAACAAGATTCATAGAAAGACGATGTTGCTTAACAAGCGCCTGACATTTAAAGAATGACGTTACTTCATCTTTTTTAATTTCTTCAAGCACCTGCAAATCGCGTTGTGACATTACTCTTATAACCTGAAGTGGCTCAGGCATTTTTTTGCTTTCTTCCCAAACTTTTGCAACTTTAGGACAAACAGCAACAGCCTTTAAAGCCTCTTCACCTTTTTCAGTGCGAACAAGCACCATCTGCCCGTCTTCAAGATTAACGGACTCCGGCACACTTAGCGGATAAAGGGTATTTTTCAGGTAAAGAGTTGCGAATTTAAACATATCTTTCTTCTTCTTTCAACTTTCTGTTCATAAGTTTTGCAAGTAATTGTTCAGGCGTGATATCCGTGTAAACAGCTTCGTAGATAGCGTTAGAAACCGGCGCGTCAATCTCAAGTTTTTTAGCAAGTTCACATATAGCACGTGAAGTTTTAACGCCCTCAGCAACAGAGCCGAGTTCAGCCAAGATATCATCAATTTTCTTACCGCGTGCAAGCATAGCGCCGACAGTGTAGTTTCTAGACATTGGGCTTGAACAAGTTGCGATTAAGTCACCCATGCCTGAAAGCCCGTATAATGTTGACGGGTTTGCCCCCAAACGAATACTTACACGAACGATTTCGGCCATACCACGGGTTAAAAGAGTTCCTGTGCAGTTGTCGCCCAAGCCCATAGTTTTTGCAAAACCAGATGCGATTGCGATAACGTTTTTCAAGCTTCCGCCAAGTTCTACACCGATTACGTCAGTGTTTGTATAAAGCCTGAATTTATTCGGAACTGTGCAGGCTTTTTGTACGATTTCAGCAGTTTCAAGGTCTTCACACGCAACAGACGCGGCAGTTGGTTTACCTTGCAAAACTTCTTTTGCAAGCGTTGGGCCGGAGAGCGTAACCAATTTTTGCTCAGGAAGCACATCTTTAATAACTTCTGACATTCTTTTCAATGACGGAAGTTCAATACCTTTTGACGCGTTAACCAAAATTTGTTCGGACTTAATTCCGGCTTTTTTCAACTGTTCACAAACATCACGGGTACCGGAAGTCGCAACAACAGAGAGAATAATTTCCGCGCCATTAATTGCACTTGCAAGGTCAGATGTGATTTCAATCTTGTTATCAAGCTGAACCTCTAACGGTTTCGCGCAATGTTTATTTTTAATAAGGTCTTCGGTTAAATCCTGAGCGCGTCCCCAAACAGTAATTTCATCAAAATTATCTGTCAACAACCACGCTAATGTTAACCCCCAGCAACCTGCTCCCAAGACTGTTAATTTCATCACTATACCTCAATCTTCTTTTTTAATACTTTTCTCAATACACCGCAAGAATGTTTCAATTCCAACCTTGCGTCCTCTTTATCAATTGATTTCAGGATAGAAACAATTGATGTTTTAATCTCCCAGTTCGTATCCAACAAGGATTCTAAAGCTTTACTATAACTCACATCCGCGATATTTGCAACTATTCTGATTGCGCGATCTTTAAGTTTTTCATTCGACGCTTTCAAATCAATCATAAAGTTTTCATAAGTCTTACCAATTTTTATCATTGACGCAGTTGTAAGCATATTCAAAATCATTTTTTGCGCAGTGCCTGCTTTTAGACGGCTTGAACCCGCGATAACCTCAGGCCCAACTTCTGCACAGATAACAATGCCTGCCTCCTGCGCAATTTTACCTTTCGGGTTGCAGGTAACAGCAATTGTTTTGACGCCTTTTTCCTCTGCGCATTTGAGAACACCCAAAAGATATTTCGGGTTTCCGCTTGCAGAAATAACGACGGCAACATCTTCTTTGTCAAGAATTTCGGCATCCATAACGCCGGCTTCAAAATCATCTTCCGCGCCCTCAACAGCATTTCTGAGTGCGACATCGCCGCCTGCGATAATCCCTTGAACCATAGTGGATTCAACACTGAAAGTCGGCGGGCATTCGGATGCGTCAAGTACGCCTAAGCGTCCTGAGGTTCCAGCGCCAAAATAGAATAATCTTCCGCCGCGCAAGAATTGTTTTGAAATCAAATCAACGGCATCAGCAATTTGTTCTGCAGCCTCTTCAACCGCCAGCGCAACCTGCTTGTCCTCGTCATTAATTTTTTTCACGATTTCCAGTGTCGTCAGCAAATCAATATCTATAGTGTTTTGATTTCTGCTTTCAGTGATGATTTCACTCATAAGCTATTCCTTATAATGTTTTAAGTAAATTAGCCATTTCAATAGCTGTTTTAGCTGCGTCAGAACCTTTGTTACCAGCTTTTGTACCTGCACGTTCGATTGCCTGTTCAATGCTGTCAGTTGTAAGAACACCAAAGATTACAGGAACACCCGTTTGCAAGCTTACAGACGCAACGCCTTTTGAAACTTCTGCGCTCACATAATCAAAGTGAGGAGTTGAACCTTTAATAACAGCTCCAAGCGTAATTACCGCCTGATATTTTGCAGATTTTGCAACTTTCAAAGCAACAACAGGAATTTCAAACGCCCCCGGAACTTTTACGACATCAATATTTTCTTCTTTTACACCGTGACGTTTAAGTTCATCAATCGCGCCCTCTAAAAGCTTTGAGCCGATAAAATCGTTAAATCTTGCAATAATAATACAAAACTTTTGATCCCCCGCAACTAACTGCCCTTCATATATCTTCATACATATCTCCTATCTCTTAGGATAATAATAGCGCATATCAAGTTATTTTACAATAAGCGGTGCAAAAATCTTATAATAAATATACAAAGAAGCGACCACGAGCAAGAAACCACTTGCCTTTAGGAGGAAATCCGATACCGCATAAAAGTTCTTCATAGTCTTAACTTTTGAAGTCAAAACACCTGCAATAATCAAGATTAACCCTTGCCCAAGCGCAAACAGGAAGAGCATTATAACGGCATTCACAACATTTGCATTCAAAGATGCAAAGGCCATAATTCCGGCCAAAATCGGAGTAGAACACGGGGTTCCCGCAAGCGCAAACATTCCGCCAAGCAAAATCGGATAAACATACTGGTTCATCCCGTCGCCTTTTGGCATTTCCTTGACAAGCATCGGGAGTTCAAAATCAAGAACTCCCAATAGTTTCAAGCCCATCACAAGAATAATTCCGGCCAAAATCAAGCCGAAATATCCACCGGAAAATGAGGCAAAAACTTTACCCGTAAGCGCGCATATTATACCAATGACAGTAAAAACTATTGCTGTGCCTAAAACAAACATCAGCATTTGCAATAATGTTTTTGACGGTTTAGATTCACCGTAGCCGCCAACATACCCGACTATTATCGGAAGCATTGCCAGCGAACACGGCGAAATTGACGCTACCAATCCACCGAAAAACGATAAAGCAAACAATATAATAAGACTATTTTCACCTGCGAATAAATTTGCCAAATTTTCCATTATTGTTTCAATCCCTCATCTAAATACTTAACAAGTTCTTCTTTTGGAATAGAACCTTCAACACGTGCGATTTGCTGCCCATTACTGTTCAAAAACACCATAGTCGGAACCAATTTCACATTATAACGTCTAATCTGTTCCTTAACCTGCGGACTAGATTGGTTAACAGAAATCTCAACGAACTCAACTTTATCCTGATACTGCGGTTGAACCTGATGAAGAATTTCAGCCATATGCTGACAGTCAGAACACATAGGTGAAGAAAATTTAATCATCTGCGGCATGCCAGTAGCGGCAACCGCGACTTCAGACGGCGCCGGCTGGTTTGCGTTTAAAAGTGCATACGCAATGACAGGAAGCGCAAAAATCATACATACTATTAATAGAGTTTTTTTCATAGCAAATCTCCTTTTGCATATATGATTATACAATAAACAGATTTATGTAATAGCCAATCAACCCCCACCCTCCGGCTATACTTTAAAGCGCAAAAAAAAGCCATTCTATAGAACGGCTACCAGACTTGGGGAGGGGATACGGGAATCCCGTATCCGTCCCTAAGCTTTTCGACGAATTATTTCTCAACTTTAACGCGCGATCAAAATCTCATCTATTTACAGGAGGGCAAACTTTAATCTAACCGCATCACACTGAACATGCCAAAACCATTGTAAAATCAGCATTCTTTAAACTCCCTATTTTCAATAGTTTCCAATTTTGCACATCTCCCCAAACCCGCTCATATCAATAGTTTAACATATTGTTAAAAAACATTAATTTTAATAGAGTGTTATATTGACTATAAATATTGACGTTGTATGATTAATTAACATGGTATAATTTAACTTGGGTTAGTTGTGCCTATTTTGTCCGAGAAGTTTTCGCGCAAAAGCGCGAACGGAAGATAAAGCAGAATAAAAAGAAATTTTTATATATAGATAGTAAGTAGATAGACGAGGTGAATTAATGTCTAACACAAAATATGCAAAACGAGTAACACCAATGGGTATCCCGCATACCAGATTGGATGACTTACCTGATCTTATTGAAGTGCAAAAAAAATCGTTTGAGTGGTTCTTAAAAGAAGGTTTGAAAGAAGAATTGCTTTCCTTCTCTCCAGTTAAAGACTACACAGGCAGATTGGAATTACACTTCTTACCAAACTATACTTTCGACAACGCAAAGTATACAATCGAAGAAGCACGCATCCACGATGCAACTTATGCAAAACAACTTCGCGTAATGGTTAGATTAGTTAACCGTGACAGCGGGGAAATTAAAGAACAGGAAGTTTACATCGGTGATATTCCTACAATGACAGACAAAGGTACATTCATTGTAAACGGTGCGGAACGTGTTATCGTTTCTCAAATCGTACGTTCTCCAGGCGTTTACTTCAAGAGAGAGATCTCTCCTGCCGGAAAACGTTTATACAACGCAACAATGATTCCTAACCGTGGTGCATGGTTGAAAATCGAAACAGATTCAAACGACTTAATTTACGTTAAAATCGATAAAAACAGAAAAATCCTTGCTACAACATTGTTGAAAGCTATGGGTATTACAGTTTCTGAAATGGAATCTTTATTCACTCATTTTGAGTTCTTGAAGAAAACATTGGATAAAGATACAACCGAAACAACTGATGACGCATTGATTGAAGTTTACAAAAAACTAAGACCTGGTGATCCTGCATCTGCACAAGGCGGACGTCAAATCTTAGAATCTCGTTTCTTCGATGAAAAGAAATACGACATCGGTCGTGTAGGTCGTTATAAATTAAATAAAAAATTAAACTTAAATATACCTAAAAACCAAAGAACATTAACAATCCAAGATATCGTTGCATCAATCGAATACTTGATCAACTTAACTTATGACGAGGGCGTTGTAGACGATATCGACCACTTGGGTAACAGAAGAATCCGTTCAGTTGGTGAACTCTTGCAAAACCAATTCAGAGTTGGTCTTTCAAGAATCGAAAGAATCGTTAAAGAAAGAATGACTCTTCAAGATTCAGAAACTTTAACTCCGCTGAACCTCTTGAACACAAAACCGTTGATTGCTTCATTGAAAGAATTCTTCGGAAGTTCACAATTGTCACAGTTCATGGACCAAACTAACCCTCTTGCTGAATTGACTCACAAAAGACGTATTTCAGCATTAGGCCCTGGCGGTTTGATGAGAGAACGTGCAGGTTTTGCGGTTCGTGACATTCACCCATCTCACTACGGTCGTATTTGTCCGGTAGAAACTCCGGAAGGTCCGAACGCTGGTTTGATTGGTTCTTTGGCTACTCACGCAAAAGTTAACGACTACGGCTTCATCGAATCCCCGTTCTTCGTTGTTAAAAACGGGGTTGTAACAGATGAAGTAGTTTATATGACAGCAGACGAAGATGAAAACTACCGTGTTGCTCCGTCAGATATTCAATTGAATCCGGACAACAGCATCAAAGCTGAATACGTACCGGTTCGTTACCGTTCAGAATTCACAATGGGCGAATCTAAGAAAGTCGACTACGTTGGGGTTTCTCCAATCCAGATTATCTCTGTTGCGACATCATTGATTCCGTTCATTGAACACGATGACGCGAACCGTGCATTGATGGGTTCAAACATGCAACGTCAAGCAGTACCTCTTCTTATCACACAACGTCCGGTTGTTGGTACAGGTCTTGAAGCAAGAGCTGCAAAAGACTCAGGTATGGTTGCTGTTGCTGAATGCGATGGTACAGTTACAAGAGTTGTTGGTGAAGAAATTATCATCACTGACCAACAAGGAACTCCACATCTTCACCAATTGATGAAATATGTGAGAAGTAACCAGGATACTTGTATTAACCAACGTCCAATCGTTCACGAAGGCGATGTTGTTAAAGCTGGTGACGTAATCGCAGACGGTGCGTCAACTTCACAAGGTGAACTTTCATTAGGTAAAAACGTTCTCGTAGCGTACATGCCTTGGGAAGGTTACAACTATGAAGACGCGATTTTGTTATCAGAAAGATGCGTACACGATGATATCTTCACATCTGTCCACATTGAAAAATTAGAAATCGACGCAAGACAAACAAAACTCGGCCCAGAAGAAATTACACGTGAAATTCCTAACGTTTCAGAAGAAGCTTTGAGACACTTGGATGAACGCGGTATTGTTCGTATCGGTGCTAGAGTATTTGCAGACGACATCTTGGTAGGTAAAGTAACACCGAAAGGTGAATCTGAACACCCACCTGAAGAAAAATTATTAAGAGCAATCTTTGCTGAAAAAGCAAGAGATGTTAAAGATAACTCATTAAGAGTTCCACACGGTGAAGGCGGCCGCGTACTCGACGTTAAAGTATTTGACAGAGAAAAAGGCGACGAACTTCCACCAGGTGCAAACACAGTTATCAGAGTTTACATTGCACAAAAACGTAAAGTTTCTGTAGGTGATAAACTTTCAGGACGTCACGGTAACAAAGGTATCGTATCAAGAATTCTTCCAAAAGAAGATATGCCATTCTTGCCAGACGGAACACCGGTTGATATAGTGTTGAACCCACTTGGTGTACCTTCCCGTATGAACGTAGGTCAAACTTACGAATTACTATTAGGTTTGGCTGCTTACTTGACAGGAAACCACTACGAAGCTCCATCATTCGATGAAAGATACGGCGATAACCAATCAGAAATCGTAACTCGTGAAGAGTTGATGAAAGGTATCAAAGAATCAGGCTGCGATTGGGTACTTCCATCAGGTAAAGTAAAATTAATCGACGGCCGCACAGGTGAAACATTCGACGAACCTGTTGCAGTTGGTCTTTCATACATCTTGAAACTTGTCCACTTGGTTGACGACAAAATCCACGCTCGTTCAACAGGTCCTTACTCATTGGTTACACAACAACCTCTCGGTGGTAAGGCACAATTCGGTGGCCAAAGATTCGGGGAAATGGAAGTTTGGGCATTGGAAGCTTACGGTGCGGCTTACACTCTTCAAGAGATGTTAACAATCAAATCCGATGACGTTAACGGTAGAAACAGAGCGTATGAAGCAATCGTTAAAGGCGACAATATTCCAAGACCGGGTATTCCTGAATCATTCAAAGTACTGGTAAGAGAATTACAAAGTATCGGTTTAGACATAACCGTTGCCAAAAAAGATGGCATCGAAGTTGACTTAATGACAGATATGGACGATTTAAGAAAAGCTGCTCCACGCAGAACACTTTCTGACATCGATTCAGAATTGTTGAACATCAACTTCTTTGAAACACCATCTTCATTAGGTGATTTATAATCAAGAGGGGGAAATTTTCCCCCTATCTTCACGAATTTAAAAGGAGAAAATAAAATTGACTACAAGTATTGATTATTTTGACTATATACGAATAAGTATCGCGTCACCAGACCGCATACTTAAATGGTCGTACGGTGAAGTCACAAAACCGGAAACAATTAACTACCGTACGTTAAAACCGGAAAGAGATGGTTTATTCTGCGAAAGAATTTTCGGGCCAACAAAGGACTGGGAATGCTATTGCGGTAAATATAAACGTGTAAGACATAAAGGTATCATCTGCGAACGCTGCGGTGTAGAAGTTACAGATTCAAAAGTAAGACGTCAAAGAATGGGACACATTAAACTTGCTGCTCCTGTTTCTCACATCTGGTTCTTAAAAGGTATCCCATCATATCTTGGTTTACTTTTAGATATGACGTTGAAAGATTTGGAACAAGTAATCTACTTCAACAGCTACGTTGTACTTGACGGCGCAGAAAGCCCTTACAGAAGATTACAATTAATCACAGAAGAAGAATACGATGATTACATTTCTGAAAACGAAGAAACCGAATTAAAAGTAGGTATCGGTGCAGAAGCAATTAAAGAACTTCTCGGTGAATTAGATATCCACACACTTGCAGAAGAAATCCGTTCAGAACTTGAAATGGGTGTAACTTCTGTACAAAAGAAAAGTAAATTAATCAAGAGATTAAGATTATTAGATTCATTAATCACATCAGAAACTGATCCAACCTGGATGGTAATGGATGTACTTCCTGTAACTCCTCCAGATCTTCGTCCGATGGTACAATTGGACGGCGGACGTTTCGCAACTTCTGACTTGAACGACTTATACAGACGTGTAATCAACAGAAACAACCGTTTACAAAGACTTTTGGAAATGGGCGCTCCTGAAATCATCGTCAGAAACGAAAAACGTATGTTGCAAGAAGCAGTAGACGCATTGATTGATAACGGCCGTCGCGGAAGAACCGTTGTTGGCCCTAACAACAGAGCGTTGAAATCATTATCTAACATTATCGAGGGTAAACAAGGTCGTTTCCGTCAAAACTTGTTGGGTAAACGTGTTGACTACTCAGGTCGTTCAGTTATCGTTGTAGGTCCGCAATTGAAACTTAACCAATGCGGTCTTCCGAAAGAAATGGCAATTGAGCTATTCAAGCCTTTCGTTGTAAATAAATTAATAGAAAGAGGACATGTACAAAATATCAAATCTGCAAAGAAAAAGATTGAAAGATCAGATGCAGATGTATGGGATATTTTAGAAGAGGTAATCGACGGACACCCGGTAATGTTGAACCGCGCACCGACCTTGCACAGATTAGGTATTCAAGCATTTGAACCGAAATTGGTAGAAGGCCGCGCAATTCAACTTCACCCGTTGGTATGTACAGCGTTCAACGCCGACTTCGACGGTGACCAAATGGCTGTTCACGTTCCGCTTTCAATCGAAGCGCAAACAGAAGCTAGAATGTTAATGTTAGCTACTAACAACATCCTTGCTCCTGCAAACGGTAAACCAATCATCACTCCAACTCAGGACATGGTCTTAGGTATGTACTACTTAACAATCATCAAAAAACCTGATATGGAACCAAAAGGTTACTTCTACAACTTCCAAGACGCAATTTCAGCACTCGAAGTTGGCGTAATCGAACTTCACGACAAAATCGTCGTAAGAGATGAAAAAGGTGAAAGAATTGAAACTACAGCAGGAAGAATCATATTCAACGAAGCTGTGAAGAATGCACTTGCATAATTAATTGAGGAAACATAAAACATGGAAACAACATACACTAATACAAAAAAATCTATTGAATTCATCAACAAACAGATGGATAAAAAAGGTTTGAATAAATTGTTGGCTCAAATCTATTTGGAATTCGGCGGCGCAAAAACTGCAGAACTCGCAAACAGCTTGAAAAACTTGGGCTACAAATATGCAACAAGATCCGGTGTAACAATTTCAATTAACGACCTTTCAGTTCCTGCTGTAAAAAAAGAACTTTTACAAGAGGCAGAAGCTGAGATTGAAAAATCAACAAACCGTTATTTGAAAGGTGAAATCACCGAGGTAGAAAGATATACAAAGGTTATCGACACCTGGTCTGAAACAACATCAAAATTGACAGCACAGGTAATCGAAAACTTCGACAGATTGAATCCGGTATATATGATGGCATTCTCCGGTGCGAGAGGTAACGTATCACAGGTATCACAATTGGTTGGTATGCGTGGTTTGATGGCTGACGCACAAGGTCAAATCATCGACTTGCCTATTAAATCAAACTTTAAAGAAGGCTTGTCCGTAACAGAATACATCATTTCATCATACGGTGCGCGTAAAGGTCTGGTAGATACAGCGTTGAAAACAGCTGACTCCGGTTACTTAACAAGACGTTTGGTTGACGTTGCACAAGACGTTATCATCCGCGACGTTGACTGCCACACTACAAAAGCAATCAACATGAAACCGATTATGGACGGTGATCAAGTTATCGTTCCGTTAATCGACAGATTGCTTGGTAGAACAATCGCTGAAGATATCGTTGACGCTAACGGAAACGTAATTGTTCCAAACGGCACAACAATGAACCGTGATGATATCCAAAAAGTTGAAAAAGCAAAATTAAACTTAACAGAATTAAGAGTTCGTTCAGGTTTAACTTGCGGACTTGAATACGGTATTTGCCAAAAATGCTACGGCTGGGCAATGACGACCCAAAAACCTGTAGATATCGGTGAAGCAATCGGTATTATCGCAGCACAATCAATCGGTGAACCTGGTACACAGCTTACAATGAGAACATTCCACACCGGTGGTGTATTCAAAGGTTCAGGAGCTATGAAATCAGTAGACGCGAACCTCGCCGGTGAAGTTATCTCTGACGTTAAAACAAGAGAATTGAGAACACGTCACGGGGATATCGTTCAAGTTTCTAACTACGAAGCAGATATCGAAGTTAAAGGCGAAAAACGTTCTGAAAAATACCACATTCCAGCTGGTTCAAAAGTATTCTTCAAAAACGGTATGAAAGTTGAAAAAGGCTTCAAACTTGCTGAATACGAACCGGTATCATCTGGAGATGGTTCACGTTTGACAGAAAAAGCTACAAAAGATATTACAACCGACTTGAGCGGTGAAGTTATATTTGAAGATTTCGTTGCTGACGAAAAGAAAGACAGACAAGGTAACATTTCAAGAACAACTAACAAACAAGGTATCATCTGGGTATTAGGCGGCGACGTTTATAACCTCCCGGGCGGTTCAAAAGTTCTTGTTAAAGACGGTCAAAAAATCAAAGCCGGCGAAAAACTTGCTGAAACTCTAACAATCTCTGAACACAGCGGTGAAGTTAGATTCGGTGAAGACTTGGTTGTTGAAAAAGTTGACTTCGAAGGCAAAAAAATCAACAAAATTGTTCAAGGTAAAGAAATTACAATCGTTATCGCGTCAATCGTTCCTGGTAACGCAACATTTGAACAAACTAAAAAAGAACAAATCTGGACAGTTCCAACTACCGGCGAAAAATACATCGTTAAAGCTCCTGTTGACACAACAGTAGAAAACGGTATGATTATTGCCGAATTAATCGACGAAGATTGCGTAGTTTCATCATCAGGTGAAATCCGTTATGTTGACGTTGAAGTTGATGAAAACCAAATCATCACAAAACCTGGTAAAGTAATCTTCATTCCTGAAGAAATTCACCAAATCAATAAAGACTCAGCGCTTAAAATGGTTGAAAACGGAACACAGGTTACAGCTGGTACTGAAATCGTCAAAGATATCTACTGCCACTTAGACGGTATCGTAGAATTCAAAGAATACAACGACGTAATCCACGAAATCACAATCCGTCCAGGTTCAATCCATACACTAGCAAGTGTTTCTGAATTGAAAGTTGACGAGGGCGAAGTTGTTAAAAAAGGTACAGTCATCGCAGATGGTATCAAAGCAACTGAAACTTCAATCGTTACAATTATGGATTCAAGCCTTGACGATTTAGATATCGACGATTTGGACGAAGAAATTGATTCAACATTGTCACTCGATGAAGATTCAATCTCTAACCAACCAATCCAAATCCTCGTAAGACCAGTTCAAGTATTGGATGTTCAACAAAGAGATGTTTCAATCAAATTTGATACAACAGACAGCTTGATTGATATCGTAAATGTTACACAATTACAATACAAAGATGGCGCAAGAGTAAGAAACCTCGACGGTTCAACAATTACAAGAACAAGCTTAGTTCTTCAAATGCAAGGCTACCTCTCACACCTCAAAGGTATGGTAGAAATTGACGAACAAAACAACTTGAGAATCGTTGTACTTGAAAACTTAATCGTTCGTCGTGAAGTTGACAGCAGTTCTAAATTGATGACATCAATGCAAACAGAACTTCTTGTTAAAGATGGCCAAGTAATCGACGCTAAAACTCCAGTTGCAAAAACTCAAGTTCTTGCAATCGAAGACGGTGTAGCTTCAATGAAAGGAATGAGCGAAGACGCAAGAAGACTTCTTCTTACAAGCGATACATTCGAAACAACAGTTGCAGTAAAAGGCAAAGCAGTTGTTTCTAAAGGCGACTTTGTAAGAATGGATAGCGTAATCGCAGAAAGCGGCGAAAGAACTGAAGTTTCAGGTCAAGTAATCGCAGTTAACAAAGGCGAAGTTACAATCAGAACAGGCCGTCCTTACTTAATCAGCCCTGGTACAATGTTACAGGTTGATAGCGGCGCACTTGTTCTTCGCGGTGATAACATTGCGACACTGGTATTTGAAAGACAAAAAACAGGTGACATCGTACAAGGTCTTCCGCGTGTAGAAGAACTTCTTGAAGGTCGTAAACCGAAAGACTGCGCAATCCTTGCTGAAGAAGAAGGTATTGCAGAAATCGTTACAGATGAAGACTTACCAAGACTTTACATCGTTAACGAAAACGGTAGAACTGAAATCAAATACACAGTAGATTCAAATATTATCGTTAATAACAAACAAAAAATCAGCAAAGGTCAGCCATTAACAAGCGGTCCTTTGAACCCGCAAGACGTAATCAGACTTTGCGGTCCTGAAGCTGCTCAACAATACCTAGTAGACGAAGTACAACGTGTATACCGTTCACAAGGTGTAGAAATCGCAGACAAACACATCGAAATCATCGTAAGACAAATGACTAAGAAAGTTAAAGTTCTTGAAAGCGGTGATACAACATTGTTGCCAGGCGATTATGTTGAACTTCAAACGTTTGAAAAAGCGAACGAAGAAGCTATCGAAGCTGGTAAAAACCCTGCAACTTGCGAATACCAATTGCTTGGTATTACAAAAGCTTCATTGAAAACAGACAGCTTCATTTCATCAGCATCTTTCCAAGAAACAACCAAAATCTTAACAGAAGCGGCTGTAGAAGGTAAGAAAGACTTGTTGAGAGGTTTGAAAGAAAACGTAATTATCGGTAGATTAATCCCTGCCGGTACAGGTTTCCACCACTTAACAAATTCAGATGAAGAAAAAGAACGTGAAGAACGTAAACGCGCAGTTGCTCAACGAAACCAAGCAAGAAAACCATCAGCGATTTTGGAAGAAATCGAAGGTATGTTCGGAACTCCAGACTTTGCGATGGATGAAAACGAAAACGAAGACGACGATATGATCGAATAGCCGTCTGTCGCTTACAATAAATAAAAAAGCCCCTTTTAAAGGGGCTTTTTTTATTAGCGGTTAATACACCAGACGAGACCACCGTTATGTGCAAATGGGTACACAGAACCAAAACCAAGACTAACATGCCAATTTTTCTCAGAATCAAAAATGGTTGAAGATTGATAACCGTGATCGCCAAGATTTTCTTTACCAAATAATGGTGCGTTTACCCCCATAGCCATAAGTTCTTCACGATTAGGAAGCCGTGCATTATCAAAATCCTCACGGCAAGATCTTTGCGCTTGTACTAATGGAAGATCCACATCAGCAGATGATCTGACAACGGGAACCGGTGAAACTACCACACTATCAGATGGATAGAATGCCGTTATTATCCCTATATCTTTCCCAAAAGTATTCGGCCCCTTGGTTCCATTCAAGTCATAAACAAAATTGGCACACATTTTCTTTTGCAGATTAAACGATGCCGTTTCTCCCATTGCGGCCTGACAATTCGGATTATAGTATACGAGTATACTTTCGCCATTCGCGGTTTCAAATGCAGCGGCCTTAACATCTTTGAACGCCATTGCTTGAACAATAGAACCATTATAAGAAATAGAACCGCCAAACATAGCATTGTAATCCTTGAGCGTTTTAATATTATCAAGACTCAAATTGCCCTGTGTTGTCGCCGTTGTTATTTTTGTTGGAATACCGCAATCTTCAAGGTTATCCGAACAAATGTTGTTAATTTTTAAAACCTTAGATAAGCCTGCCGTAATAAATGTTTCAGCGGCTGTATCAGTTGTTGAGTCAAGGGTTCCATACCCATTTAATGCAGGCATCAAAGCAATCGCCTGACTGAACCGTGCATAAAGTGCTTTTCGTTGCGTGTTCCAAGTCCGTTCGTTGATGTTGCCGGTAAGACTCGGCAAAGTAATTGCGGCGACGACACCGATAATTGTTAATGACAGGAGTATCTCCGCCATAGTAAATGCTTTTTTCATAATCAATCCTTTCATAATTCAACCTTAAAAGTATCATTTCACACTTATTATTCTAACACATTGTAATACTTTGCACAATACTTCTCTCACAAAAAAGTAGTGTTTTTGTAAAAAAATATCACATATTATTAGAAAAAGGCGGTTGATAGTGAAAGACTATAAAAAAATTCTTAGACATAATCTAAAAGAAAGACGCAAGGCACTAGGCTTAACGCAGTATGAACTGGCTGAAAAGCTTAATGTTGAAGACAAATATATTAGCAGGTTGGAAACAGGAACCTCTACGCCATCATTTGCACTTTTAGAAACGCTGTCAAAAGTTCTAGAAACAGATATGGCAGCATTATTTGCCACCGAAGATTCATCTACAAAAGAAGAACTTATTAAAAATATAAACAAACAACTTGCACGAGCAAATACAGAAGATTTAAAAATTATCACAAAAATGATTACCGGTGTTTTACAATAAAAAAAGCCCCTTTTAAAGGGGCTTTTTTATTAACGTTTTACACA
This sequence comes from Fusobacterium sp., assembly GCA_023662905.1. Lineage (GTDB taxonomy): Bacteria > Cyanobacteriota > Vampirovibrionia > Gastranaerophilales > Gastranaerophilaceae > Gastranaerophilus. The sequence continues at coordinate 104,230 of JAMPIJ010000002.1, forward strand.
AATAGCCCAAGTATTGGCAATAGCAGAAGTGCGGTTATACGCATAAGCCCCAGAGGTCGCTGAGACCTGCCAAAGCTTATTATTCACTGCAGCTGAACCTGTTGCAATATTATTTATACTAAACCCAAGAAGTTTTTTATTAATCTGCAAAGATATAGCTTCATAAACATTAGGCAAACGATATTCATCGCCTTCCTGACGGCAGTAAGGAGAAATTTCTCCGAATTTTACAGAACTTACATCAGTAACCTTATTGCGAGGCATTGGAGCCGCTAGCACAGAATCTACTGGGTAAAAAACAGACATAAAGCCGATATCTTTACCAACTGTATTAGGGCCTTTCTTTCCATTAAGATCATAAATAAAATTCAAACACACTTTCGGGTAGTAAACAAAATAATCCTCTTCATTCATATTAAATTCACATTCTGTTGTATAATAAAGCGCTACACTCTCACCATTTTGCGTTTCGAAAGCTGCTGCTTTAGTATCCGGATGTGAATAAGACTTAGAGCCAAAAGACATTACGTGTAAACTGGCATTGAGTTCTGAAAGCTTTGTCGGGAAGTTGAACTTGGTGCCTCCATTCAATGGAATAATTGTTTCTGAAAGACCACAATCAGTAAGGTTCTCTGAATCGCAAATGTTATTAATTTTGAGAACTTTAGAAAGTGCAGAAGTAACAAATGTTTCAGCAGCATTATCTTCAACAAGATTGCCATCCTCATCCTCTAAAACTGTGCCATAACCATTAAGTGATGGCATAAGCGAAATTGCTTGCGACATGCGTGCATAAAGCGCTTTTCGTTGCGTGTTCCAAGTCCGTTCGTTGATGTTGCCGGTAAGACTCGGCAAAGTAATTGCAGCGACGACACCGATAATTGTTAATGACAGAAGTATCTCCGCCATAGTAAACGCACCTAAGAGAGGCCCCCCCCCCCCCTGTCAAAATGTTCATAAGTTTCTGTTTCATAATAATTAATCCTTTCTGTACATATTATGAACCATGTTACAAATTTAGTCAAGTTATTTACTTATTACATAAAAGTATTAAAATAGAATTATGAAGAGAATGCTAACGAGTTTATTAATAGCCTTTATGGCAGGTTCCGCGGTTATGGCAGAGGACGATTTGTGGGGAAACTTCGGCGATATAAATTTCTATAATACTGACAAACAAACGGCTGTAAGCGATGAACAGTTTGACAAGACAGTAGAAAACGTTAAATCAAAAAAGCGTAAGCCGCTATTTGGCCCTAAAGAACCTAAAAAAATGAAAGGTGAAAGCTATCAACAGAGTAACGAAACAGAGATTATCAGCGGGATTGAAAAAGAAACACCGGTGCTAAGAGTTCCGTATGAGTTGAAGAAGTTAGATGGCGGAACATTACCTATCGGTCATTATCAGGCTGTCTTTGAAAAAGACAACGACGGGTTTGTGACGATGAAACTTTATCAGGCGCACTATATGGTTGCGCAATATCCGGCAGAAGAAACCGAAGAGGATCTTTTTGACGAACATATAAACTATTTAACGCTAGATGATTTTGATGAAACAAAAGTCAAAATCAATTATGGTTCAATGGATTTCAACGCGTTTGCGATTGTAGATAAAAAATAAGGGTTCCTAACGCGGAACCCGAACCAAAATCTCTAATCAACAGCGATGCATTATCTTATCGCTCTATCTTTTTCAATAGGTTATCGATTTCTTCTTTCAGAGCAAGAAGAAAAAGACTAATTTCGTTTTTGAAGCTATATGCTCCGGGCCAAAAAGAATATCTATACATCCTTTATACTCCTTATAAACTAACTATCTACAAGAATATAATCGGGCTGTGCGCACAAAAACTTTAGATAAAAAAGGCAAATGTTACCGTATTGTTACAATTATTTTTTCTTCGCAATAACAATAACAGGAGCGTAAGTTAGGGTAGAAGCGCTATTATTATCACAAAACTCTTTTATATCGTGGAACGTCATTTTTTTAGAGTTAAGGGAATTTACGCCGGTATTTTTAAGGTGCGCGAGGAGTTCCAATGGTGTATTGAAGTTCAAGACGCGCTCAAATTCAACGATATCAAGAATTTCAAAGTCTTTTTCAAGTACTGAACGTATTTCATCAACCGAAAAATAGTTCAGTGAAACCCCTAATGCATCGCGGATTTCTTTAAAATTATCTTTTGAGAATGTTGAGAACGCAAGAATCCCATTTTTTTCTAAGATTCGGCAATAGTGTTCAAGCGGTGCGGTGAGCGACGAAAACCACTGGAACATCGCATTGGAAAGAATAAGATTTACCGCGCCTGCAGGTTTAATTTTGCAAGAATTACCTGCGATAAAATCATAGTCCGCAACAATTTTATCAAGATAAACCTTAGATTTTTCAACTAAATCATTACAGGTTAGGCGCTCAAATTGCAGTTCTTTAACAATAAGTTCCGTGAGCAAGCCGGTACCAGAGCCGAGTTCAAGAATATGCGAGAAATTTTTGTCGGAAGTTTGTATAAGCAACCGAACAAGCTGTTCCGCCATTTCGCGCTGAACAAATGCGTTTTCGTTGTATTTCGGCATACTTTTTTCAAATTTTTGTTTTAAAAGTTTAGGGTTTACTTGCATATTTCTTTCCAACTTGTAAAATTAAAGAACGGGAAATGCCCGTCAGGAAGAGCCAGAACAGGAACTCCAAGCTTATCCCATGCATTTCGCTGATTTTTAGGCGGAATAATTTTATCGTGTTCGCTGACGTAGGCTTTTTGGTAGAAGCCGGAAGCGTCAACAGGTTTGTCATAAATCCAAGATTTAAGCGCTTTTAATTCTTCCACACGATCTTCAATAGTGCGGTTTACCGGATTTGCCCAGTATTTTTCGACTTGCGCGTCGTCAAAAAACACATTCTGATAAAACTTTCCTTTTAGCCCGTCTGCCGCGTATTTTAGGGTCAGGTCGAAGGTTCTGACAGGGATTCCAAATTCGTTATCAATCGGCATCGGAGTTCCATTTAGCGCAACCGTTGTTGTAAATTCAGGCAACACATCGCGCAAAAGCGGCGCGATATAAACACCCATTGACCAAGCTGCGAGATGATATTTTTCGTACCCGCTGAAATCCAAATCAAACGTTAAATCACGGTAATCATAGACGACAATGACATCAAGGCCATCCGTTTGAAGAAACTTAAACGGCTCGGCGTCAAAACTCCAGCCGGCAAAAAATATAAGGAGTTCGGAATTTCCTGATTTATTCAGCCACGAGTGTTTCATTACCTAAAATCTCCACTAATTTTTCTAAATCTTTTTCTTCAATATCTGTTGTGAGAGAGAGTCTTAATCTTGAAGTACCCTCAGGCACGGTAGGAGGCCTTACAGGAAGCGTAAAATATCCATTTTGATAAAGAACATCACAAACTTCACAAGTCCTCTTATTTTCGCCGATAACCACCGGAACGATATGTGAAAAATGCCCGTCGTTACCGTTAAGTTTTTTACAAAGTTTTTGGCCGAGTTGGAGCATTCTGTAACGCTCCTCTTTCATTTGCGCAAGATAGTTTTCGATAATCCATAGCGAAAACGCTATATTCACCGGCGGAAGCGCAGTAGAAAAGATAAATGAACGAGCTTTGTTGGTCAAATAATCAATGAGTGTTCCGTTTCCAACAACAAAAGCACCGACGGAACCCACTGCTTTGCCGAAAGTTCCGACAATCAAATCAATTTTATCAATAAGGTTCAAGTGTTCGCAAACGCCAAGCCCTTTTGCGCCGAAGACACCGAACGCATGCGCCTCGTCAACTACAAGAATACAATTGTATTTTTCTTTAAGTTCAACGAGTTTTTCAAGCGGCGCACAATCACCATCCATCGAAAAAATGCTTTCTGTCACTATCACCGCATTTTTATACTGGTTGCGTTCACGCTCTAAAAGCGCCTCAAGACGCTCGGCATCATTATGTGGATAGCGAAAGAATTTTGCTTTACCCAAACACATTCCATCAATAATGCTTGCATGGTTGAGTTTATCAGAAAAAATCACATCGCCGCTTCCGACAAGCGCGCTGTTAATCCCGACATTTGCGTGATAGCCGCTGTTAAAAAGCAGGGCTGAATCTTTATTATACAAATTTGCAAGAAGTTTCTCCAACTCCTTATACACAGGCAAACTACCGGTCAAAAGCCTTGCAGAAGCGCTTCCGAACGAATATTCGTCACCGCCGGCTTTCAAAAACTCGGCCGTAACATCCCTATTGTCCGCTAGCCCTAAATAATTATTCGAAGACAAATTAATAAGACGCTTACCGCCAAACAGGATATACTTACCGTCCTTGAACGAAATATCCCTGATTTCCCTATGGTGAGCGTTTTGCTTTAACTCTTCTAAAACCTGATTGTAACTTTCAAACATACTGTTAATTTATGACAAAAACATTCAAAAGTCCAGTTCTATGCATCTTTTACTTCTTTATTACGCTTGCCAAACTGAAGTCCGTTTTTACCGACTTCAATGTTTTCCAATCCAGGTTCTACGAGTTTTTGGATAACATATTTTTCAACGAAATGGTCGATGAATTGGATAGAAGCGCCAAGAGCAATAAATCCGCCTGCGGTTTTCCAGAGTTTTGTATTGAAAAGTCTGTCACGTTGACGTTGTTTCAAAGTTTCTTTGATTGCATCTTCAATGTGACCTTCGATTGTATTTTTATCTTTTGCAAAATTACGCTTAGTATTATCGTAAAGTTTCATAAGCTTATTGCTAAGGCCTTTTGGACGTTTATCCTCAAGCAAACTGCTTCTGATTTCAAACATTTCATCAATATTTTTGTTTGAATATTCTTCAACTTTTTTCAATTTTTTATCAGTAAGTTTTTCGGTATGCTTAGAGCCAAAAATCCAACGTTTGAGGAGTTTCAACGGATTTTTAGTTTCCATGCTTTTTTCGTGGTCTTGAAGATGGTTTTTCAAATGTTCGTTGAACTCTTTTTTGAAACCTTCAACATCGCCCTCATAATCTTTCAATTTACGACGTTTCAAGAGTTGAACGGTGAAATTATCAACTTCTTCTTGAAGCTGTAAAGACATTCCGTTTTTAGATTTTTGCGCCATCATAGAAGCGGCTTTTTGACCGTTGTGAACAACTACAATCGGCAAAATTACAGACGCGCAGGCCTGAAAAACAGCCTGCTTGAACGCTCTTTTTCCGCTAGGTTCATACTGCTGTTGGTCAGACTTGTATTTGTCATAAATATCCGCCCCGAAGTACATCAATGCCGGAACCCATAAGCCCATACCAAGCCCAGGGGCGATATCCATTACCGCCGCACCAACATCGTTAGTGAACGCAAGGCCTCTCCACGGCCACTTTAATAACGGGTCGTTGTATTCTTTGTTGGCCTTTTCTGGTTTGTTTTGGAGTTCGACTTTATCTTCTTTCAACTCCTTAACTTCCGCTGTAGAAGTTTTGGCCTGCAAACCAGAATTGTTATTCCTTACAGCATCGGAATTATTATTTGCAGCCAATAAACCAAACTTATTATTAGGGGTAGTTGTACTATTTATATTCAGGGTCATGTAGCTATTCCACTCCTTTTCACTACCCTAATATAACCCGTAAATACCCGAAATTGCTAGTATGTAACATTTTTAAAGGAAATTGTTACAATTATTTCATTATATCAGAGAATTTAAAATCCTCATTTTTCTTAGGAATACTAATTTCCTGAACGACTTTTATTCTCTCCATAGATTTCAAACCTACGCTTTCGTCCTGAGTAAACATACCAACAAGAAAACTCTTGATATTTTTTAAACATTTAACCATAATATCACCTCACATTTTTATTATTAAACCGAAATTTTCAAAAACATTAATATTTATGGTATATTTTAGATTATATGGATAGAGTTGAAGAAAACATTTCAAATTTTGACGAAAGCTGCAAATTTTTTGAGCGCGAATTATCACATAACGAACTTTACGAGTGCTTAAAAACCGGCAGTATTGGAGAAAAACAGCTTGCCTGCATAAGGCTTGAAGCATGCACCCGCGCAGAGGAAGCCGAAATTCTTATGCAAAATCTTACAGGAATCGACGGCAAAGTTCGTGAAGCGGTTTCGTTCAAACTCAGAACCTTTATGCCTGAGAGCAAAGAACTTTTTCTGCGCAAAGATTTTTATGATATTTTTCTTGACGCGATAATAGATATCAACGGCAACATCTGCCGCAATATTATCACTGCTCTGCAAACAATCGCTCAAGTAGAAGATTTCTACACTTACACAGTGCCGGAAATAATTAAACGCGGGCTTGATGTCGTCAACACTATAGAGAATTTCGACTACAAAGACCGCAAATACGTTACGAATAAAGAGGTTTTCAAACTTTACTGGTATTTAGAAACTCTTTCAATTTTTCCAGTGATGAACGCGCCTGAACTTTTTGGTCTTTTGGAACGTTGTGCGAAAGTTGAAGAGTACACAATCCGCGAAAAAACAGCCCGTCTGCTTTTAAAACTCCCTGTGGAATATAAACTCGACGGACTGAATTTTGATAATAATTTTTATGTTAATCTTGCACTAAGCAAATAAATCGTTAATTTTTTCTGTAATTTCTTGTGGATCCATTTCGTTAGTAACGTTATTTACATCCTGCGCGACCTGATAAAGCTTAGCGGCTTCAATTTTATCGCCCGTAATCGTTACCGCACGCGCAAGGTTGAAATGTGCAAGCGCATAATTCGGGTTGCATTCAACTGATTTTCTGAACATTTCAATCGCAGGCGCCACGCGTCCCAAATCATCAAGCATAATAACACCTAAATTGTTATACGCGATGTCATAGTTAGGGTCGTATTTTATTGCAAGTTCGTATTCAGTGACAGCCTCGTCCAAATCACCGCGGCCCCAGTGCAAGAAGCCTAAGTTACAGTGAATTCTAGCATTTGTAGGGTCTAGTTCCAACGCGTTACGGTAGACAGCAAGCGCGTTGTCAATATCTTCTTTATCATAAAACGCACTACCCAGATTAATATAAACATCAATATCTTCCGGCGTCAAAAGGTAAGCGCTTTGATAAGAACTAATTGCCGCATCCAAATCATTATTCGCTTCCTGAAAAACAAATCCTAGAGTTTGGTTAACAACACTTGTCCAGTTTTTACGCGGGTTCAAAGTAACCGCGGTTTGGAAGTGAGAAATTGCGCCTTTAATATCGCCTTTTACGTATAAAATATTCGCTAAATTTGCATGAACTTCAGGCAAATTCGGAGTAATTTTCAAAATTTTGTTATAAACATCAACTGCACTGTCAAAATCGCCCTGTTCTTCGTAAGCCTGACAAAGGTGTTTATATGCAGGAATATTTAAGGTATCAAGCCAGATTGCCATTTTGTATTCAGTGATAGCGTCCTCGAATCTTCCAAGAGCGAGATAAACATCACCCAAAAGACAATAAAGCGGCGTAAACCCAGGGGCTTTGTCGATAGTTTTTAGATAAATTTCAAGCGCCTCGTCATATTTTTGACGCTGAACATTCATATATGCACTAAATAGCGCAGGGAAAAATCTTAAATTTGCAAAAACTTTTGATACATACCCGAGCGAAACGCTATCAAACGGAAAAGTTAAAACAGAAAGCAGGTATTCGCCTTTTGCAAGAATTTTTCTAAGCCCTGATTTGTACGTTGAAACGTCATACAGGCTTGCGAGCAAAAATCTTGCAGAAGAAGTATTAAGCGGAGCAGCAGAGATTGCTTTTTTCGCGTAATCAATGGCTTCTTGAAAACGTGCTTTCTTAGCATAAATTTGCGCCATCAAGTAATAAGCTTTAGGCTGTTTTTCATTTTTAGAAAGCGAAGTTGTCAAATAGTTAACGGATTTGTCCAAATCGCCTTTATAAAACAACGCCTGACCTATTTTGAAATAAATCAAAGCTGAATCGATATAAGATTCAAGCGCGCGTTGGTATTCGGTAATGGCATCGTCAATATACTGGCAGGAATTTGAAATATCGATATGCCAAGCCAGATACAAATCGCCGAGTCGAACGTGCAAGTCAGCGTTGGTTGGATCATCTTTTAACCCGCCCTGACAGAGTTCGATAGCCTTTTTAACGTTACCTGCCTTGTATGATTTATTAATTTTCTTTTCCAGTTGTTGTGTTGTATTCATTTAAAATTCCTGCATGCACTATTAATACAATTGTACTAAATGAGATAAGAAAAATCAAGCAAGCGTTACATAATCCCACAATCGCTTGAGAACAAACGCCTGCTTCACGCATGTGTAGTCTTTAGCGGAATAATAGAAAGGATACGTAACTCGCTGACAGATATGTTTTCTCAGCGAATATCCGTTTACAGCACGAAGCATTCCAATGTAACTGTTAAACACGAAATACAGCCATTCCAGAACATTTTCGCCCAGATCAAAAACCCCGTTTTCGTAACGCCTGATAAGCCTGAAAATATCACGCAGGGTTCTCTGCCTGAGTAAAAACCGGTTGGGTTTTGCGACATAACCGACAAAATCTATCCCGTTAGACACATAATTCACCGTCTTTTTATTTTTATGAAGCGTTATCAAAAGCTCCTGCGAAAGATATTCAGCGATTTTGTCATAGCAGTAGTTAAGCCGCTGCGGTGATTCGTCCATTATCACGAAATCATCCACATACCGGCAGTAATATTTGCACCTTAGAACGTGTTTCACATACTGGTCAAGCCCGTCAAGATAGACATTACTGAAAAACTGGCTCGTAAGATTTCCAATCGGAAGCCCCTTTTTCGGCGAACAGTTCCAGAGGCTTTTGTACGCAGGAAGCATATTGAATTTCCACTGAGGCGACTGAACTATCACGTTATCTTTCGGATTGTGGTAGATAATCTGTTTCAATAAGCGCCTTAGCCACTCCTCCGGAACACGCTCCAGAACCTTTTCATAAAGAATATCTTTATCAATAGAAACAAAGAAATTCTTGAGGTCAGCCTTGAGATAGTAGGCTTTTTTCGTGTAATTGTGCGTAACGGCTTTTGCGTACTGCGAAACCTTTTTGGCCGCATTAAGCGTGCCTCTCCCCGGAATACAGCTGAATGTGTCGCGGATAAAAACAGCATAAAACCTATCTTTAATCGCGTTATAGACAAGGTGGTGGACAATTCTGTCCCTGAACGAAGCCGCCCAAACCTCGCGCGGCTTCGGTTTTAAGACAACAAAACAAATGCTCTGGCCGATTTCATATTCACCGGACTTCAAGTCATCATAAAGTTTCATCATATTGGATTCTAAGTCGAACTCAAATTCCATCGCCGAAAGCGTACTACGCTTACGCCGCCTGCATTCATAGTAGGCTTTGTAGAGGTCGCGAATTGTAAAATCCAGCTTAAAATCAACATTTTTAAACTTACGTTTGTTGTGCGAGTTTCTTGCCATAATGTTACACCTAAAGGGAGGTCACAAATCTTCTGTTTTATCGCCTGAACGCCCCGCAAGCCTAGCGGCGGACGCAACGGACATTGTTGCCATTGGACCGCGTGTTCGGGTTGCGGTTGCCCGTATTGAAATTCTGGTTCCATGCTGTGCCAGACTCTCCAGAAGAAATGACAGAGCCGGACCAAAAGTTACCGGACGCTTGGAGGCAGTCAAAAATCCTGTTAGCAAAAGCCGACGTAAAAAGCGTTAGCGATTCGGTAACCGGACTCAGAGTTTTGCTCTGACTTTTGATATGTTGCAAAGCAACATATCCGCTGCCGACGAGATAAAATAGCACGCTCTGCTCCTACACAGGGGAACAGACTCTGGCCGTATTTTCAAAAGATTTTAACCAACCTGTTGACTGTTTTTCCAGACTGTCACGCTTTTGAATCAACGCGAAAAACCTGTTATCACCCAGTATTTTCAGGTCGTGGGCCGCCCTAATAAGAACGCCCAGTTCTTGTATATAACACAGCAAAAGCTTTAAGGATTCAGCCTTATCTCTTGCGGTGTTTGTTATATACACCTGTTTCAGCAATTTTATAGCGGAGTGATGAAAATGCTCTCCCAAAGTGTACCTGTAATCTTTTGGAAAAGTTTTAGTTACTTGCAAAACATCTATAAATAAATCATAAGTAGTTTTATAGATAGGCAAATGCTCGTATCTAGCCATCTTTTTCCCTCCAAAATGCTTTCACAGATTTAACAATATCACAGTGGGCAGGTATAAAATATTATCCGAACGGATATAAAAAATAAAGAGCGGCGGAATGGTAAACCATTCCGCCGCAACAGTCCGAAATTTCTGTATTATATTGGGTATATAAGTAGCAAATTTCGGGGCCTTGTGCCTAATTTCAACAAGAAAGGATGGATGTTGATTATTATGTTGCACAAGAGAGAAAATTCATACTCATCCGCATGATGTATTTTGCCCGTTTTTCCTTGACCTGAGCGAGTTTTAGGGGTATAATTAAGTAGTAAATAACTAAATAATTATGAGGTATCGCTAATATCAAAATCGTAAAATTTTAATATTCATTTCTTCAGGTTTTCAGAATCGCGACGTTGGAGTTATTCAAATCATGGCTGTTTTCGAAAAACGCGAAATGACTGAATGATTTAACTCCTGAACGCCCCGCAAGCCTAGCGGCGGACGCAACGGACATTGTTGCCATTGGACCGCGTGTTCGGGTTGCGGTTGCCCGTATTGAAATTCTGGTTCCATGCTGTGCCAGACTCTCCAGAAGAAATGACAGAGCCGGACCAAAAGTTACCGGACGCGATACCTAAAAGAGTTCTGTTGTAGAACATGGCTGACAATTCATCACGGTTTGGCAGTCTGCTTTCTGTGTCTTGTTTTTGGCAGAGCTTGCCAGCGTTTGTCTGCGCACCAGAACCCGCATTAGTCGCCAACGGCATTGGTGCAACAATCACAGGGTCTGACGGATAAAGAGCTGTGATAAACCCGATATCTTTACCAACTGTATTTGGCCCTTTGTTACCGTTTAAGTCATAAACGAAGTTTGCACACATTTTTGGTTGAGAATAGTGCCAGCCTGTTTCGTTCAAATCAGCTTTACAGTTAGGGTTGTAGTAAACAACAATTGACTCACCGTTTTGAGTTTCAAAAGCTGCCGCTTTGGTATCTAACTGTTCATAGGTATAATCTACAGCATTCGAGGTTCCATCATTCCACGTGCCGTTAAACATTGTGTTGAAAGCAACCAGTGTATTGTAGTTTGTTGTGAACGAGTTTAGCACATCCCCGTTCATCGCTGTAATCGTATCAGGAATACCGCAATCCCCAAGCGAATCGCCGTCGCAAATATTTGTTGTTTTCATAACTTTTGCAAGCCCGTCAGTCAAGAACGTCATTGCTGCGTTGTCTTCTGCCGCAATAGAACTTCCTGAACCATCAACACCTGCTTCGCGAAGTGTTCCATAACCATTTAAGTTTGGCATCAATGCCAAAGCTTGTGAGAAACGTGCATACAAAGCTTTTCTCTGCGTATTCCACGTACGCTCGTTAATGTTACCGGTCAATGACGGCAACGTAATCGCTGCAACTACACCGATAATTGTCAATGATAACAAAATTTCTGCCATGGTGAACGCTGCGCTTTTTGTTTTTTTCATGTACATCCAGACATCTCCTTTCTATTGTATCAAAACTATATGCTTACATACATTTTTATAAATCATGTTCGCATACTACAATTATACGCACATTCAAAAAATCTCTCAATACAATTTTAACTATACGTTTACAAATTTTTACATAATTTTATGATGTATACGTCAACAATATAGATTAACATTTCTACACAAACTAGCAAAAAATGGTATTTAGCACACTTTTACGCACATTATGAGAATTAGTAGTATAAACACATTTAACCCGTATTCAAATACAAATAAAAACCCAAAAACTATACGTCAACATCAGATGACACCACAGACTATAGGGCGATATGACAATATCGCCCTGAATAACGCCGCGTTATTCATAAATTTCGACGGAGGCGCTTCACTTAGCCTCAAATCAACGATTCAAAACCTTGAATTTCTCGGTCAGGCAGCCGGTCGCACGATGTTTCCGCCAAGAGTTCAGGAAAAAGCACAATCAATATTATCAGTCGGAAACCCGCACAATAAGCGTCTGGTTGACGTTCACAAAGGAATCTTTGGACAAATTAAAGAGTGCGAAACTCTTTCGGAAATAAAATCATTATTCCGTGAAGAAAAATTTTTCGACGACGTCATATCCGACGCTGAAACCACTTTTGCAGAGGGTTCTTTTGCCGACTTAATAAAAAAGGGCCAGAGTGAATATTTTGATAAAGATGAAGATTTATCACTCCAAATTATAAAACTTTACTGGGGCGACGGGTTCTCTTTATCAGACCTAAAAGCCTACACCGGCGGCAAAGATATCAACTATTTATTGAATAAATTAAATATTCCGAAACGTGAAAAGAACTACGGTTCATATTTAAAACTTTCGGATGAAGAATATAATACGCGTATCACACGCGAAATGGCGCAAAAACGTCTTGAAGCGCTTGATAGAAAAGCACAGGCACAAGAGGGCGAACCAGTTTATATCCCGCGCAGACCGCTTTCCGACCTGCACAAACAGCATATTTCCGAGGGTTTAATTAAATATTACCAAGAACACCCCATCGCTTGCTACAACATCTCACAACGCCAACGCGAATTCTACGAAAATAACCCCGAGCAGAAACTTATTTTCTCTGCCGTTTTAAAACGCGCGTGGGGCTTAAAATCCGCAGAGGGAATCAAAAAAGCGCTAAAAAAATATATGTCAAAAGATTTCAATCCGGAACTCCTTTCCAATCCGTTATCAATGGACCAAAAACAAAGCGCTGCAATGAAAAGATTCTGGGCTGAGAACGAGTGGGCACGTAAATCGCATTCTAAAAATATGCAATACGGTTGGAAAGTCGTCAAAGAAGAACTCGAAAACCCGCCATTAATTTTCAACTACCCGTTCGGACTTATCCACGACGTAATAGAATTCGGCAAACAGCGCGGCGTAACACTTAAACCGGAAAATTTTGCAAGTACATATAACACAATCACCCACAAACACATGTACAATCAGCAATTCTTTGACACATTCACAGAGTTCATCAATGAACCTACTAACGCAGATATGATTGCAAGCCTTTACCAGTATTCTCTAGTAAAAAGCATTCAAAATATGACGCGTAACGCAACTCCACAAAACATCAAAGAACGCAAAAAAATCCTTGAATTTCTGACACAAAAATATCAGTCACAAATCTACGATTTAGACCCAAAAACCGGTAAGGTCATCCGCTTCAAAGAATTAAACATAGACGAAGCAAGAACAACTTTTATAAACGTACAGCTTGACTTGAGAAAAATGAATCCTGATCTTGAAGAAGAATTCGTCGCTCAGCTTTCACTAGATTACCCGATTGTAAAAGAAGAAGCCCTCAAAAATAGGAAATAAGCAATGAAAATTTCAGCAATAAACGCCTTAAAATATAACCAACAAAATACAATAAGAAATCACAGCCAACAACGCCCGCAAAGTACACAAAACGGCGTTTATAATCCCGCATATTATACCGACTATAATGTGCGCATAAACTTCGGCAAACGCTCTCCTGAGGACTTCTACGCTCAAGAATTTAACAAAAACCACATGCCGGAAACAATGCACAAATATCTTTATGAAAAATTCGACGAAAGAAGCAAAATCGCACCGGTTCAGATAATGCAGGAAGCCTATGACGACCTGAGTTTAGCGTCAACAACCGACGATATCAAAGAACTTTTTCCTGACAAACAATTCCAAAAACTTCGTCCGGCAAATTACTCAACAGCCACAACAGGCGTTTTGAAAAAGATTAAAGACATTAAAGCAATGCAAGAAGCACCGGAACCGCTTTTCAAAGATGGCAACGATGATTTGACAACATACCTTGTAAAAAAAATCTATTTGGAGGGAAAAACCGTTAAAGAAATCGACAAAGATTTCGCAAAAGATATAAACGAGATCTACGAACTCGCCGCACGGGTTCCTGACAATGCGGTCAAGGGCGAAAGTGCTTATTTCTCACATTCAACACTATACAATCTCGGAATCCGCTTCCCTGATGTTCCGTTTTGGAACTCATTCATCGCAACCCGCGACGACTACGAACGCACAAACCGCGTAAAAACCGTTACAGGCGCATTCGTAAACGCAGACAGCATAGAGGGTAAAGCAGAAATTGCGCGCAGACAAATTCAACGTGCGCAAGAACCGCCAAAACCACGCAGATACAATTTCAAACGACATAATTTAAAACAAATTTCCGACAACATAGTAAATTCCAGAGGCGAAACCTCAAAAGCCCTGAAAAAATCAAGCAGAAACGCAGAAGAACTCACGTTCCTGCAAAAATACTGGAGCCAAATTATGTCCGTTGCGACAGAAAAAGTTCACCTTTCAGAAGAACTAATCGACTTCAACGCCCACAGAAAAGACGGCCAATCAAAAGTCGAAACAAGCATTATGGACAAATTAATCTCCGGCGCTGACTTGAATTCATCCGAAAGCACACCGTTCAAAATTTTCTGGAACGAAAGAACTGACCTGAAAGGTCATTTTTCAAACGCGATTACAGATACAATAATGCTATTCACCGACGAATTCGGTGCCGATGGCAAAAACCCTCGCTTTGAAGCGTTGCTTGATTATGCCAACGGAATAAAACCTGAACGCGAAGCCCGTAAGCTTCAACACGCCGCAACACAGGCTGAATACGATGAACTTGCTAAAACACTCCCACCGCTGGAAGAAACAAAACCAAATGCGCACACACAGGTTCAAGAACTCAAAACCCTTATACAAAAAGCTCAACCGGAAGAATTTACATACATAATAGACGGCAAAGAGATAAAAACCCCATTCGATATCAAAATCCAATCAAAATTAGGTATTGAAAACGATCTTATTCTAATTCCAAAACCACTAACATCGCTCTACACGCGCGAACTCAACGAAATCACAAAAGCCGATCAAACTCGTTTCTGGCTTTCAACAAGTTTCCAACCTGAAAATGTTCCCGAAGAGATTAAACCATTAATATATTCAGAAGAACAGCTCAGAGAAATCAACCGCAAGCTTATTGAAGTAATGGAAACGAAATACAATCCTCAAATAGAAGCAACCCGCTTCGCCATATTTGAATACGCAGATTCAAGAGGTCTGCTCACCCCTGAATATATTATGAAAAACGCAAGACGCGACATCCTATTTATTAGAAATGAACTCTTAGAAGACGCTCAAAAAACAGGTCGCCTAGACAAAGCCCAACAGGAAATTGACAGCATTTTCAAACGGGTGTTCACTCCGCTTACCAACAAAGAAAAAATGAGTATCAGGCAGGATTTATTCAATTATTTAAAAAATTACAATACGACTAAGACAATGTATCCTAACCTGTTTATTCCGCATGTCTTACACCTTATTTCAGAAAACATGAATAAAGAAAAAGGGGTGTCCGAAGATATAAAATCAATGCTTAAAACAGAATCTATCCCTCTTATGGAAGGCCCTGTTCTCAGACAGTTACTAATTCCGCAAACGCATCCTGAGATAAAAAATATCATCAGCGAACGCGCTGTTCAACACATCATCAGCGACTTTCCTGAACTCATATCACTGATTGCAACCTCTGATGAAGCAAGATTCAAACAAGTTATGTCGCCATTTCCTCAGGAAATGATAGGAATGCTTCAGCTTGCAAAACGTGCAGTTATAAACCACTGGAAATTAAAATAATTTAATAAAACATTTAATTATTAAATTTTCATGTTAATATTAGAAAAACAGGGAGATTTTATGATTACGATAAAAGATGTAGAACACGTAGCAAAACTTGCCCGTCTTGAACTTACAGACGAGGAAAAAGAACTTTATACAAAACAGCTTGGCGATGTTCTCCAATACGTTAACCAGATGAACGAAGTCGACACTTCCAACATCGAACCTATGACACAGGTCGTGGATTTCGTAAACGTAATGCGAGAAGACAAAGTTGTCTACGAACAGACAAAAGAAGAATTACTGAAGAACGCACCGGACGAAGAGAACGGGTTCTTCAAAGTCCCTAAGATTGGTGGCTAAAAGATTTACGGGCGGCAGTTTTGTCGCCCTTTTTAATAGAGAAATGAGGAGTAATATGACAAAATATATTTTCATCACAGGCGGTGTAGTAAGTTCATTGGGGAAAGGGATTATTGCCGCATCACTAGGACGCCTGCTTAGAGCAAGAGGGTTCAGCGTAATCAACCAGAAATTTGACCCGTACATCAACGTAGACCCTGGAACAATGAGTCCGTTCCAACACGGTGAAGTTTTTGTAACCGATGACGGTGCAGAAACCGACTTAGACCTCGGCCACTACGAACGTTTTACCGACACAAGCCTTGGTAAACTTAATAACGTTACATCAGGAAGCGTTTACCAGACTGTTATTAATAAAGAGCGCCGCGGCGACTATTTAGGCGGAACAGTTCAGGTAATCCCACATATTACAAACGAAATCAAAGCCCGTATTCACGGTGCAACAAAACAGTTTAAACCTGACTTCCAATTAATCGAAGTAGGCGGTACAATCGGTGACATCGAAAGCTTACCGTTCATCGAAGCGATCCGCCAGTTTAAAACTGAAATAGGAATCGGCAACGCAATTTCAATTCACACGACCCTTTTGCCGTACCTACCGACATCAGGCGAACTCAAAACAAAACCATCTCAACACAGCGTTAACGTGTTGAGAAGTTACGGTATTCAGCCAGAAATCCTTGTTTGCCGCACATCACGCTCTATTCCAAAAACAGAAAAAGACAAACTTGCGCTCTTCTGCTCACTTGCAAAAGAAGCAGTATTTGAATGCAAAGATATGAAGAGTATCTACGAGGTTCCACTAGCACTTGAAGACCAGCACATGGCAGACGTAATCCTAGACTTGCTAAGAGTTGAAAAACGTGATGCGAATTTAGATACATGGAAAAAGCTTGTAAACACTATCAAAAATCCGCAAAAGACTTTAAAAGTTGCGATTGCAGGTAAATACACAAAGCTTTCAGACGCCTATATTTCGGTTGTAGAATCTTTGAAACACGCCGGATTCGCGAACGATGCTTCAATCGAAATCAAATGGATTAACTCTGAAGACTGCGTTGAATGGGACAAATGCAAAGAGCTTCTTTCTGATGTTCAAGCCGTTGTCGTCCCTGGGGGCTTTGGAGTTCGCGGAATCGAGGGCAAATTAAACGTAATCAAATACGCAAGAACCAATAATCTTCCGTTCTTAGGCTTGTGCCTTGGCATGCAGTGCGCAGTAATCGAATACGCAAGAAACGTTGTGGGCTTAAAAGGCGCAAATTCAAAAGAATTTGACGAAAACGCAGTTTATCCGGTAATCGACCTAATGCTAGAACAGAAAAACGTTCAGGCATACGGCGGAACAATGCGTTTAGGGGCTTACGATTGTGTTGTTAAGAAAGGCACAAAGGCACATAAAGCTTACGGTTCTGACTTAATTTCAGAACGTCACCGCCATAGATATGAAGTTAATAATGAATACTTAAAACAAATTGCGGACGCAGGGCTTGTGTTCTCCGGCATGTCACCGGACGGAATGCTTGCAGAAATGGTCGAACTTCCAGAATTGGATTGGTTTGTGGCGTCACAATTCCACCCTGAGTTCAAGTCAAGACCAGAACACCCACACCCGCTTTTTAAAGGCTTGATTGACGCCGCTGTGAAGAGAGTAAAATAAAAAAAGAGCCTAACGGCTCTTTTTTTAACGCTTAACACATAAAACTGCTATCGCGCCATCAGTACGTAAACGCTTCGCAAATTGTCCGGTCATAACATCGATATATATACCTTTGTCTGTTTCATCTTCTTTTATTTTACTACTCCAAAGATTAAATCCACCTTGAGCGGCTAAATAGGTTGTATTCAAAAGCTTCCTATTGTAAAATATCGCCATTAATTCTTCAAAATTAGGAACTCTTGTATCCTCAAACGCCCTGCAATTTTTACTAGCATCATTAAAGGACGAGCGAACCACATGTGCTGGATTTGCAGTAACAACAACAGGATCTGTAGAGTAAATTGCCGTTATAAAGCCTATATCTTTTCCCATGGTATTAGGCCCTTTAGAGCCATTCAAGTCATAAATAAAATTCGCACACATATAAGGCTGCGCCCAATTATTATAATTATTTAACGACGAGGCCTTACAAAATGGATTATAATAAACAAGAATACTTTCCCCATTAGCGGTTTCAAACGCTGCAGCCTTTGTATCTAACTGAGAATAAGAAAACGAAGTTCCCACACCATTTATATAACTTCCATTAAAAATTTCATTATAACCAGCAAGGGTTACCGGCAGGGAATTAAATGTAGAAGCACCAAAATCAGTAATTTTTGTTGGCAAGCCACAGTCAGTAAGATGCTCCGAATCACAAATATTATTAATTTTAAGAACTTTCGAAAGTCCTGCTGTAACGAAAGTTTCAGCTGCGGTGTCAGTTGTTCCATCAAGGGTTCCATACCCGTTCAATGCCGGCATGAGCGCAATTGCCTGACTAAAACGCGCGAAAAGCGCTTTTCTTTGTGTATTCCAAGTCCGCTCGTTAATGTTACCAGTTAAGCTTGGTAAAGTAATTGCGGCGACGACGCCAATAATTGTTAGAGATAAGAGTATCTCCGCCATAGTGAACCCGCTGAGCGGGATCCTCATTTTCG
>JAMPIJ010000002.1:123103-248502 GCA_023662905.1 Fusobacterium sp.
CATCGCTGCTTGTTTAGTCGGGCGGCTCAGCAGGCTCCCCCCCCCCCTGTCAATGACGATACATTTTTAATCAAGTTCATATATTTACCCTTCCTTTCTACGTTTATTATGTAGCATGTTTTCCATCATGTCAAGACTTAATAAAACTTTACACAAAAACAATAATCATGACAATCTTGGGCCGCAAAATAACTTTATATACATGTAAAGGTTTAATTTTTAAGGTTGGTAGAAAAATGATTGGTGAAATGTATACTCCTCCTATGCACAGAGATTTGATGTCTTCGGGAATGCCTATGTACGAATTTGACCCTGATATGATGGGAATTGGTTCTATGTACGGCCCGATGGGTATGGGAATGGGCATGTATAACACAAATTATCTTGGCGGCGTAAGCCTAAAACCTAACCTTAGCCGCGACACCGTTAATATTATGCGCCATAAAGACAATGAATGCAAAAAAGATATGATAAGTTTTGGCAAAATTGCGCTTGGCGTAATCGGTTTGAGTATGCTCACAGGACTTTTCAAGGGTAAAAAGACACCATTTTATAAAAAAATTGGCAACTGGATGAGCGGCCATACTCCATCTAGGCCTACAGGCGCAAAAAGCTGGTATAAACCGTGGACTTGGTTGAACAAACCGGCTACACCTTAGCAGATTTTTATGTTATAATCCCTTTAGTTAAATAAAGGGGGTTAATTATGGCAAAAGATTGCAGTTTTGATATTGTGTCTGAGTTTGACAGACAGGAACTTGTCAACGCGGTTGATCAGGTTAAAAGAGATGTAGCTTCACGTTTCGACTTGAAAGATTCAGGTTCAGAAATTGATTTGGACGCGGACAAAGAAATCGTTGTAACAACAAAAGACGATATGAAATTGCGCAATATTTATGATATTTTGCAATCAAAAATCAGTAAACGCGGTTTAAATATCAGAATTTTAGACCCGCAACCTGTTGAAAATGCGCTTGGCGGAAACGTAAGACAGGTTTATAAACTCAAAAAGGGTCTTACTCAAGAACTCGCGAAAAAAATTGTTGCTGATATTAAAGATTTAAAAATCAAGGTTCAAGCATCTATTCAGGGCGATCAGGTAAGGGTTTCCGGCAAAGACAAGGACGATTTGCAGGCTGTAATCAAAGCGTTACGCGAAAACGAAGCGAAATATGATTACCCGCTACAGTTCACAAACTACAGATAAGACGCCTATAGTATCGAAAAGAAACTAATTAAAAGCCACGTTATGCGTGGCTTTTAAGGTAATTTATCACTTTTTTGAGTGCATTTGCGCGGTGCGAAATGGTGTTTTTTTCAACATCAGACATCTCTGCAAGCGTTCGGTTTTCACCGTCAGGAATGAACACAGGGTCAAACCCAAAACCGTTAGAACCCGCATGGTTCAAGGCGATTTCGCCATGGCATTCGCCGAGTTCTACAGTTAAAATTTCACCGTTTTCGTCCAATAAAGTCATCGCACAGACAAATTTTGCACGGCGATTTGTTTTGCCATCCATTTCTGCAAGAAGCTTTTCGATTTTTTCGTCCTGAGTATCGGCATAACGCGCAGAGTGAAGCCCGGGGCGGCCGTCAAGCGCCTCAACACAGAGTCCTGAATCATCCGCAAGCGTCATCATGCCTGTAATCCGGTTTGCTTCACGTGCTTTTATCAAAGAATTTTCTTCAAAAGTTACGCCGTTTTCGTCAGGGTCGAAAGGTTTTGGCGGTGTCGAAAACTCAATAAAATTCGCGTCACCTGTGACGAGTTCTGTTATCTCTCTTAATTCTTCTAATTTATGTGCGTTTCCTGTTGCAAAAACTATTTTTCTCATTTACCAAATCTCCGCTGCCTGTGTTCAAATTCCATAATTGCGCTTGCGAGTTCTTCTTTTCCGAATTCCGGCCAAAACTTTTGCACGACAAGGATTTCGGCATAAGCTATCTGCCAGAGTAGAAAGTTGGAAATCCGTTGTTCACCGCCCGTACGGATTAACAAGTCAGGGTCTGGAACCTTTGCAGTGTAAAGGTTTCGGCTGATTAATTCCTCCGTAACTTCTTTTTCGCCGCTGTCAACAATTTTTTGCAGCGCATTGACAATTTCCGCACGCGCGCCATAGTTGAACGCGATTTGAAGATTTACACCGGTATTATTTTTTGTGACTTCCACCGCGTTTTTTAAAATCTCTTGCAACTTAGCGCTTAATTTTGTCGTATCACCGATAAAGCTTATAACAACATTGTTTTCGTGCATTTCGGCAAGCTGATTTTTGAGCGTTTCTCCAAGCAGGTTCATTAAAAACTCAACTTCCTCGGGTTTTCTGTTCCAGTTTTCGGTTGAAAACGCATAAACCGTTAGGTATTTCACCCCGAAATCGTCGCAAGCACGCATTGTTGCTTTTAGCGCGTCAACGCCTTTCTTATGGCCGACCATCGAAGGCAAATTTCTTTCCTTTGCCCAGCGGCGGTTTCCGTCCATAATTACAGCAATATGTTTCAGGCCGGTGGTTTTCACCACCTCTTTTATCTTTTCATCTTCCAGCATTAAATCACACCAAATGTTTCTCAATATTTGCAATTATGGTTGATTTTGAAACCATTCCGACCATTCTTTCAAGCGCCTTTCCGTCTTTGAATACCAATACACTCGGTAGCCCGCTGATTGAATAATCTTTCGCAACTTTCATATTATCGTCTGTGTTAATTTTTACGAACTTAATTTTATCACCAAACTCGTTTGCAACTTCGTCCAACAACGGAGAAAGCTTTCTGCAAGGTGCGCACCAAGTAGCCCAGAAGTCAACCAGCACAGGAACTTCTGAATTCAAAACTTCTGTTTCAAACGTAGAGTCAGTTATATCAATAGGTTTTGCCATAATTCTCTCCTTATTTTAGACAGCGCAGCCACGGGTTGACCTGCGGGAGCAGGGCAAGCAGGTGGCGGAGTACTGCTTTTCATTTTGTTATATTGTAACATAAATTTTGTTTTTATGCTATCATTGAGGGGGAAACCAACAGGGTATAAATATGGCGAGAAAAAAAGTAATCGAGATTGTTTTAGATACCGAAACCACAGGGCTTGACTTTACAAGAGAGAGATTGGTTGAATTTGCTGCAGTAAGACTTGAAAACGGAAAGATTAAGGATGAGTTTCAAACTCTTATTAATCCTGAACAGCACATTAGAAAATCAAGTATTGCAATCCACGGCATTACTCAGGAAATGGTTGAAGACGCGCCGACTGAAGCCGAAGCAATGCCTAAGATTATGGAGTTCATCGGAGATTACCCGATAGTCGCTCATAACGCAATTTTCGACTATTCGTTTCTTAACGAAGCCTCAAAACGCGTTTTTGGCAAAGAACTCGAAAACCCGAGAATTGATTCGCAGCAAATGTTCAGAGAATGTTTTCCTGATTTGGAATCACACGGGCTTGACGCGTTAAGTAAAAAGTTTTCGGTGGAATTAATCAACCACCACCGCGCAATGGCTGACACAATGGCATTGGCGCTTTCTTATCCAAAATTGAAAAAGCTTTTCAACCAGAAATACGACTGGGAAATGAAACAGCTTGAAAACGTTGAATATCTTTTTGAAAGATATCTCCGTATCCAAAACACTGTCACAACCTTGCAATCAGAACTTCAAGATTTGAAATCAGTGTTCAAAATATACTTTGAAGAGGGCGGAACTCCTATCGTTTCACAAACAGGCGAAACTCTTGTCTACTCTTCAAAACAATCCTTTGGCTATGACTTTGACAAAGTAAAAGACGTCCTAATCGAAGTTGGCGCTTTATCAAAAGCAATCAAGCTTAACAACGGATTTTTAGACAGGCTCGCTCACGGCCACGGTTTAACCGATGAGCAAAAAGACATCCTTTGCAGCGCAAGGCTGGAAGTATCAGAAAACAGAAATGTACAAGTAATAAAGGCGAACAATTATGGCAAGTAAATTTTTTGAATTTTTTAAGGAACCGCCGTCACAACCGGTAATCGAAGACAAAGCAAAAGTAGACAGTATGTATTCACACTGGAGATGGAGAATATTTTATTCTTGCTTTATCGGCTACACAGTTTTCTATCTTTGTAAGAAAAACATCGCAGTAGCACTCCCTGGGTTGAGTGAAGAATTCAACTTCACCAACACCGAACTCGGTTTATTGGGCAGTTCACTCTATTTGACTTACGGTATCGGTAAATTTGTAAACGGCGTTTTGGCTGACGGCTCTGACGTTAGAAAATTCTTACCGACAGCGTTAATTATGACAGCTATCGCAAACCTTTGCTTTGCGTTGTCAGCTGTTTTCATCACTCCGGGGGAATTCACATTCTTCGGACTTCCGACTAACACAATTATCTTGTGGTTATTCGTATTTTTCTGGGGCGCAAGCGGTTGGTTCCAATCAGCAGGCTTCCCTGCAGTTGCAAAGAGTTTAACCTACTGGTACTCAAACTCTGAACGCGGTACTAAATGGTCATTATGGTCTTGCTCTCACCAGATGGGAACATTCTTGAGCGTAATCGTTTCAGGTTTCCTTGTTGCTCACTACGGATGGAGAATGGCATTCTTCGTTCCTGGTACAATCGCAATCCTCGTTGCAATCTGGCTTTACAACAGATTGAGAGATAAACCGCAATCACTCGGACTTCCTGACGTTGAATCTTACCGTGAAGAAGTAGCGGTTAAAAAAGACGCAGGCTGCGAAGTTGATAACAGAAGCTACCTCGAAGTTTTCAAAGAAAACATTTTATTTAACAAAACTATCTGGCTTCTCGCAATCGCTTACGTATTCGTTTATGTAATCAGATTCGGCGCAGAAGACTGGATGATTAAATACTTGAGCGAAGCAAAAGCAAACAGCCTTGAACTCGCTTCATTGAAATTAAGTTCATTGCCGCTAGTCGGTATTGCAGGTACAGTTTGTGCAGGCGTAATCTCTGACAAAGTTTTCAAAGGCAAACGCGCACCTGTTAACCTTATCTACTTAATTGGTGTTGTAGTTTGTTTGGTATTGTTGAAATTCAACACAATCAGCACACTAGACTTTGTTCTCATCGGCTTGCTCGGTGCGTTCACATACGGCCCGCAAATGATGATTGGCGGACTTTGCGCAGTAGAAAGCAGTTCTAAAAAAGTTGCGTCAGCCGCAACAGGTTTCACCGGAACATTTGGCTACGTGGGTGCAGTGCTTTCAGCAACAGGTACCGGCTTTATGGTTGATAAATTCGGTTGGAACGGCGCGCTTTCGTTCTGGATTGCGTCAGCTGTAATCTGTATCGTAATTTGTATTATGCTATGGCAAAACGAAAAGAAATAGCACTGCTCGGTGTGCGCGGTGTTGACACGCGTGAGCGTGGCAAGCAGGCGCACATTACGTCACCGCCGTTGCGACAAAGGCGCAAGCCGGCGGAGCGGACAAATTTTCAAAAGCACTGCTTTTAGAAAATTTGACAGGCGGATAATTATATAGAAAAAAGGCGGGTTTAAAACCCGCCTTTTTATTGAACAACTTTTTCTAAGCCTTTTGGCTTATCGACGTTATGCTTTAATCGCAGAGCCATCTCCAGCGCAAACAGTTGCGAAATTACCACTACCGCAAACGATTTCACAAGCGGACTTTCGATACTTACGTTAATATTAATGTTCGCGTTAATCTTATCGTTTGAATTTCCCACAAGGAAAATAAACGGCTTATAATCCTTTTTGATTTTGTTCAAATTCTTGGTTGAAGTGTAGTTCAAATCGCTCGTCGCAATATAAATCATCGCTGATTTTTCGTTCAAAACCGCAACGTGACCATGCATAAATTCACCAAGAATATATGAAGTTATATTCAAATAGGTAGTTTCTTTCATCTTTAGGGCGGTTTCACGCGCAAGTGCGTAAGCCATTCCGTCCGCCGTGATTACAATATTTTTGTAAGTCAAAAGAATTTTCGCATATTTCTTTATGTTCTGACGGAGCGCAAGCGTATTATTCAGCGCCGGCGGCAAAGTTTTGAGTTCTTTCAGGTAGAAAGAAACATCAATGTTTTTCAGCTGCGCATATTTTAACACCAGAAGCGCTGTGCAAAGCATTTGAGCGGTCAAAGATTTGGTCGCCGCAATGCTTTTTTCCTCGCCCGCGTGACAATTAATCTGGTAGTCTGCAAGTTTCCAGATAGAAGAGTTTTCATAGTTAGTGATACAAAGCGTTTTGAGGTTGTATTCTTTCGCTTTCATCAGTGCCTTGTTAGTGTCTGAGGTTTCGCCTGACTGAGTGATGAAAATATACAACATCTTATCGCTATGCGGAATGATAGATTTCAAAAGAAATTCGCTGGAATATACAGAAGTTGCTTCAATATTAGCGATTTTATCAAACAAATCCGCGCTAAAACGTGCGCAGTTGTAAGACGAACCGCTTGCGACAAGCACAACTTTTTCGATATCGTGAGGAATATCAAAGTTGATTTCTTCATCTTTTACATAGCATTCTAAAATATCACTTACGATTTTTGGCTGCGCAAAGATTTCACGCTCCATAAACGTTTTTTCTCTTTTAGTTCTGAAAAACATTTTCCTACCTTTACGCGTCCAAGAAACCTTTTAACAATTCATTAACAGTTTTAGGGTTAGCGCGACCTTTTGTTTCTTTCATAATTTGGCCGACAAAGAAACCGAGTAAGTTTGTTTTACCGTTTCTGTAAGCCTCAACTTGCGCAGGGTTTGCTTCAACAATTCTTTGAACGATTTCTTTAATAGCACCCTCGTCGCTGATTTGGCTCAAACCTTTTTCTTCAACGATTTTTGAAGCCGCTTTGCCGGTTTGCATCATTTCTACAATAATTTGTTTACCGATGTTGTTAGAAATTGTGCCTTTTTCGATTAAAGAAATTAACTCTGCAAGGTTTTCAGGTGTTAATTTTGTTTCGCCAAGTTCGAGTTTTTCTTCTTTCAAGTATGCCGCAATTTCGCCCATAATGAAGTTTACGGCTGTTTTTGCATTAGCGCCAAGTTCGAGAACCTTATCGAAGAACAAAGCAAGTTCCATTTGCTCAACAACAACGTTTGCGTCGTATTCGCTAAGCCCTAAACCTTGATATCTTGCACGTTTTTGTGACGGAAGTTCAGGCATTTTTTCTTGAATTTCCTTAACCCATTCGCGAGAAATAACAAGCGGTTTCAAGTCAGGTTCAGGGAAATATCTGTAATCGTGAGCGTCTTCTTTGCCTCTCATTGAGCGGGTTTCTTTAGAGTTGTCGTCCCAAAGACGTGTTTCTTGAACGACTTCGCCGCCCTCTTCAACGATTTCGATTTGGCGGTCGATTTCAAATTCAATCGCTCTTTGAAGCGCTGAGAAGCTGTTTACGTTCTTGATTTCAGCACGTGTACCAAAAGTTTTAGAACCTTTCGGCATAATAGAAATGTTAGCGTCACATCTCATAGAACCTTCTTCTAAGTTACCATCGCAAACGCCGATGTAACGAACAATATTTCTAAGTTCTTCCATATAAGCGCGCGCTTCAGCGGATGAGCGCATATCAGGTTCAGAAACGATTTCGAGAAGCGGAGTTCCGGCTCTGTTAAGGTCAACAAGTGAGTAGCTTGAACCTGCAAGGCCATCAGCGCCTGCGTGAACAAGTTTTCCCGCATCTTCTTCAAGGTGCGCTCTTGTAATACCGATTCTTTTGCCGTTAATATCAAGATGTCCGTTTACACAAATAGGTTCATCGTATTGAGAAATCTGATAACCTTTCGGCAAGTCAGGGTAGAAATATTGTTTTCTGTCGAACTTGCAACGTTCAGGAATTTCGCAGTTCAACGCAAGACCTGTCAAAATACCCATATTAACAACTTCTTTATTCAAAACAGGTAATACCCCTGGCATACCTAATGTAATCGGTGAAGTTTGGCTGTTCGGTTCTTGGCCGAATTCTGTTCCGTCAGGCGCAAAAATCTTTGATTTTGTTTTTAACTGAGCGTGAACTTCCAGCCCAATAACCACTTCATACTTATCTCTTAATGTCTCCATAAATTTCTCCTTATTAATGCAATTATTATAGCATAAAAATTCCTAACGTTTATAGATTGAATCCTTATCCACAATCCTCTCTTTTCCACGGTAGGACAATAAATAGTTAATAACCTCTTCAGGTGTTTTCGCCACATAATACAATTCGCGGCAAGTTTCGTTCGCAAAATGCTCTTTTATCATGTGGTCAAAAAATTCTATAAGTTTATCGTAAAAATTGTTAGTGTTCAGAATTACAATGGGTTTTGCGTTGTAACCAAGTTGTTTTTGAACAATCATTTCGGAAAGTTCTTCTAATGTCCCGAACCCGCCGGCAACTGCAACAACAGCGTCTGACATTTCATCAAGTTTTGCTTTTCTAGTCCGCATAGTTTCTGTGATATGAAGTTCATCGCAAACTTCACTTGCTTCAGGGCCGAGAATATTATAAAGCTTTTCGGGCATAACTCCGTAAACATCTGCACCTTCAAGCTTTGCGGCTTTAGCACAAGTCCACATAAGTCCTAAATTGCTTCCACCATAAACCACATCAAAATTCGATTTTCCTAACAAACATCCTAACTCTCCGATTTCTTCATAATAAATTTCGTCTAAAAAGTTACTAGAAGATGCAAAAACACAAACTCTAACTTTATTCATCAAAGCCTCCGCCTATTATATAATAATATGAACAGTTGATTCCAAGCCCCTGTTCGGAACAATCCACTTTCAACTCCGGAATATCAAACTGTTTGCCAAAAGGTTCTATATGCCCCTGACTGTAGATGTTTACCCCAAAAATATCTTTACCCCAACGGTTTGGCGGAAGAAGTCCGTTTAAATCAAACATCAGCATAAACATTGGATCACTGTCGCGTTGCTGTTCCAAATCCTTAATCCCGATGATTGTATTGTTTTCTGCAAAATAAAAATCGTCAAAATAATAAGTCTGATCTTTTGCAATACGTGAATTATTCATATATTTAGGCCTATAGCGCTTCACCGGAACATTGTTCGGCGAAATTCTAAGATACGGCTGCATTAATAGTATCATCAGCCTGCTTTTTTCTTCGTTAGTAGAAGCTTTTTTCAAGCTTTTGATAATATCTTCGTTAGCGTGAGTGTTAAGAACTGAAAACATATAGTTCACGCGGTTGTATTTTTCATTCCAACGTGAAATAAGGCTTGCCTGTCTTGCGTTCTGAATAGTTGTCGGCAAAAGCAAAATTACTATTGCAAATATCGCAAACAAAGTAAGCGTGTATTCAATTCTCCAGAATTTTCTGAAATTCATCAAGCTAAGTCCATCATTTTCTTTTCCTGAACCAATTTGTCGTAAATCCATTCAGGCACAAAGTTTTTGCCTAACACAATTTGTCCATTGAGCGAATTTGGAGCGTGGAAATCCGAACCGCCAGTCACGATAAGCCCCAATTCTTCAGCCATAGAAGAGAAATATTCTACGCAGGCAGGAGAGTGTTTTCTGTGGTATGCTTCGATACCTCGAAGCCCGCAGGACATCAAGTTTTTGATTAATTTTTCCGCAATATCAATGTCATAAGGGTGCGCGATTACCGGAACCCCGCCGGCACCGTAGATAACCTCAACGGCTTCGTAAGGTGAAACTGTTTTTCTCGGCACATATACGTGTGATGAATCATTGATAAATTTTGCGTACGCTTCAATAACATTACTTGTTCCGCCGGCGTTTGCTATGGCTTTTGCTATGTGTGGACGCCCGATACTGCCGCCCTCTGCAACCTGTCTTTGAATATCTTCAAACTTAATTTTTATACCCTCTTTTTTGGCAAGAAGAGTAATAATCTCTTGAGTTTGAGCGATACGAGCCTGCTGTTGCGCTTTCAAAAGGTTTTTAAAATCGCTGTTTTCAGGATTCATAAAGTAACCCAAAATATGAACTTCGTAATTTTTATGAAGTGTATTAATTTCCACGCCCTGAATTACTTCAAGTTTATCAGCCAAATTTTTTTCTTTGATGTAATCCTGCGCGACCTGATACGACAAAATATTATCGTGATCAGTCAAAGAGATTGCCTGTAATCCGACATCAATTGCGGTGTCGACTATTTTTTCAGGTGAGTACACGCCGTCCGAGTATAGGGTGTGTACATGCAAGTCAATTTTCATGTTCCTTTTTTTCCTCTAGTTTACTATTACAAGAAATCCTCTTTATAGCAACAGCATAACCTGTGTTGATATCAATTTCAACTTCAACCGCATTAACCTGCGCCTCACTGCCGTCTGCTACGTCATAACGTTCAGGCATACTCGTCAATAATCTGTTTAATGAAGTCTGGTATTCCATACCGATAACGCTGTCGACGGTTCCGCAGAACCCCGCGTCTGTGATGTATGCCATGTTGTTTAAAATCTTTTCGTCTGCTGTTTGAACGTGCGTATGTGTTCCGAAAAACGCACTTGCGCCAAGTTCTGAACAGTATTTGCCAAAGCAGATTTTCTCTGCTGTTGCCTCTGCGTGAAAATCAATAATTACAATCGGTGTTTCTTTTTTAATCTCTCTAATCGCCTCAACCGCGAGTTCCCACTGAGAATCCATCGGACTCATAAACACACGCCCGAGAAAGTTAATAACACCGACTTTCACGCCGTTTTCAGTTTCTAAAATTCTCCATCCGCGCCCTTTTGTACCTTTCGGATAATTAAGCGGGCGAACCAGATGTTCTGCAGTATCAATGTATTCAAAAATCTCTCTTTTATCCCAAATATGGTTGCCGGAAGTAATACAATTGATACCAAAATCTAATAAATTGTTGTAATTTTTTAATGTAAGACCAAACCCGTGAGATGCATTTTCACCGTTTGCAACAATAAAATCATAATTTTGCTTATTTTCGTCAAGGAAAGTACGGACGGCAAGCCTACCCGGCTTGCCTACCATATCTCCAAAGAACAATATTTTTATTGTTGATTTTTCTGTCATAACTACTTCGCGATTTCTGTAGTCCTAAATTCACGAACAACTGTAACTCTGATTTGCCCCGGATAATCGAGTTCGTCCTCGATACGTTTTGCAACGTCACGTGCAAGTTTTTGAGAAGCCAAATCGTCAAACATTTCAGCCTGAACGATAATTCTAACCTCACGACCTGCTTGAACCGCAAACGATTGTTTGATTCCGTCATAGCTGTTAACAATTTCTTCGATTTTTTGAAGACGTTTGATATAAATTTCCAACGTGTCGCGTCTTGCCCCAGGTCTGCCCGCTGAAATAGCGTCGGCAATTTTAACAAGAACCGCTTCAATCGTATTTGCAACAACATCATCGTGGTGGGCTTCAATAGCATGAACGATTTCAGGTTTTTCGCCGTAACGGTTTGCAAGTTCAACACCGAGTTGAATATGCGTACCCTCTTGAGTTTGGTCAACGGCCTTACCGATATCGTGCAGAAGCCCTGCGCGTTTTGCAACCGCTACGTTTGCGCCGATTTCAGCAGCCAACATGCCGGCAATCGCACCAACTTCGATTGAGTGTTTCAAAACATTTTGACCGTAACTTGTTCTGTAATATAAACGGCCCAGAGTTTTGATTAATTCTTTGTTTAAGCCCATAACGCCCATTTCAAGAACCGCGTTTTCACCCTCATGCCAGATTTTTTTGTCAATTTCTTCTCTAGCTTTTTCAACGGTTTCTTCGATTCTTACAGGGTGAATACGGCCGTCAACGATTAATTTTTCAAGCGTTAATTTAGCGATTTCACGTCTAATCGGGTCGAAACCTGAAAGAACAACGGCTTCCGGTGTATCGTCGATGATTAAGTCAACACCTGTCAAAGTTTCAAGGGTTCTGATGTTACGCCCCTCACGGCCGATGATACGGCCTTTCATCTCATCGTTTGGCAAAGCTACAACTGAAACTGTTGTTTCTACAACCTGTTCAATCATACATCTTTGCATTGTAGTTGAGAGAATTTCTTTTGCTTTTTCCTGTGAAACCTCTTTAATTTTGGCTTCGTTTTCTCTTATTAACTGCATTTGTTCTTGCGCCAAGTCGTTCTTGATTTGTTCAAGAAGCATTCTTTTAGCGTCATCGGCAGAAAGTCCTGAAATTCTTTCAAGCTCTTCTGTTTGTTTTTGAACAATGCTTGCCAAATAATCTTCTTTTTCTAATAATTCGTCAAGTTTTCTTTGTGCTTGTAAGTCTTTTTCGGTATATTCTTGAATTTTATCTTCAAGCATATCCTCTTTTTTTGTAAGTTTTTGTTCTAATCTTGCAAACTCCTGACGTCTTTCTCTTTCTTCTTCGTTAAGTTTTTCTCTGTCGGATTGCAGTTCTTCCTTTGCTTTAATTCTCGCTTCTTTAAGTAAAAGCCCTTCTTTTTCGGAAATAGATTTTTTCTCAAACTCAATTTCGCTCAAGGCTTTTTTAACTTTTGAATTCTGAGAGATAAGCACTACTGTCAAAGCCATTACCGCTAAAACAGCAATAACTAATAAAACGTTAGTCATAAATGTTCTTATCCTTTTTCTTATTTTTTAATAAGATATACAAAGCCTGACACATGTAACCTATCAGGTTTCTCTATCAAATCTATTTAAAATTTTGTTTGATTTATCATTGCATATATTATAAAAAATATTATCTACTACATGTAAGAACATATTATCATATAATCCTAGTTTTGTATAGGGGTAAATTTTGATATATCTTTACATTTTTGCGCACTTGATTTCGCGGGTTTATAATTCTTAGTATGGGAAAGTTCCGTCTTATTATAAAATTCTTTTTAATAATGTTATTCATGGTTGCCCAAACAGCTTTTGGCGCAGATTTCAGGGTTGTTTCGGCTAACTACGATTTATCTAACGCGATTGTTGTTCTTAGCGCTAAGGATTCTATTGAGGGAAATATTGCTGAAAATATTAATCTCAAAAAACTTGAAAACCCGACCAGATACTACTTTGACCTTGATTCAACAGTCTTAACAATTCCGAAACAAGACTGGGTTTTTCGCAACGGAAACTTTGACAGAATCTTAATCAGCCAGTTTCAGAATAACCCGAACATTGTCCGCGTCGTTTTCTATCCGAAAGAAGACAAAATCTTTAAGGACATAAAATTCTACCGTATAAAAAATAATATCATAATGCGCCTCAACGGTAATGATATTCAAAACGATTACTATCAACACATCTACCGCGACGAACACGCGTCTTCAAGCGACTTCTATGAAAACCTCAAAGTCGTTTACTCAGAACCTTTGTCACCTGTAAATATGGCAGACGAAATTCAAAACGCATTCAACGTTACGCCGGCGCAACCGCCCGCACAGCAAAAGGATGAACCGGATTTCAAAAGGTTCAAACTCAACACAAAATACTATATGAACAACGTAACCGCAAGACCAAATTCTATACTTCTGAGCGGTTTCGGGGAAATGACGTTTGAAAAACCAACGGTTCTGACAAACCCGACACGATTAATCTATGATTTTCCGAACTCACTCTCCGCACCTGAGGTCAGAAACCGCGAATATCAAATCAACGAAACTGACAAAATCGTTATCGGCCAATTTTCAATAAACAAAGTTCGCGCAGTAATCTACACCGAAAACGTTGAAAACTATGTTCCTGTACTTGCGGCCGACAACCAATCAGTTTTGTTCATTAACCAGAAAACTTATGATATGGCACAACTTGTACAAAGCTTTGCCAAAACAATTCAATATCAAGCACAGGAAATCAATGACCTTACGCAATCAATGACCCTAAACTTTGATGCGCCAATAGTTCACAGTATTGACCGCAAAAATAATGCTCTTGTTGTGACAATTTTTAACGCAATAAATTTCAACGAAGAAGAATTCAAATCAAACTTTGCCGGCTCGTTCTTCTGGAACGCCAAATTAATCTGTAACGAAAAAGGAGCAGGTGTAAGAATTTATATTCCGCTCAGACAGGATTCGCAGGTAAACACCTACCTCGGCGCTGACGGAAAATCCATAAAAGTCGTACTCAAAGAAACAAACAGAAGTAAAAAACAACTTTTTAACATTCCGACAAGCAAAATCCCATCAAAAACAATAATAATCGACGCGGGTCACGGCGGAACAGACTACGGCGCAATCAGAGGCGACGTCAACGAAAAAACAATAACGCTTGACGTAGCCAAAAAAGTTCAAAAAGAACTCACTAAACTCGGCCACAAAGTCATAATGACCAGAAGCACCGACGACTATATCTCGCTTCAAGACCGCGTGGACATAAGCGCACAAAATAAAGGTGAAATTTTCGTAAGTATTCACGTAAATTCCAGCGTCAAACCTGAAATTGAGGGCATCGAAACACACTACTACCATCAGGAAAGTATGGGACTTGCACAGGTTGTTCACGAATCATTGATAAGCAACTTAAAACCTTTTGACAGGGGCTTGTTTAAGTCAAAATTTTATGTTATAAATCATACAGAAATTCCTGCAATTCTTTGCGAAATCGGATTTATTTCAAACGACGAAGAACGCAAACTTCTCGTCACTGAAAAAAGAAAACAGGAAACAGCTAAAGCTATTGTTGAGGGAGTATTGAAGTATTTTGGACAAGAATAAAATAGGGTTCTTTGACTCAGGCGTAGGAGGTTTAACAGTTTATAAAGAAGTGAAAAAACTTCTTCCGCAAGAGGATTTTCTCTACTTTGGTGACACGATCAATATGCCTTACGGCGAAAAAACAAAAGAAGAATTAATCGAAATCGCCCGCAAAATATTTGATTTTTTCGCAGCAAAGGGGGTTAAAGCCGTTGTAATGGCTTGCAACACGACTTCTGCAATGACCTACGAAACCCTCAAGGACGATTACGACTTCAAGATTTATCCAATAATCCAATCAGTCGCAAAAGTTATGTCAAAACTTCCGATAGAACGCCTTGGAGTATTTGCGACCCCTGCGACGATAAATTCTCACGCCTACGCACGCGAAATCAACAAACTTAACCCGTCAATGAAGATAACAGAAATCGCATGTCCCGCATGGGTTCGCATTGTGGAAGAACATAGACTCAACCAACCGCAAAGCCTTTTGCAAATCAAAGAAAGAGTAAATGAAATGCTTCCACACGCACCGGAAAAGATAATTCTAGGCTGCACACACTACCCTTATTTGATAGAAATTCTAAAACAATTCTACCCTGAAAAGGATTTAATCGACCCGTCAAAATACTTCGCGCAGTTCATAAAAGATGATTTGATTGCAAATACAACAGGCAGTGGTAGTGAAAAATTCTACGTTTCCTCCAACCCTGAAAACTTTATGACCGCGTCAAAACTCTTCTGCGAACTCTCAGAACCGCCAGAACTGGTTAAACTTTAATAAAAGCTTTCATAATCTTAGCGTTTTTAGTGTCTTTCATTGCCTGTTCAAGTTCCTCTAAAGGATAAACCGTTGAGAGGCCGGAAACTTTCACTCTGCCGCTTTTTAAAAGATGCAATGACTGCCGCATATCGCACAAATCAGGTGAATAACTTCCCATCACAGTCAATTCACGGTAATAAATATCATTGTTATCAAACGGAAAACTGTTTGGAGTGCTTGAGAAAACAATAATTTTTCCGCCATCACGTACCGTTTTTATTGCGATTTCAACAGTTTTATCCGCGCCGGCAGTCAAAAATACCGCGTTCGGGCGGAAGTTTTCCGGAATACGTGTGACCGCGTCTATTCCAAGATTTTTCAAAGTTTCCACACGTTTTTCAAGCAAATCGCAACCTAAAACTTTCATCCCATCAGCCTTGAGCGCCTGCGACATCAAAATTCCGATTGAACCCAGTCCTAAAACAAGAACTTCACTTTCGGGAAGAAGTTTTGCTCTTCTCACAGCCCGCACACAGCATGAAAGCGGTTCATAGAAAGAAGCTTCCTCAACAGTCAGGTTTTCAGGTTTAAGGTAAGCGACATTTTGCAGATGTTCTTCAGAAAGAAAAACCCGTTCGCTAAACCCTCCAGGGAAAATATTTGTTTCTTTAAAGTGACGGCACATTGAAACATTTCCGTTTTTACAGTAATCGCACTTGCCACACGGAATATGGTGAGTCGTCACTATCACATCGCCGGATTTAAAATCTGTATCAGAATCAATTTCCAAAACCTGCGCAACTATTTCATGCCCTAAAACAGTCCCCTGAGGAACTGTTTTATGATCAAATTTTATAATATCAGTACCGCACAAGCCGCAGCCTAAAACTTTTACTACCGCGCCCTTGCGGCCATCAAGTGTCACATCGGGAACTTCTATAATCCCTATCTTATCGTCAAGGACTTGTGCTGTTTTCATTACTATCTTTCTTTAGCTTCTTTCAATAGACGTTTAAGTTCTTCAGGTCTTGATGTTTTAGAAAGCGCATCTTCCATTGTAACAAGTCCTTTCAAACAAAGGTCTGCAAGTGAAGATTCAAGAGTCTGCATACCTTGACCTTGACCCATCTGGATTGAAGAGTAAAGCTGAGCAGATTTACCCTCACGGATAAGGTTAGCAATCGCGCCGTTAGTAACAAGGATTTCTTGCGCCATTACACGGCCTTTTTTCGTTCCGTCCGGAAGCGTTTTCGGCAACAATGTTTGAGCAAAAATTGCAACGAGTGAGTTTGCAATCTGAACACGGATTTGTTGTTGCTGACCTTCAGGGAATACGTCGATAATACGGTCAACTGTTTGTGAAGCAGAAGAGGTGTGGAGTGTTCCGAACACTAAGTGACCTGTTTCTGCCGCTGTCAGTGCCAACGAAATAGTTTCAAAGTCACGCATCTCACCTACCAGAATGATATCAGGGTCTTCACGGAGAGCGGATTTAAGAGCGTTTGCAAAAGAACGTGTATCCATACCCAATTCGCGCTGGTGAACAACACTTTTCTTAGACGGGTGAACAAACTCGATAGGGTCTTCGATTGTCAGAATGTGTTCTGCTTTTGTTTGGTTAATATGGTCAATCATCGCCGCAAGCGTTGTAGATTTACCGGAACCGGTAGGGCCTGTAACAAGAACCAAACCTCTAGGAGCATTTGCTGTTCTTCTAACAACCTCCGGAAGTCCAAGTTGGTCAAAGTTAGGAACGGTAGATGTAATAGTACGGAACGCAGCCGCGTAGTTGCCTTTATCTTTATAGATGTTAACCCTAAAACGGCTTAAACCCTCGATACCATAAGAAAAGTCGAGTTCCCATTCCTGTTCAAGTCTTCTGCGCTGTTCGTTAGAAAGCATCGGAAAAAGCAAGGCTTCAACGTCTTGAGGGCTTAAAGGCGGAACATCAATACGTCTAAGCTTACCGTCAACACGGATTACAGGTGCTAAATTGCTGGAAACGTGAAGGTCACTGCCTCCCTCTTTTACAAGCTGTTCTAATAAATCTTCTATAATCATCTTATCAATCCTTTAGTCTTCTGAAAATATATCTTGTTCTTTTGTAGCTCTCTCAATGAGGAGATATGTCATATATGCACCAAGCGCAACTGCTTTCGGATCTAAATCCGTTTTATTAGCCGCTTCAATAATCGCAGTATTAATCTCAGGGTTCTCTTCTTTCAAATAGTGAATCATCTTTTTGCGCCAAACCGGCACATCTTTAAACACTTCCGTAAAAATTTCTGCTGATATCTCTTCCGTAATAACAGGTAACATATATTTTCCCTCTTTTTACATAAAATTATATAAAAAAATCTCGGTTTCTACAAGGAATATTCAATAAATCATATATTTGAAGTATTATATATTTGTGAGACTAAAGAATTTAACACTAAAAAATTATAGAAACTGCAAGTCAATCACGCTGGATTTAGGGTTTGACAAAATTTTGATTATTGGAAAAAACGCGCAGGGGAAAACAAATATTCTGGAAAGCGTCTATTTTCTCTCTGCACTGAAAAGCCCGAGAACTTCTAATAATCAGGAACTTATAAATTTTGATTCCACAGAGGTCGAAATCCATTCCGACATAGTTAAAGCCGACACAGATATTGAACTTGCATATTTTTATAACCGTGAAAAAACACGCGAACTAAGAGTTAACACGCTCAAAACCACTCCGAAAAACTTCAAATCAGTGCTTCGCACGGTACTTTTTGCAACGCCCGACCTGCTTTTGCTGCGCGGAAACCCGTCAGACAGACGCGAATGGCTTGACCGCGCAATCTCACAGGTTTACCCCGCGTACGACGAAAGACTTTCAAAATACGACAAAATCCGTATCCAAAAAAATAACTTACTCAAAAGCGACTACATAGACGAAACGCTTTTGCGCGTCTATAACGAACAAATGGCGATTGCCGGAAGCAACATAATCTTTTTGCGCTTAAAATTCCTCAAAGAAATAGAACGGATTGCGCGCGAAAAACATAAAATTATCAGCGAAAGCGAAGAATTAAAAATCAAATACGACTGCTCATTCCTGAACGGCGAGGAGGATGTCGAAACAATTGCGCAGCTTTTCTCAGCGGCACTAGAAGAAAGAATGAGCGAAGAAATCCGCCGCGGCCAATCCTGTGTCGGCCCACAACGCGACGATATTTTATTTTATATAAACGAAAGCGAAGCGACAAAATTCGCCTCACAAGGTCAACAACGGACGGTCGTTCTTGCCCTGAAACTTTCGGAACTTGAAATAATCACGGATAAAACCGGCGAAAATCCTGTATTGCTTTTAGACGATGTGCTTGCAGAACTCGACGACATCCGCCAAAACTTCCTGTTAAAATCAATAAAATCAGGTGTCCAAACAATAATAACGTCTGTTGACACCCTGCACTTTGAAGAAGAATTCCTCCGCGACGTGAAAATATATAATATAGAACAAGGACGCATAAGCTAAAGGGGTTGAAAAAATTTTTGAAATAGTTTATAATAAAGGTGTAGGGCGAGAGCCTTTAAAACTTAACCGAGATTAAAGACTCTGCTTCGCACCCTACAGTTGATGTAATTTTAATGCTATTACGGTAATTGCAAAAGCCAGTAATAGCATTATTATTTTGTCAACCATAGCAATACCTCCTTTCCGTCCATTTCTTCGTAAATCGTGTGTGACGGATTTTAGCATTGTGCTAAGCCCTACAAAATGATTATAATAAAAATTCCTACTTAATGCAATAAATCGTCAACTTTGACGTCGAAAACTTCAGCAAGTTTTATCAATGTTGTTATCTTTGGCATAGATGCAGCTTTTTCTAAAAGGCTGACATGTTGTTGCGACATGTCCAAAAGCTCTGCCAACTGTTCCTGTTTTAAACCTTTTCGCATACGATACAGGCGAATATTCAGTGCGATTTTTTCTTGTACACTCTTTTCTTGCATTTTTTTATTATATAACACTTGCAAATATTTTATTACTATATTATTATTGTATTTACATATTATATTATGTATAGGAGAATTTATGAAACCGGAACGACGAGAATTAATTGCAGAAACAGACATCGCAATGAGAATATGCAGCGAAATAGAATTCATATTAACTATTCTTAGCGATTATTGCGAATACAACGAAGATTCAAACCGAAAATTTTTAGGCGTAACTTTAATTTCCAAGCTCTTATTAGAAAAAAACCGCGGACTCTACAACCTGATAGACAAAGTTCAAAGAGATATGTTGCATTACTAATGCTTAATTAAATCACTTGCTTTTTTTTACTACTTATGCAATAATAATGGTAACTCCGAGATTATAGATTTATCTATATAAGCAGATTACCCCGGAGCAAGGGAAGATATGGCGACTGAAGAATTTAATTTTAAACTGGTAAAAGAAAAGGCAGGTGCCGGCGCTTGGCGCAGAGGTTATGAACTTTACACTAAGGATATGGTGCTTGAAGCTTATCCGGAAAAAAACTTCTATATGGGTAAAGTTAAAGGAAATTTCCAAGCCTCTTATAACACAGACTTAATCTTCAAAAAAAACAAAGTTGAAGCACGCTGCAATTGTCCGCTTAAAGATGAATGGTGCAAACACGCCGTCGCAGTCGCAATCAAAGCTATTAACGACCACGCCTACGAGGATTGGTTAGAAACAAAATACGGTATCGAAACTGATTACCCTGACGAAAACACAGCTTTAACAGAAGAGCCGACAGGAAGTTACATTTTCCACTTCAACTCAAAAAGAAAAGTTAACTTCTTCTCAATTCTTGTCCGCTCACGTGAAACCGGCAAAATTGTACGCCAAATCGAAAGTATTCTGCGTGCTTTGATTGAAGCGCAGCGTCAAAACCCTGATTTTGAAGTCAACAACGCGCAAAAAGTTGAAATCGCTATTTTCCAACAACTTTTGACAATCGCACGTCAGGACAAAAAAGCAGGATGGTACGATATTCCGATTACAAAATTCGGCCCGATGTTTGCATTGCTTGCAAAAG
The DNA here is from genome assembly GCA_023662905.1 of Fusobacterium sp. Taxonomy (GTDB): domain Bacteria; phylum Cyanobacteriota; class Vampirovibrionia; order Gastranaerophilales; family Gastranaerophilaceae; genus Gastranaerophilus. The sequence continues at coordinate 143,467 of JAMPIJ010000002.1, forward strand.
CCGATGAAGTATTGGACGAAAAAACAAAAGAACGTTTGAAATTCGTTGACGACGAGTGGGAATTACAACTTACTGTAAATTCCGGTCAGAGCGGCTCGTTACTTCTTGCACTCGAATGGCACAGACCTGACAAAGACGATGTTTATCCGTTTGAAGAAGTTCGCTACTTCTCAAAACACCTTAAATGGGGACGTTATAAGAACATAATCTTCCCGACAAACATCGCAATGCAGTCATTGCCGACAAATATTCTGAAATCATCTTTCACAGAACTCAAAGACGCTGAGGGCGGAAAATTTATCCACGAAGACCTGCCTGAAATACAGGAGATTATGAAAGTCGAAATCGCGGAAAATATTTCTAAATTAATGCTTGAAGAACGTCCGCCGATCAACGTCGTAACCCTCGGTATCGACTACGACCAATCGTTGAAAGCTTCTTTAGAATTTGAATATGACGGCGTAAAAGTTCCATATTCAAAATCAACAGGCGAAAAACTTCCGTACGTCACAGTCAAAAAGCCTAACGAAGATTTGGTATACTGGGTAAAACGTAACGTTAAACACGAACAAGACGCTTACAACATGCTTCTTGCCTGCCGTTTTGTACCTATGCAGACAAACAACCTTGCACTTGAAAAAGAAAACGCAATTGATTTCTACAACTATCACATTCAACAGGCCGGAGAAGGTTGGAAATTCGTCGAAAAAGATGACATGAATTTCTTCAAAATTCTCGACAATCCGTTCAAACTCTGCGCCGATATTGATTTCAGCAAAGAAACAAAAGACTCTTTCGAAATCTATCTCTACGGCCGCGCAGGCGACGAAATCGTTAGTTTTGACGAAATCTATGACACTATTCAAGGCGGCGAAAAATACAGCCGTATCAGAAGTTTAGGCTTTGTTGAATACCCTGCACAGGAAATCTACGGACTTATGCGCGCGTTCAACTCGTTTGACGTTTACCGTAACGATGAAAACAAATTTATTGTAAAAACCTACCGCGCAGGGCTTATCAACGAACTTAAAAACCTCAACGTAGAAACAATTTTAAGCAAAGATTTTGAAGAATTCTGGTCACAAATGTCCACATTCTCAACCGCTGATTCCACAGAACTTCCAAAATCTATTAACGCAGAGTTCCGTGAATATCAACAAAAAGGTTTTGGCTGGCTGTGGTTTATGTACAAATACGGTTTGAACGGAATCCTCGCCGACGATATGGGTCTTGGTAAAACACTTCAAGCCCTCACGGTTATCCAGAAAGCAAAAGACGTTGACGGGCCTATGCCGACACTCGTAATCTGCCCGACAACCGTTGTCTTCAACTGGGAATCAGAAATTCAAAAATTTGCGCCTGAACTCTCATGCCTGAAAATTTCCGGCACAGAACGCAAAGGCCTGTTCAAGAAAATTCCTGAACACGACATCGTAATCACAAGTTACGCGCTTGTTCGCCGCGACATCGAAAAACTCAAGGAATACAATTTCCGCTACATTGTTCTCGATGAATCCCAAAACATCAAAAACGCAGGCTCACAAACCGCTCAGGCAGTTAAAAAACTCAACGCAACACACAAACTTGCGCTCTCAGGTACTCCAATCGAAAACAAACTTGAAGAACTCTGGTCAGTATTCGACTTCCTCATGCCAGGATTCCTCTTTGACGTTCACGAATTTAATTACCGCTACGTCAATCCGATTATGGAACGCGCTGACAAAATCGTTGAAAAACGTCTTAAACTCCAAATTTATCCGTTCATCTTACGCCGTATGAAACGCGACGTTGCAAAAGACTTGCCGGATAAAGTCGAAAACATTGCATACTGCGAACTTACAGACGAACAAAGAGATTTTTATTTACAGGTTCTCGACAGCACAAAAGAAGAACTCTTCAAATCCATCGAACAAAACGGACTCGAAAAAAGCAGATTATCAATCTTCTCTGCCTTGCTCCGCTTACGTCAAATCTGCTGTCACCCGCGCCTTTACGACAAAGACAATGTCAAAAATATTATTAAATCAGGCAAATTTGAAAAACTCAAAGTTATGCTTGAAGAAATTATCTCAGAAAAACACCGTGTCTTGTTGTTCAGCCAATTTGTCGAAATGCTTGACCTTGTCAAAGATTGGCTTGATCGCGCCGGAATCCCATACTCATATCTTACCGGTAAGACAAAAGACCGTCAGGGCGCAGTTGAGAAATTCAACAACAATCCACATATTCCGATATTCCTTGTCAGCTTGAAAGCCGGCGGTACAGGTTTGAACCTCACAGGAGCGGACTACGTAATCCACTACGACCCATGGTGGAACCCTGCTGTTGAAGATCAGGCGACCGACCGTGCTTACCGTATCGGCCAAACGAAAAAAGTTTTTGTTTACCGTCTTATCACGAAAAATACGGTTGAAGAAAAGATTCAAAAACTCAAAATGTTCAAACGTAACCTTGTTGACAGCGTAATTTCGGTTGATAGAAACATCACGAAATCGCTCACAATGGACGACATCAAAGAAATCTTTAGTATGGATTAAAAAATAGGGCTAAAAGCCCTATTTTTTTAACCCAAACCAATCATTTTGCCTAATTTTTCAAACAAATTAAACTGTCCGCCATAATGCTGTCCTGCAATTTCCGCTTTGTACTCCAAATTACCGTTGTTAGCTATACCACCGGAAGCCCAAACATCGTCAGTCTTTAAATTAATGCTCACACCCGGATTATTACCAGTACCTTGTCGCATAGAATAGTTGATATCTTGTGCTGGTAATCCAGCTACTTTAGATCTCGATTTAATATCAACACCTTGAAATAAACCTTGTCGGTTATAATGTTCAATGGCTCTTGATTGTCCAGAAATCAAAGAACCTGCTTTTTTCTCAGGGTCTAAAGCAGCCCTTTTAATATTCATGTACGCACCATCGCGACCAACAATATAAGTAGCATCACTTGTTAAACTATTGCCACGATAACCTTGCAACATAGTGCTTCCATCAGGCAATTTTCTTGAATAAAATTTCGTAGCCGGTTTTCTTATTTTCCCTTGATTGCCGAATAAATCGCAGGTTTCAACCCAGGTTCTTTTCTCTTTCATCAATCTATTCTGAGTGCGGCCAGCAGTAGTAAACGCATTTTTTAATTTTGTAAATCTTGATACTGCAATTGTTGACATAATAATTCCCCTTTTCGTTAGTGTAATAATTTCGTGTAGTGTAAAATCGATTTCCCTTACATCTACATTAAAACACGGTCAAAAAAGAAAATGCGCCCCGCCACGCCATCCTATCCTATCCTATCCTATCAGTGATTATGACTGGGTTTTGGGCATTTTACAATTTAATTTTACAATTCGTTACATTTAACTTATAATTATTATATGAAACAATTTTTTATTAACTTACTCGACTGGATTTATAAAAAGAAATGCTATTTTTGCCGCCGCTCGGACGAATGCGTTAAAATGTGTTCAAAATGCTACGACAGTCTTGAGTTTCTTAACTACGGAAAACGACTTGCTATAGATGGAGTAAGCGTTTATGTTGCAGGCGTTTATGAAAAGAACTTACAAAAACTTATTCGTGGTCTGAAATACCACAACCAGCGTGACCTTGCTTTTTATCAGGCAAAATTTATGTGGGAATACTGGCAAAACATCACTGATAACAAAGGTTACATAGTTGTACCTGTTCCACTTCACAAAAACCGCCAAGCAAAGCGGCGTTACAACCACATGGAACTCGTTGCACAAGAATTTTGCAGGCTTTCAGGAAACATGCTTAACACTAAATTAATCACGCGCGTTAAAAATACTAAACCTCAATACAAACTAACCCAATATGAGCGCGCACAAAACTTGCAAAATGCGTTCAAAGTTGACAAATCCGCAGTGAATAAATATGATAAAATATTGATATTAGACGACATTTGCACAACAGGTTCAACCTTTGCAGAGATGATTAAAACACTCAAAGAAGACGGCATAAACGATATTACCTGTTTTGCTACAACAACACCAAAAATATGATTTTAAGCGAATTTTCAAAATATATTCAAACAAAAGATAATGAAATTATCAGTAACAAATCCACGGCTGTAAACTTACTCTCAGAATGGATTCAGCAGATAATGTCTAAAAATCCAAAAACAAATGTAGAAAAAATTATACATTCTGAACTCACACTTGCCAGAAACAAATATAATGAATATTTAATAATCGGCAAATCAGAGAGCGGCCGCGTGCTTATGAACGCATTATACAATTATGCGCTAAGCTACGAACACTACGTACTGGCTAAGACTATATAAAAAATTTTGCTGAAATCCGTGCCTCGCGTTAAACGGCAACGTTCACACTTGTCGTCGAAAGCGCGGTTTCGCCGAGCAAGTGTTCAACTGGGCGAAACACTTCGTGTTTCTTCTGCCTTTGCTCGGCACGCAAAAAAAAACCTATCTGAAAGATAGGTTAATGGAATCTGTTTTTAATTCCTCATGTGTGTAGAAGGTTAGTGTGTAGTAGGTAGTGTGTGTTAGTTTTATATCTCGTGTTAATTTAATGCGTTTGTCGTTTAGTGTTTTGTGTTATGTCTTACATATTAATAAAGTATTTTCGTTGTATATAATTGCTATATACACCTTATTTCTTTACAATTCGTTACAAATACAAAAATCTATTGTAGAAAACTTTTGTAATTGCTGTAGAAAACATTATTGTTTTCTACATGATCCTTATGTTTTCTACAACTACTATGATAATGACAATAGGTTTTCTAATAGTCATTAGAAAATATTCTACAAATAATTTACAATGAAAACTATTGCTAATAGTGGCTTTCAGAAGTTTTCTACAAATATTTAGAGCTTACTATGACTATTAGTTTTATATATTAATTAATTTATATATATAGTAAATAATAGAAAAAACCGCTAAGAATAAATACTCTCCTATTGGCTTATTGTTATATACTGATTTTTAATATAAAATTTTGAAATGAAAAAGCGAATTAAGATAGTTGGAAAAAATATAGCCGTAATGATTTTGGGCCCTCTAGGAGATGTTATTAATACTTCAGGTATTTTTAAACATTTGCGTAACCTTTATCCGGATGCAAATATTTCAATAATTACAATAGATAGAGCGCTTGCTGCTGTTCAGGGTATTCCTGAAATTGATAACGTTTATTTTTTTGATAAAAGTAAATCTATTTTAAACACTATAAAATTTGGACTTTCTTTGCGTGGAAAGTTTGATACTGTAATAGTTTTGGACAATAACCTTAGAGCTGCTTATATTGCTTTTCTCACAGGTGCAAAAGTAAGAGTCGGCAGAGGCGAGCAGATGAGAGAACTTTTTTTAACAACTACTATTCCTCATCTTGATGAAGAAAAGAATTTACAGATTCATGTTTCTGAACATTACGCTAGATGTCTTATTCCACTGGGAATTTATAAAGAGCTAGATACTTATTTTAGTTTCAAAGATGAAGATGAGAAAAATGTTTCTGAGCTTTTGAAAAAGCAAGGATTAGAAAATAAAAAACTTATCGGAATATGTCCGGCCTGTCATTTAGAATCTAAATCTTTACTGGTTCCGACAACTGCGGCTATTATTTCTAAAATTAATAAAGAAAATAAGTATAAAGCAGTAATTATTGGCGGAAGTGATATATGCGATTATGTTGATGAGTTGAAAGAATTTTCTAATATTGAATATTATGATTTTTCAGGGAAAACTAAATTTTTAGAAACTGCTGCATTAATAGATAAATGCGAAAAGTTTATCAGTGTTGATACAAGCTGTATGCATCTTGCGCTTGCAAGGAAAGTTCCTACTACTGCAATATTCTTTAGTAAACTTTTTAGTAAATGGGGACCTAAGGATTTGCGAAGAAACAATATAATAGTCAGCCTTGACACAAAAAACATTGATGTTGATAAAATTATGGAAAATGTTGCGGCTTTGCCTGAGAAAAATTTTAATTAATCAGATTTTTCATTTTCAATATCGCCTGCTTTTCTTTCTTATTAGCGAAATTCTCATATACAAATAAAATTTGTAAAAAAAATTTTTGCTATTCTGTAAAAAATATTGCGCTTTCTTAATAATATCAATAGTTTTCCTTGTATTTTGTTTCGACTTTGTAATATAATTTACTTAACAAAAAGGAGTGACGAGGTATGAAGTTTGTTATAAAAAAAGAGGATTTATATAACGGTATTAAAATTGTTGAAAGAGCCACCAGTGTCAAAGCTTTACAGCCTGTTCTTTTAAACATTTATATTGAAACAGTAGGTCAAAATTCTATTAAATTAGTTGCGACTGATTTGGATATGACTATTGTTACAACCGTTGATGCACAGGTTGAAGAAGAAGGTAAAATAACACTTCCGTCAAAAACTTTGAACGAAATCGTTTCTAAGTTGAATGACAACCTCGTAACTTTTGAAATGGCTGCCGGCGAACCTCTTGTTCACATTACCTGCAAAAAAACAAAATTCGATATCATCGGTATCTCAGCAGATGAGTTTCCAAAAGAATGCTCAAATGTTGAAGTTGATGAAGCTAATTGCTTTGAAATTCCTGTAAAAGTTTTGACAAAAGCTGTTAAACAAGCAGGTTTTGCAGCAGCAGCTTACGAAAACAGCAATCTTTTATCAGGTATTGTTTTCAGCCTTTCAGAAAATCAGCTTGAAGTAGCTTCAACCGACGGTAACAGACTTGCACGCGTTAGAGAATCTATCGAAAATGACAAAACTAACCTCCTTATCATTCCTGCACGTACCGTTAACGAATTCGCTAAAATCTGTTCTTTCATCGACGAAGATAACGTAAAAATTTACGCTGAAACTAACAGAATCGTTATTAAATCTGAAAAAACAACAACAATTTCAAGACTTCTTGAGGGTCAATTCCCGCAATATAACAAACTTATTCCTAACGAAAGCCCGAAAGAAGCTATCGTTAACGTTTCACAAATGATTTCAGCGCTTGACCGCGTTTCTGTCATGGTTAACGAAAAAACAAGTATCGCTAAGTTTGAATTCACCGAAAATAACTTGAACTTAACCGCTGATACTCCTGATTCAGGTAAATCTGAAGAAAATATTGATATCGATTATGCGGCTGAAGCGTTAACAATTGCTTTCAACTACAAATATATGCTTGAAGCTTTGAAAAATATTGATAGCGAAGAAGTTAAAATCGGTTTGAATACAAGCCTTTCTGCAACTGTTTTAAGACCTAACAGCGAAGAAGATTTCGTTTGTCTGGTAATGCCTGTTCAAATAAGATAGAATGTTGTCAGGAGGTTAATATGACAAAAGCAACAGATTATTTTATGAACGGTTATTCCTGTTCTGAAAGCATTGTAAAATATGCTGTAGATAAAGGTTTGTGTCCGGCAGAACTTTTGCCTTGCGCAACAAGTTTTTCAAGCGGAATGTCAAGCGGATGTTTGTGCGGAGCAGTTTCTGCGGCTCAAATGGTTTTAGGTTATCATTTTGGCCGTGAAAACTCAAAAGGCAATGAAGTTATTGCCAGAGCAAAAGCAAAAGAATTTGTTGATGAGTTTAAAGCGCGCAACAAATTTACCTGCTGCAAAATCTTATCACGCGGCTTAGAGGGAATAGAGCGTAAACATCATTGCTGCAAAATGGTTTCTGACGGACAGGAGATTATGGAAAATTTAGTAACGGCAGGGGTTCATGCTTAACTTTATTGCTATATTTCTAGGCGGAGGTCTGGGTTCGTTATTAAGATATGCCGCAAACTTGATTTGCCCGTTTCCGACCATTCTCGTTAACATTGTCGGAAGCTTTATTATAGGATTTTTCTACTGTTATTTTATGGATAAGGCAGATGTGTCAAATTCTCTGAAACTTGCAATAACAGTAGGTTTTTGTGGTGGATTGACGACTTTCAGCACTTTTTCACTTGAACTGTTCAAAATGTTAGAAAAAGGCGCGTTTGTGCAATCTTTCGGTTATATTTTTCTTAGTGTTGCAGTATGTTTATTATCAACAGGAATAGGAGTTTATTTTGCCAAGAATATTTGAATTTGATAAGTTGAATTTTTTAACAGCCGGAATGCCGAAAGCTACAAAAGGCAGTTATAAAGAAGCTTTTGAGATTATCAAATCGCTCGAGATTGACGGAATGGAGTTGGAATTTGTTCATGGCGTAAGGATGAGCGATGAAACTCGTTCGCTTGTAAACGATACACGCACGCAGAAAAATTTGGTTTTGACGGCTCACTGTCCTTTCTATATAAACCTCAATTCTCCTGAGGAAGAAAAGGTTATAGCAAGCGTAAATAGAGTTATTGAAACGGCTGTTGCCGCAAGAGATACAGGAGCTTTCAGTATAACGTACCATGCGGCTTATTATATGGGCGGTGATAAAGAAAAAGTTTATGAACAGGTTAAAAAGTGTAATGAAATGATATCTTCAGCACTCGAAGCACAGGGAATAGATGTTTGGGTTCGTCCTGAAACTACCGGAAAAGCTACGCAGTGGGGTGATTTGGACGAAGTTATAAGACTTTCAAAAGAGTTTGACATGGTTCTTCCGTGTATTGATTTTTCGCATCTTCATGCCAGAAGCGGCGGTGAATTTAACACTTATGATGAATTCTCAATGATTTTTGAAAAAATAGGAAACGAACTTGGCGATAAGGCGCTGAAATGTTTTCACGGACACCTTGCGGGAATTTTATACACAGCGAAAGGCGAACGCAGCCACTTGAATCTTGAAGAATCAGATATGAATTATAAGGATTTACTGAAAGCGTTCAAGGCTTTTGACGTGCGTGGCGCTCTAACCTGCGAAAGCCCGAACATCGAAGTCGATACAAAGATTTTGAAAGAATATTATTCAACACTGTAGAAAAGTTTGCCGTCTTTATCTATACTGTTTTTCATTCCCTCGTGGTTAAGAGTTCTGTAATCTGTGACGTCAAACATATATGGTGTAGGTAAATCATCAAGTTCGGATAAAATGTTTGTTATACTCTCGTGTTTATTTGTCCAAATAGCGAAGTCAATATCAGAGCCGTTGTGATAAGTTCCTTTTGCCCGCGAACCAAATATAACAACTTTTTCTATTTCAGGTCTTTGCGTAAAATAGTTTAACAATTCATTAATAGTTTTCTGCGGTAATCCAAAATTATCCATTTAATTTTACCAACCAATTTGAAAATTTTTGTAGTTCTTTAAAATAAGAAGTGCTTATTTTTTCGAGAATCAGATTTATTTTGTCCATTTTATATTCGTGTGAGGTGGCGTTCCTTGCATCAAGCATGTCAATCCAGATTTGTCCATCCGAAATGACATTTTTGTTAAAAGCTTCTTTAATCACTTGTTTGGGGAGGTAAACTAAAATACCATTTTCTGCGAGATAATCTTTCAGAACTTTCCAAGATAGTTCAAAGCAAACTTCGTAAGCCTGAACAAGTGCCATGTGTGTAAGGATGTTTTCTTTGTTTTGATTATACGCATTAACAGCTTCGTTAAAGATATCGAATGCTCTGTTAAAGTTTTCAATTCTTTCGTTTAATCTGCTCATACTGCAATGTTATCATATTTATTGTAAATTAACAAGTCGGGCAAGTTATTTGTCATCAATAATTAAAAAATCCTTTGGCAATCTTTTTTCTACCATGGAAATAAATTCACCCATTGTCATATCAAAAGAATTCGCAATTTTCCACAACGTTGATAATTGGATGTCACGTTTACCTTTTTCAATCAGGCTTAATGAGCTGCTCGGAATATCATATTCGTAAGCGTGGAGTAAAATTCCTTTATTTTTGGCTTGTCGTTGTTCCTTGATTATTTCTCCAACGATTTTAAGAACCAATGCTTTTTTATCGGAAATAGTTTTTTTGTAGGATTTCATATTTTTATTCTATGCTATATTACTAGTAAGATATGACTAATTAGTAATAGAGAAAGGATTAAAATTATGAAAAAAGCTTTTACTATGGCGGAGATTTTACTCTCATTGACAATCATCGGCGTGGTCGCAGCGATTACATTGCCGTCGCTCACAGGTAACATTAATGAACGCACTTGGAATACTCAGCGAAAAGCTCTTTATGCGCGTATGTCACAAGCCATATCTCTAATGCCAGCGTTGAATGGTTACGGAACTCTAACTGAGGCAACAAGTTCTGCTTCTGCTGTTGATAATGCAGCTGAAACATTTATTACGGCTGGGCTTTCTAAAGTTTTAAAGATTAACAATATTTGTTCTGACAAACTTGAGGATTGCGGAATAGTTTCACAGATTAATACTCTTGGCGGTTCTCAGATGACAACACCGGCAACAATGAGCGCGTTAAACAATAGTATGGTAGGTTCAAGGGCTAATATACACGATAAAATGAATATCGTAGATACAAAAGCCGCAGCTTTTGAAACCGCTAATGGTGAAAGTGTCATTGTTTACTATAACCCGAATTGTTTGGGAAGTTTAAATGAAATGCCTGCAGGTGGTGGTGGTGGATATTTTGTTGCACCTAAAGTTTGTGCAAATTTTGTCTATGACCTTAACGGTAACAAAGGGCCTAATACAGTCGGAAAGGACATAGGTTTTATTACGGTAATGTACCCATCTGATCCGAAAATAGTGGCACCTTATCCGGCAACAAATCAGTTAGATACTACATATCCGATTAAAGCCTCTGCTGGTAATATGACTGCTTCTAAAGCTTGTAATGCTTATGATTCAGAATATCGTGTTCCCAATATAGAAGAAGCCATGTCTTTATTTGTTAATAAAGAGTTGTTGAAAGGTACTTCTTCTGTATTCTCTGGTATGTATGCAACTTCTGGGGTTATTTCAAGTTTAGTAGGTTGGCGTATAGATGCTAGTGGTCAGCTTGATGACCATAATCTTACGGTTTTAGGCAAAGTATGGTGTGTTAAACGATAACCGTCAGTTCGGTTTAAGATATGAAACCGCCTTGACCGGCGGTGGTGTGTTAAACGGTAAATATTTTAAAGCGGGGAATTTCCCCGCTTTTTTGTAAATTAATAGGTCGGGCAATTTTATTATCTTCTTGAATTTGTAGAATAATTCTATAATAAGAGGAGTTGAATATGAGTACATCAATTTACCGCGCACCTGTCTGTCAGATGAAAGCGTTTAAAAATTTGTTTATAGAAATGAGTGCTAAAAATTGCAATATGAGATGCAAGCATTGTTATATTGATTTTCCGCTTTCTAAGAACGTCAAGGATTTTATTCCGGTAAATTGTATAAAAGATAATCTTGCGTTTATTAATGCCGGTGGTTTGGATTGTATTTACCTGACCGGCGCAGAACCTATGACGCATCCGGATTTTAACGCTATTCTTAGAATGTGTTTAAAGGTTTCTAATGTTTGTATTATTACTAACGGCTCTTTTATCAATGAGAAAAAAGCAAGGTTTTTGAAAAATGTTGAGGAAGAAAGCAATTTTGAAATTATAGTTAAGCTTAGTCTTGATCACTATGACGAATTAAAAAATGACGAGGTTAGAACCCGTGGTGCTTTCCGTCAAACTTTGTCTGCAATTAAAGCGCTTGCTAAGTATAATTTCAGCCCTATTATTTCTGTGACAAATTTCTACAAAGAAGATGAGGCCTTTATGCTTGAAAAGGTTGTTGAACTCTGTAATAAAGTTGATTATGACGTAGAGGCAGACCACATTAAGATTAATCGCTATGTTGATAAGAATTCTGATAGCGAGCCTGAATACGCAACGTGGAAGAGCCTTGACTGCGAATATGGCAGAATTTTAACGACAAATGGTGTTTATGTTTGTCCGTTTCTGGCAAATGATCACCGCGGAAGATGTGGTTCAAGTCTTGCGGATTTTTCTCAGAAAGTTGTTTTAGAAACTAACTTCTGTGAAAATTGCACAAAAAATCCCGAAATGTTTTTCGGGATTGATTTTGAAAGTTTTAGTTAAATGTCTAAATCTAGATTTAAGTCATTAGAAGAGGAGTCATCGCCTTTTGATGGTGGAACTTCTCTACTTTTGCCTGCGTTAGCATCTTTTTCAGCATAGAGGCTTAATTCCATTTTGATATTTAGGATTGATTTATCTTTTTTGTAAGGGTTAACTTCGATTGATTGGATATCAAGGAAGTGTTCGTGTTTGTAAAGGTCTTTCATAAAGCTTTGGAACTTCATATAAGATGCGAAGAGTTCCATATTCATCTTACAAACGCCGTAGGTATCTTTCTTTTCTTTGAAGAAGATATCTTCTGCAGGGTCGTAATTGTAGTTAACTTTATACATTTTAATTCCGTAGAATTTGATTAAGTCGTTGATTTCTTGAATTTCGCCTGCGAGAATATCAGCTGTAGAGTTTCCTGTGCTTTTGATATCGCGGTAGAATGCTTTAACTTCGATTCCTGCGCTGTCGAGTTTTTCCTGTCTTTCTTTGTTCTTTTTAGCAGTTTCAAGTTCTGCTCTTTTTGCCGCAAGTCTGGTTTCGCTGTCAGCATATTTTGTTTTGTTGCCAAAATATGAGATTGTTTGCGGAATTATTTGGGTTAATAGGAAGATTGATGCTAAAAGTGCGACTACAACAATGGCGATAGCAACTTTGAACATATCTAAATATTTTTTTATTAATTCTGAATCCATTATTTATAATCCTTTATTATTTTTTCTTTTTAGATTTACCTTTTGCGTTTTTGTCTTTATCATCAGCGTCAACGGTTTCAGCTTTAGGCGGATAATCAGGGTCGTTAGTGATGATGAAGTCGTAGTATTTTGCTTCTGCGACCGCTGCGTCTTCGCCGTTGGTGTTATTCATTTCCATATTTTTAAGCTGGAGTTTGCTGTTTGGAAGAGTGTTGTTGATATTTTTGTAGAAGTTGTTAATATCATCAATGCTTCCGCTTACGCCTGCGATAATAATTTTATCTTTGCTGTGGGTTTTGTAATATGTAATCCAGAGTTTTCTTGGAATTACTTCACCAATTGTTATGTAAGAAATCAATTTAGTTCTGTTGTTAGCAAGAACGTTTTTAATTTCTTCTTGCGGATTGAATTTTGTACTTGCTTCTGATGCGTTCAAATCTGTGATTTCTTTATCGAGTTCAGAGATTTGAGATTCGAGTGCTGTTATTTTGTCATTAAACGGTTTGTTTAACGCAGGGAATAACAGGAAGAGCGGAACAAGTATTACTAATAGTACGCCTGCAACTGCTGCTGCGTAAATTTTTGCTCTGTTAGGTGTGATTTCAAATATATGATCGCCGATGTTAAATCTAACGATTTCGTTGTCGTAGTTAACTTTCGGAGCAATTTTCAGAAAATCGAATTTTGCGATTATCGGAAGTTTGTTTCCTTGAAGCATACCGATTGTTTTGAGTGACGGTTTTAATTTATATTTAGGGTCAACAGTCGGTGCAAGCGGTAAGAATTCATCTTTTCTGTATAAGTTATCGTCGATAAATACAACGTCTTGATATTGGAGTGAACCTGTAGAAGTTAGGGAAGTAGCAAGTTCTTCAGCACTTACCTGATCGGTTTCAGAAACTACAACGAGTGAGCTTGCAGGGAAGCCGAGGAGGGTCAATTCAGCGGTAGAAGCGATGACGTTATAGATATCATCTGATCTTTCGTCCATAAGCTGCATATCTTCTTGAACGAAGTCGATAATTTTATCACCCATCATTGAGAAGATAGCATATCCGCCATCGTTAACTATCATCAAGTTCCAGCTTTTATCAGGTTGAAGTTGGTTTTCGATAAGATTTGTTCTTGCAAGACCGTTGAGAATAGTTGTATAAGATGTTTCGATATCAACTATTTTTAGTCCTACTTCTTTGAACGATTCTATAATTTTAGAAATTATGTTATCTTGCAACGCGCAGTAGAAGATGTTTCTCATGCCTGTATTTTTGCCGGTTTCAAAATCTTTCCAGTCAAAAACAGGTGTGTATCTTGAGTTGAAAATATAAGAGCCATCGATTTCAGCAAGAATTGATTGGCCTACTGCTACATCTTCAAGCATTGAAGGAAGTTCTCTGGTGCCTAACAATACTGTTGGCAGGTTAAGAACAACGTCACAAGTTGGTTTTATACCTAATTCAGTTAAAAGTTCGAGGAAATTTTCTCTGAACCTTTCTAAATCAGCTATTTCTTTTGTACTGTTATCATATTCTAAATGTTTACTCGCATATTTTGTAATATGTCCTGAGTTTTCATCTACTTGAAATACTTCCATACCCACGGATTGAGTAACGGAAACGTAAACTTTTTCTTTTTTTCCTAAACTATTTACTAAACTGTTGATACTCATAATTTTGCTTCTCCACTATGATTGTAAAATAAATTTTCGAAAAATCAAAGTTTATAATATAAATTTACATTGAATGGTGTAGTTTTTATAAAAGATATATAAACATATTGGTTTATTTATTGTTTTTGTAATAAAATGTTGAGTAATAATAGGAAAATAGGAGTATTTTTCCAATGAAAGAACTTGTTGAAAAGATTAATATATTAAAAAAGGAAAAAAATGCGGTAATTCTGGCGCATTGCTATCAGAATATTGAAATTGATGAAGTTGCGGATTATGTTGGTGATTCTTTGTATTTAAGCCAGCAGGCGGCAAAGACTGACGCTGATATGATAATTTTTGCGGGTGTTTATTTTATGGCTCAGACGGCTAAAATGCTTTCACCTGACAAAAAAGTTTTATTACCTAGAATGGAATCAGGCTGTTTAATGGCGGATATGGTTAATTTGCAACAGTTGCGTGAATTTAAGGCTAAACACCCTGATATTCCGACTGTTTGTTACATCAATTCTACTGCGGAAGTTAAGTCTGAATGCGATATGTGCGTTACAAGTTCTAATGCGCTTCGCGTTGTCGAAAGTATGGGTGCTGAAAAAATCTTGTTCCTCCCTGATACATATTTGGGTAAATGGGTTGAATCTCAGCTTAACGGCGTTGAAGTTATTACATACCCTGGCTTCTGCCCTACGCATTTAAGAATTAAACCGGAAGATATTCTAGCTGCTAGAGAAAAATATCCGAACGCTAAAATTCTTGCTCACCCTGAATGCCATCAGTCAGTGACGGCACTGGCTGATTACGTCGGAAGCACTACAGGAATTATGAACTACGCTATGAGAAGCGACGCAAAAACATTCGTTATCGCAACCGAAAAAGGCGTTGTTGATAGATTGAAACGCGATTGCCCGCAAAAAGAATTTATCTTAATCAAAGACAATATTATCTGTCCAAATATGAAGTGGCACACATTGGCTGATATTTATAACGCATTAATCAATGAAGAACACGAAATTACAGTTGATGAAGCAATCGCATCAAAAGCGGTTAAATGCATTGACAGAATGCTTGAGGTTTCAAAACCATGTCAGAAGATATAATTTACGGTAAAAATTCGGTGATGGAAGCTCTGGTTTCCGAAAACAGAGAGATTAACAAAATTCTTATCTCTAAAACCATTCATACCGACACTAAAATTAATAAAATCAAGGAACTTGCACGCGAAAAAGGAATTATTTTCCAATTTGTAGGCAAGGAAAAGTTCCAGCCATACGCTGAATTCAACCATCAGGGAATCATTGCGCTTGTTGCGCCGATTGAGTACATGGAACTCGAAGACTTCCTTGAAAAACCGCACACAAATTCCTCAGTCGTAATCCTTGACGGCGTGGAAGATGTTCATAACCTCGGCGCAATTATAAGAACTTGCGTCTGTGCAGGCGTTGAAGCCATAATAATTCCATCACGCCGCAATGTTCAGGTTAATTCCGTGGTAGAAAAAATCAGCGCCGGCGCGGTTAACCATATTCCAATCATCAAGGTTAATAGCCTCGTTAACGCGGTTCAGAAAATGAAAGAATCAGACTGGTGGATAATTGCAACGGATGCTAGTGCGAAAGATAATTATTTTGATGTAGATTATAATAATATGAATTTTGCTATAATAATGGGTGCCGAACATGCCGGAGTTTCAAAATCCTTGTTGAAAGCTTCCGATTACGTGGTTAAAATCCCTATGCTTAAAGATTTTAATTCCCTGAACGTTTCAAACGCGCTCAGCGCAATAATCTTTGAAACTGTTAGACAAAAGCTTAAAAAATAATTACATTTATCTACTAATAATACGGAGAGTACAATGAAGAAAGAACTTGAAAAATTACCATTTATGACAGACGATATTTCTGACGAGAATGTTGATTTCAACAGTCTTGAACAGCAAGAGCTTGAACATGATGAAGAAGAAGTTCTTGAATGTCTGGAAGAGCCGAAAAGTGCCGAAAGTTTTGCCAGCGTAAACGCTGATGATAACGTTAAAATTTATCTTCACCAGATTGGAAAAATTCCTTTGCTTTCTGCGGCAGATGAACTTAGACTTGCGCAAAAAATTCAGGAAAAAAACGATAAATTTTCTAAAAATATGCTTGTTAACGCAAACTTACGCCTTGTTGTAAGTATCGCGAAAAAATACATAGGCCGCGGCCTTTCGTTCCTTGATTTGATTCAAGAGGGAAACGTGGGTTTGATGAAAGCCGCTGATAGATTTGATTACACGAAAGGTTATAAGTTCTCAACTTATGCAACTTGGTGGATTCAACAGGCAATCACACGCGCGATTGCGGATAAAGCTAGATTAATCAGACTTCCAATCCACATGATAGAATCTTTGAGTAGAATTAGACGTGTAACATTGGATTTGACAACAGAACTCGGACACACTCCGACAAAACAAGAGATTGCACACCGCCTTGGTATGACAGAAAATAAACTTTCTGACATTATCAAATCAGCGCAAACAACAATCAGTATGGACACACCTGCGACTTCTTCAAAAGATGATAACGCAAAAATCGCGGATTTTATTGTTGATGAAGTTTCAGTTGCACCGGATAGTAAGGTTTCACAAGAAAACCTCTTTGTTGATATCAAAAGAATGCTGACAGTTTTAAGCCCTAAAGAACGTGATGTTTTGATTATGCGCTTCGGTATTGATAACAACGGAATCCACAAAACACTTGATGAAATCGGAACACAATACGGTGTTTCACGCGAAAGAATCCGTCAAATTGAGAACCGCGCGATTGCAAAGTTGAAAAAATATTGCAAAAACAAAGAACTCACACCGGATTTGAAAAACTATTTTGGAAGTTAAAATAAAAGGCGGGGTTTGAACCCCGCCTTTATTAGTAAAACTAAGCGTTTTCTTCTTCTTGTTTGTTTAAGAGGCTTTGCAATTTTTCTTTAATCTCATCGCCTTTTTTCTGCAAGTCAGAAACTACGTCGTCTGCTTTTGCTTGAATTTCTTTTACTGTTTCGTCAGCTTTTTTTAATGCATCTACTGCGCCATCTTTTAACATTTGGCGAGTTTCTTCACCTGATTTTGGTGCTAGTAAAATACCTGCGATTGCGCCTACTGCACCGCCGATTAAAAAGCCGCATAAAAATTTACTTGTTGTTGACATGATAACTCCTTTTATTTTCATTAATAGTATATACGTGTTTTAGAAATTTTTTAATTGTTATAGACGGCTATCTTACGAAAATTTCTTTAACCCTTTGTACTACGTTAAAGAAGCCGGTTTTGATATTATTTTTAACGCGGTTTTTCTTTTCGTTGATACTTACGATAGCATTCTTAACTTTAGTTATTCCGTCTTCTGCTGACTGGGTGATTGATAGAATTGAGGTTAGGGTTTGTTTCAATTCTAAAATCGTAGGTTTTAATTCTTCGTTGAGAATTTTTGAGGTTTCGAGTAAGCTTTTTGACAGGATTGATAAGTCGATTATCAATTTAGTCAGGAAAACTCCGACTACGAAAACTACGATTCCGACCGTCCATGACAGGAACGTTAAACTCTGATTTAAAGCGATTTGTGATGTATCCATTCTCTCCTACCTTCTATATTAACGTAAGCCGCCTTGTGCGCTTTCACGTTCTTTTGCTATGCGAAGCTTTCTTGATTTAATCATATCTGAAATATTTTTCAGCTGTCTTTCGACCTTGCATTTTACTAAATCAACTGATTGCAAAGCTTGTTTTTTCGCTTCGTTTATTTCCGGAGAATGTTTTTCATAAAATTCTGTAGCTGCTTGTGCTAACTCTTTTCTAGTTTCTTCGCCTGGTTTTGGAGCAAAAAGGATTCCGGCAACAATACCGCCTACAACGCCCGCTAATAACCCCATCGGAAACGCTAGTGATTTATTTTCTGACATAACCGCCCGCCTTTCATATTTATTATTAACTTTATCATATTTTTTCAGGTTTTACAAGCTTTACCAAAAAAGTTTTGCGATGTTGAAGCCTTTTTCAAAGTGTTCGTACTGTTTTTTGAACAGTTTGTGAATCAGGTAATACGCAACGTATTCGCCGAGGACGTTTCCTGACGCTTCAATTTTCTTCGCGAACTCTTCTTTCCACATCTCGATGTACTGATGTGTGAGGGTAAAGATTTCCCGCGCTGCAGGTAGAGTTGATTTCAGCCATGCCTTTTTGGCCAGAACTTTTTTATTAAGTCTGTTCACGGCAAGGTTCAGGCCCACCACGCAGTAGAGAATTAGCCCGAGAATTATTATTTCTAGTATAAAGATAGTTATTAAAGTAGTATTCATTTCTTTTCTTTTGTATTATATTATTATAAGCGTTCGAATAGAATACATCTGTTGGACGATATAATAGAATTATATTACAAAGAGGGAAAATAAATGTTGTTAGGAGTAAATATAGACCACGTTGCGACACTGAGAAACGCAAGAGGCGGGGCGGAACCTGATGTTTTGAAGGTTGCGTTGATTTGTGAGGAAAACGGCGCAACTTCGATTACGGCACACTTGAGAGAGGATAGACGCCATATTAAGGACGCTGATATTTATTCACTGGCAAAGAATATTAAAACCCGTCTGAACCTTGAAATGGCGATGGCCGAAGATATTCAAAAGATTGCGTTAGAGGTTAAACCTCATTCAATCTGCCTTGTGCCTGAAAGACGTCAGGAAGTTACAACTGAGGGCGGGCTTGATGTTGCCGGAAATTTTGAGGCGGTAAGAGATTTTATTAAGCCGCTTTTGGATGCCGGAATTGTTGTAAGTTTGTTTATTGACCCTGAGGAAGCGCAGGTTAAAGCGTCTTTTGAAACGGGCGCGCAGTTTATCGAAATGCACACCGGAAGTTATTCAAACAATTGTTGCGAAGAAGAATTTTTGAAACTCAAAAACGCGGCAGAATACGCACAAAAATTGGGTTTACGCGTAAATGCAGGCCACGGGCTTAATTATGAAAATGTTCACAGAATGCACGAAATCGCAGGCCTTTATGAGTTGAACATCGGACACAGTATCGTTTCGCGCGCGGTGTTTACCGGCATGGCGGAAGCGGTTAAAACAATGGCAGAGGCGGTGAAATAATGGCGAAAAAAACTGAGCAAGAAATTATTGAAGAAATGCAGTTAGTTGTTGAGCAAATGCGGCTTGATGATATCGAGGACGATCCGTCAAGCGCGGAAGAGTGTTTCGATTGCGATTGCTGCGGACAAAATAAACCTTTTGCCGGCTCAATTGATTATAACGGTTACAGACTTTGTAACGACTGCGTTTTGTTGGCGGAAACGGGTTTTGCGCTTGGCAAAATTAAGAATACAGACGACTTGATACAATTTATTGAAGATAAAAACCTTGAACGCCTTTGCGACTTCATCAAACAGGAAGAAAAACGGGAAAATAATTAGTGAATGCCAAAATTTCTGACAAAGTAATCAACCGCTTGACGCTTTACCACTGCATTTTGCAGGAGTTTTTGGCACGCGGTGAAGAATTTATTTCAAGCAAACAGATTGCGAAACTCTTGCATATTGACGATTCTCAGGTGCGCAAAGACATTTCTGTGCTGAACAATTCTGGCAAATGCCGTGTGGGATATATTGTGAAAGAATTGAAATCCTGTATTGAAAAGACGTTAGGGTTCAAAAAACAAAAAAACGCGTGCATAATCGGCGCGGGAAATCTGGGTTCTGCGCTTGCGAAATACGACAGTTTTGCGAATTACGGCCTGAACATTGTTGCACTTGTGGATACTGATAAAAAGAAGATTTCCGGCATGGTGAACGGGAAAAGGATTTATGATTTGTCAGATTTTGGCCAGATGTGCGCAGAACACGGAATTGATATCGCGATTTTGACGGTTCCGAAAGAGTTTACACAAAGCACGGCGGACATTGTTGTTGCGTCGGGCGTGAAATATATCTGGAACTTCGCGCCCGTGGTGCTGAATGTTCCCGACGACGTTCAGGTCTGGAACGAAAATTTGGTAGGAAACTTCCTACAGTTTACGTATAGTATTTAGTCTTCAAAAAATTCTTTAAGTTGAGTTTTGAATAAAACGCAAAATTTGCATAGTAATGTCATTGAAAATAATACTTTGGCATTTTCAATTTTACGTATGTAATCCCTAGAAACGCTTACAGCCTCGGCAAGCTCTTTTTGCGTTAAGCCTTTTGCTTTGCGAAATTTTCTAAGGTTTTTGCCAATTAGTTCTAGTTTTGGTTTGTATTTTTCTATGTCTTTCATAATATGTGTTGTGTAGTTTTATTAAGCAATGTGTTGCTTTTAAATTAATAATATAGCTCTATAGTTATTATGTTACTAAATTATTAAAAATATGTCAATATAGTTAATTAATAGGAGATATAATTATGGGTGTTAGAGAAGATATTAAAGCTATATTGGCACTAGAAAATAAAACACTTGCTGATGTTGCAAAGGAAATGACAAGAATTACAGGCAAAAATTATTCAGGGCCAAACCTTTCACAGAAAATGTCACGTAAAACATTAAAATATGAAGAAGCGCGATTAATCGGCAAAATTGTGGGATATAACTTATGTTTTTGTAAAGAAAAATAATATACTTTTTTAATTAAAAAAACCGCCTTTTGTGAGGCGGTTTTTAGTTTTATTCTTCGTTGCTATCAAGCAGGCTGCCCTGTTCGACGTTCGCTTCCGGTGTTGGCGCCGGTTCCGTCGCCGTGCCTTGGAATTCCTCGTCCTCATCAGGGTTTAGAATTTTGTTTACTGAGCATACAAGGTCGTTGTCCACAAGGTTTATTGCCTTAACACCCGTTGCAGGTCGGCCTTGGCGTGAGATTGAACCCGCGTTGATTCTTGTAACTATGCCGTTCGCCGTTACCATCATAATGTCGTCGGTATCTTTCACAATCGTCAATGCAACAAGTCTTGATGCGCTTGATTTGAATTTAGTCGCAATCAAACCGATGCCGCCGCGGTTTTGGGTTCTGAATTCTGAAATCTTCGTACGTTTGCCAAAACCGTCAGAAGTCACAACCAGTAAGTCTGCGTCGTAATCTTTCGGAACGATGTCGCAGCCGATGATTTCGTCGCCTGAGCGTAATTTCATTGATGTTACGCCGCGTGCGCTTCTGCCGAGTGGTCTTAAATCCTCAATCGGGAATCTTATCGCCATACCGCAAGAAGTTCCAATCAAAATTTCGTCTTTCGCGGTCGCAAGTTTTACCCAGCAGAGTTCGTCGTCTGCTTCAAGGCCAATCGCGATGATACCGTTTCTTCTGATATTTGAGAAGTTATCAAGTTCGATACGTTTGATGTAGCCTTTTTTCGTAAGCATTAAGAGGTTCAAATCATGTGAGAATGTGCTTACAGGAACGACTGCCGTAATTCTTTCGTCTTGTTCGATTGGGAGAACGTTCACAATCGGCAAGCCTTTTGCCTGACGTCCGCCTTCTGGGAAGTCGTAAACATTCAAGCTATAAACTGTTCCTTTTGAAGAGAAGAACAGAACTTTATCGTGCATCATTGCGGTGAAGAAGTGTTGAATATCGTCGTCTTCTTTTGTTTTAATGCCTGATTTGCCGCGTGTTGCACGGTTTTGACGTTCGAATGTGTCGAGTGAAATTCTCTTCAAATATCCTTGGTGAGTGATGAAGACTGCCATTGGTGTGTTTGGCGTTAAGTCCTCGATGGTTACTTCACCTTGTTCAGGAAGAATTTGGGTTTTTCTGTCGTCGCCGAATTTTTCTTTGTCTTCGGTCAATTCTTCTTTGATGATGTCAAGAATTTTTTGACGGCTTGCGAGAATTGATTCGTATTCTTGAATTTTCTTCAACAATTCGTCGTATTCGGCTTTAACTTTGTCTTGTTCCAATCCTGTCAATCTTCTTAATTGCATTTCGAGGATTGCGTTAGATTGGTCAACGTCAAGGCCGAAGCGTGACATTAAGCCGTTGCGTGCGTCGTCGGTTGTTTTTGATTTTTTGATGAGTTCGATAACTTCGTCGATTGAACCCAGTGCGATAATCAAGCCGGCCAATATGTGTGCGCGAACTTTAGCTTTTTTGAGGAAGAAAATAGTTCTTCTTGTAACGATTTCAACACGGTGTTCAACGAACTCTTCGAGAACCTGTTTGAGGTTTAAAAGACGTGGCTGTTTGCCGCAAAGAACGACATTGTTCACGCCGAAAGTTGTTGAAAGTTGTGTGAATTTGAATAAATTATTTTTAACGACATCAGGTTTCGCGTCGCGTTTAAGTTCGATAACGATACGCATACCGTCGCGGTCAGATTCGTCGCGGATGTCGGAAATTCCGGTGATACGCTGTTCTTTAACAAGGTCAGCGATTTTTTCGATAAGCATTGCTTTGTTAACCTGATAAGGAATTTCAGTGATAACGATAGCTGTTCTTGCTTGACGTCCGCCGCCGCCTGCGATTTCTTCAAACCCTGCAACTGCTTGCATTTTGATAGAGCCGCGGCCTGTTTCGTAAGCCTGTTTGATATCAGAAAGCCCGATAATTGTTGCCGCTGTCGGGAAGTCAGGGCCTTTGATGTGTTCCATCAATTCAGCAATAGTGATTTGCGGGTTGTTGATAAGCGCGATTGTGCCGTCAACGACTTCGCAAAGGTTGTGAGGCGGAATATTTGTTGCCATACCTACCGCGATACCTGAAACGCCGTTTAACAATAGCATAGGCAAGCGAACAGGAAGAACTGACGGTTCTTGAAGCGAGCCGTCGAAGTTTGGTTCAAACTCAACAGTTTCGCAGTCGATGTCGGCGAGCATAGACGGGGTAATTTTGTTCATACGAGCTTCTGTATAACGCATTGCAGCCGCGCCGTCACCGTCGACAGAACCGAAGTTTCCGTGACCGTCAACTGTCAGGTAACGTGTTGAGAAGTCTTGAGCCATACGAACCAATGCTTCATAAACCGCAGTATCGCCGTGCGGGTGGTATTTACCGAGAACTTCCCCAACGATACGGGCGCATTTTTTGAACGGTTTGTCAGGTGCCATACCGAGTTCGTTCATAGCGTAAAGAATACGTCTGTGAACTGGTTTTAAACCGTCACGAACATCCGGCAATGCACGTCCTACGATAACGCTCATCGCATAGTCGATATACGAACGTTTCATTTCTTCTCTAATATTAACCGGAACGATTTTGCCATCGTCAAAAATATTTTGCTGACTCAAAGTTCTCTCCTTTTTCCCCTAATCAATTCTAATATGCCTATATTATAGCATAAAAGTTTTATTTTTGGAGAAAATAAAGAAATGTTAACGTCTAATACATCTAGTAAAAGTTGTATTAACCTCTTTTTTCGAGTGAGTATATTTTAAAGGCGCAGCACTCGAGCTTTGTATTCTCCAAGCTTTATTACTATTTTTTTCATCAGTAGTTCCAGACCAATAAAAACCTCCTGCTAGAAAATTAAAGAGCTGCTTATTTAAAAGTAGAGAAGCAAGTTCATCGACATTTGGTAATCTGCTATCGTTTTCATCGTTTCTACAATACTTTACGGCATCTTGCCAGTTAGAGGTTGTATTACTGCCTATTGTAGTTGATGGCATCGGGGCAACGATTATAGAGTCTATAGAGTTAAAAACGGTCATTATTCCGATATCCTTGCCGGCAGTATTTGGCCCCTTGCTTCCGTTAAGGTCATATATAAAATTAACGCAAATTGTTGGTGCCAGTAATTCTGTATTCAAATATTCAGTATGGCAAATCGGATTATAATAAGCAACGATACTCTCGCCATTGGCGGTTTCAAAAGCGACAGCTTTTGTGTTTGGGGCGTAATAAGACCAACGTGAGTATGTCATATTAAAGGCGCCATTTAATGAGTATAGATTTGTAGGGATATTAACATTGTTGCCGATAATGTCCTTTACTTGAGAAACTATGCCGCAATCTTTAAAGTTATCTGTGCAAATATTGTTAATTTTAAGAACTTTGGCAAGTCCGGCTGTGACAAAAGTTTCGGCTGCGGTGTCGGTAATACTTCCCGAAGAATCTTGACTATATGTTCCAAATCCATTGAGCGCTGGCATAAGCGATATTGCTTGTGAAAAACGAGAGTAAAGCGCTTTACGTTGTGTGTTCCACGTGCGCTCGTTAATGTTGCCTGTTAATGACGGTAGTGTAATCGCCGCAACTACACCGATAATTGTGAGGGATAGTAAGATTTCTGCCATGGTGAAGGCCAAGCCGAGCGGAGCCACGGAGCGGAGCGAAGAGTCGAGCGCGCGACGCGGTAGACCGCGTTCTTCCGCGCAAGCGCGAGCGGTGGCGTTCAACGCGAGGCGCAGTACCAGCGGTGCGTTCTGTGTTGACTCATACCCCCCCCCCCCGTCTCAAAAGGGCCTTATTACAAGGGTTTCCGGTTCTTTGCTTTTTCATAAGTTTTATCCTTTCTTTTTTATAATTTTAAAATATTTTTCACGAGTTGTCAATAGAAAGGCGCTAGTATAGCAATGCTTTCCTATTATTATGCGGGTTTAACAGGTTTCTTTTTTAGTTTAATAGGTTCTAGTGTTTCTTTGTGCAAATCTGTGCCGCCGGTTTTGATTAGTCCGTGCTTGTCAGCGTATTTGATTACGTGTTCGCGTTTGTGGAACTTGATTATTCCGCGTAATCTTCCGTACGGGTAGTAGCATTCGGCGCCATCAAGTCCGAGTTTTTTCATTTTTGCAAAAAGGCGGTCAAGGCTTAATGCCCAGTAACACGCAGGGTGTGCAACAACTGCGATTCCGCCTGCCTCGTGAATCGCGTCGATAAGTTTTTTCAGGTTACGGGTTGGCAAGAGTCTGATTACGTTGCGAACGGTTTCGTATTTGTGTTTTGCAAAAAACGGTTTGATTGCAGGGTGGTTGTAATCTATTCCATACGCAAGCAAATGGCAGAAAACATAGCCACACCAAACATCAAATTCGCATGCCGGAATTAGAAAATCTTTTTGGATTCCGGTTTCGATATAGCCGTTCATTGTGTTATGGTCAGATATCGCGATGTATCTGTAACCCTTTTCCTGTGCTTGATTTACGATGTCGGCAAAGTCACCGGTTCCGTCCGAGTGGTTGGTGTGTATATGTAAATTTACTAAACTCTTTGTATAATCTTCTTCTGTAAACGAGGAAATTAATTCCCTTATGTCAACCATTTTCTTTTTTCCTGATTTGTTATAAAATAATTATAGTATAAACATAACAAAATAAAGGGCGGTTATGAAAAATAGTAATAATTTTGTTAACATTTTGTTTAAAAGTTTGCAAATGTATTTGTCAAATATTCATAAATTTATTGCCTATATGAGTTTTCCTGTGCTTGGTCAGGTGTTGGGATTGGGGTTGATTTTCGCGCCTGCTTTGTATTTGAAAGATGTTTTGCCTCAGCTTGCGGACAAGTACGAGTTTTTTGTCGAACCGTCAAAGCAGTTGGCGCTTTTGCTTCTGGTAATTTTACCGGGGCTTGTGCTGATGATTTCAGCGTTCTGGAAATACCTTGTTGCTTACGCGGCGTTGAACTCTATGACACACAGCGCGCTGACTTCCGGTAAAGTTTATGATTTTCCGGCACATAACGGGGTTGTTAAAAGACATATCTGGTCGTTTGTTTTGTTATGGCTGATGATTTCTGTTCTGGGGCTGGTGGCGTTTAACCCGTTTTTTATTGTGTTCGGTGCAATTTTATTTATATATTTTATACTTGTGTTTCAGGTGTTCACGTTTGAAACCGACGCCGGCGTGGTGAATTGTTTTACTAAAAGTTTCAATCTGGTTAAGGGAAACTTCTGGAAAACGGTTGCGCTTGCTGCGATTATGGTTGTAATCGCGTGGGGGCTGACAGAACTCTGTACTTTCGGGCTTGGAAAGGTCGTTGATTCAAAAAGTTTCCTTGCGAATGTTTCGTGGCTTGTTGTGGCTACCGATTATGTAAATATGCTGAACGATAAACTTCCGCTTGCCTTGCAGATTACGCCGGAATTTATTTCACGTGCGCTGTTTGGAAGCCTTGTAAGCTTTATTGTTTTCGGTTTTACGCTTCCATTGAGAAGTATTTGTTGGACTCTCTGGTATAAAAAGCTTCTTGGCAAAGGCGGAACAAAAAAGAAAGCACGCAAAGGTAAAAAACAGTTAGATCCTGAAATTTTGCGCAGGGCTAACTTAAAAGACGATGAGGAAGTATAATCGTGTTTAAATGTAAGAACTGTAAAACTGTTGATAGATTTGAACTAATGTTTGCGCCTGATTATCGCGGAAGCCGAACTTTTGATATGCAATATAATCAAAAAGGCGAAATTGAAATTACTGTCGACGGTTATAAATTTGTGCCGGACTTGGCGTTTATGAACGGCCACGCGGTTTGCAAATATTGTGGAGCTATTTATAAATGGGATTATTCATGAGGTGACAATGAGAAACAGAAAAAATAATGAATTAAGAGAAATAAAATTTACACCAAACTTTACCAAACACGCGTTGGGATCTGTTCTGGCAGAATTTGGCGATACGAAAGTTATAACAACGGCGTCTGTTGAGGTTGGCAAACCGAAATGGATGGGAAAAGAAGACAATCGCGGTTGGGTTACGGCGGAATATTCTTTGCTTCCATCTTCAACCAGCACCCGTTGCCAACGTGAACGCACGAAGATTTCTGGCAGAACTCAGGAAATCCAACGCCTAATCGGCAGAAGCCTTAGAGCCTGCGTGGATTTAGAAAAAATGCCGGAACTTACAATCACAATCGACGCAGACGTAATTCAAGCGGACGGCGGAACACGTACTGCAAGTATTTGCGGCGGATTTTTGGCGCTCAAAATCGCGGTTGAAAAGCTTATGGCCGAGGGAAAACTCGCCGAAAACCCTATAATTGAGCCAATCGGTGCGATTTCTGCCGGAATCGTTGACGGCGAAGTCAGACTTGACCTTGAGTACGAAGAAGATTGCCGCGCGCAGGTTGACGCTAACATTGTTTTGACAAAAAGCGGTAAAATTATTGAGTTTCAAACAACAGCAGAGGGTGCACCTTATGAAGAAGCGCAAATGGGCGAGATTTTTGCCGTTGCGAAAAAAGGTATAATGGAAATCATTGAGAAGTATTGATATTATGAGAATTTTTGTTTTATTTTTAGTGATTTTGTTGTCTTTTAACGCAGCCTTGGCAGAGTCTTCGTTCCCTATTGACGAAGAGTTTGTGACGGATTTTGTCGAATATGACGTAAAAGAGGCAAAGGCGCTGGAAAAACAGCAAAAAGCGCAGGCCAAAATCGACAAAAAACGTGCAAAACTTGAAGAAAAAAAGGCCGCACTGGAGAAAAAGCGCGACGCCGGAATCGAAAATTGTGAGCGAAATCAGGTTTATATCGAAAAATTACGTGCAACGATTGTTGAGCCGAGTGACGTTGAAGAAAATCTTTGATGTGGTAAACTAAAATGGCAATGCAAGTTACGACAAAGACCCTCACGGGCGCAAAAATTTTAGTAGAAACCCTTAAAAATATAGGAGTAGATACGATTTTCGGCTACCCTGGCGGGATTGTGCTGAAAGTTTATGATGAATTATTTGCGCAAAACGAGATAAAACATATTCTAAGCCGGCATGAACAGGCGTCTGTTCACGAGGCCGAGGGTTATTCTAGAACATCAGGTAAGGCCGGCGTTGTCCTTGTAACTTCAGGCCCAGGGGCTACAAATATTGTCACAGGGCTTGCAAACGCTTACCTTGACGGCTACCCGCTGGTGGTTTTGACCGGTCAGGTTTCTAAAGAATTAATCGGCAAAGACGCGTTTCAAGAGGTTGATATCGTTGATATTACGCGTCCTTGTACGAAAAAAGCGTTTCAGGTGACTGACGTCCGTGAACTTGAAAAAACGCTTGTGGAAGCTTTTTCAACCGCGCTTTCGGGCAAAAAAGGCCCCGTTGTGGTCGACCTTGCGAAGAATATTTTCACTGAAACAGCAGAATTTGAGGGTTTGAAGTTGTCAGTTGCGCAGCCAAATTCTGAATTCGACAAGATTTCTGATATTTTGTCGTTACTGAACGATGCGAAACATCCCGTAATCGTTGCGGGAGGTGGTGTTGTGCATTCCGGTGCGGCGAAAGAGTTGGCACAGTTTGCGCAAATGACGAATATCCCAGTCGTTTCTACGATGATGGGACTTGGAGCTTTTTCACAAGAAAATCCGCTTTATTTCGGTATGATTGGACTTTTCGGCTCGTTTAGCGCTAATCAGATTTTGCGCGAAAGCGATTTGATTATTTCGCTCGGTGCGCGCTTTAACG
Source organism: Fusobacterium sp. (assembly GCA_023662905.1). Lineage (GTDB taxonomy): Bacteria > Cyanobacteriota > Vampirovibrionia > Gastranaerophilales > Gastranaerophilaceae > Gastranaerophilus. The sequence continues at coordinate 172,073 of JAMPIJ010000002.1, forward strand.
ACCGCATTAGTTGCTGTTTCCCGAACGGTGAACTAGAACGCAATTTAATCCAGATTGATATCAACGAAAATGAGATTTCCCGTGTTCTTAACGCCAGACTTGGCGTTGTCGGCGATATTAAAGAGATTTTGAGTGCCATTTATGTAGAAAAGAATTTCATCGGCTGGGCAAACGAGGCACAAATCCTAAAAAGCCGCAATCGCAAACCTGAGAAAAAATCCGAAAAACTTCACTCATTTGAAGTAATTGAGGCGGTTAATAAGTTTTCCGGCGCCAGAAATTTGATTGTTACAACAGAAGTTGGTCAGCACCAACTCTGGGCGGCAAAGGGGTATAAATTTGACCACGCGGGGCAGTTTGTGACTTCCGGCGGCTCCGGTACTATGGGGTTCGGGTTTCCTGCGGCAATCGGCGCGAGTATTGCGCAAAATGGGGCGCCTGTTATCTGTATCACAGGTGACGGAAGTTTCCAGATGAATTTACAAGAACTTGCAACCTGTGTTGAGTACGGCTTGCCTGTGAAAATTCTCGTTTTAAATAACGGATATCTCGGAATGGTTCGTCAATTGCAGGAAAGAATGTGCGAAAAACGCTATTCACAAACGCAAATTCACAACCCTGATTTTGTTGGTGTGGCAAAGGCTTACGGTGTTGAGGCGCTACGCGTTGAAAATCTTTCCGAAATAAACCACGCGCTTGAGAAATGTTTTGCCTCATCCGGCCCATTCCTTATTGATTTTGTCGTTGAACCAATGGAAGTGGTTTAATTTTATTTTTAATGCTATAATCTAAATTATGGAAGATAGAGAAGTCAGTATAACAAAACAAAACAAGCTTATCATTGCGGGACTTTTATCAAGTACGTTTTTGATTGTAGGCATAGGGATTTTAACCTGTTTTAATATTCAAAATAATCTTAAAGAAAGCTACCAGAACTATGGCGAAATTGTTGCGCAAACAATCGCGGATTCGTCTGCGAAAATTGCACAAAAAAGCGAACTCGGTGATTTCTTGAAAACAATAATTTCGGACAGTGATAATATTCTGGCGATAAAATATGTCGATGAGGCCGGAAATCTCGTTTTAAGCGAGGAAAACAAGCTTCAAGATAATGGCAAAACTTTCTCTATTGTGACTCCGCGTAAGTCCGGAGGAACTTTGACGATAGTTTTCAGCGCGAATGTTTTGGATAAGACTTTTTCAGCGACGCGTTTTTCAATCTTTTCAGTTTTTGCGCTTGCATGGCTAATCTTTGCATCCGTAATCCTTATCAGTACCTATCTTACAACCCGCGAACTCCGAATGTTGAAAGACGGCGTAGATAAGATTACGACGGGTGAATTCGGCTATCAGATTGAAAGACAGGAAGTTAGCCGCGAAGTTCGTTCGCTTTTTAACGCGTTTAACGAAATGTCAGGCAAACTTCATGTTTATGAAGAGCAAAATATTGAACAATTGACGCTTGAAAGAAACAAGTTTGAAGCCGTGTTGATGAGTATTGCAAACGGTGTTGTTGTTTGCGATAACAATGACAACGTTGTCCTAGTTAACCCGCACGCGCAAAATCTTCTTGAACTCGACAATGAACAAATTTTAGACAGTAATATTCAGGACTATATCGACACAGAGGGTAATTTCTGTTTCCGTGAAAAAATTCAGGAGTTCAACGCGCTTCCGATTGAAGAACGTGAAAAAGCGCCGTCTGTTTTCAATATTCAGGTTGATAAAAGAGTTATCAAATCTATTGTGTCCCCGATGTTTACGCGCAATCACGACTATCTGGGCTACATAATCGTTCTGATTGATATCACTAAAGAAACCGAAATCGACACAATGCGTTCTCAATTTATTTCGAATGTTTCACACGAACTCAGAACTCCTGTGACGGTTCTCAGAAGCTATATTGATACGCTTTATAATTATGGCGAAGAGTTTGACGCCGCAACTCAAAAAGAGTTCCTCGGAACCCTCAATCAGGAAATTATCAGACTTAACAGTATGGTTAATGATATTCTTGATTTTTCAAGACTTGATTCTGACTACGAACTCGAAATGCTTCCGAACAATATCGTTGAACTCGTCGAAACCGCGACAAAACAGGTTCAAATTCTTCTTGAACAAAATAATATCAAGATGGTTGTTCAAAAATCCGGTGAAATTCCAAACTTTATGTTCAATTACAACAGTATTCAGCGTGCATTGACGAACTTGCTTTCCAACGCGATAAAATATTCGCCTGAAAACTCAACGATTACGGTGCGTTTGGAGCGCGAAGACGAGGATGTTAAAATCAGCGTAACCGACGAGGGCTGCGGAATCGCGCCGGAACATTTGAAGAAACTTTTCGACAGATTTTACCGTGTTGAAAACGCGACCCATACGATTAAAGGCACAGGCCTCGGGCTTCAACTGGTTAAAACCACTATTGAAAAACACCACAGCGGAAAAGTTTTTGTAACCTCCGAAGTCGGCGTTGGTTCGACGTTCGGGTTCACCTTACCGCTTAGCGCAAAAGTTGCACAGCTTAATTAAAATAATCACATATAAGTTTTTGATTTTTAGGCAGAAAACGTTTTACGCGGCCAAAAAATGTGTCGCTATTCAACTCTTCAAGCTGTTTTCTTAACACAGCTTTTTCGATTAAAACTTTATTAAATAAATTTGAACAAACAGGGTTTTTATCAATCAATGGTGCAAGTTTTGCCATCTGCATTTCTTTTTCACGAATTGATTGTTTTAGCTTTTCTTTCATAATACCTCATGAATCCAATATTTAGCCAAGGATGTCTTTGTTTAACTTAACCTTTCACACTGTAAATCATAGTATCTTTTTGAAAGAGATAAATCCGCTTTTTAGGTGATTTATGATTTAAACTGCCAATAAATCATACTCATAGCCTAATTTTAGGGCTTTAAAGTTCATTGGTAAAAGATTTTTTCTATGAGGCGGAAGAACGGTGTCTAACGCTTGTTCTAACAACTCAAGGCTTTCTAATTTAAGTTGTCTTGCAAGTAGACCAAGTGAGAGAATGTTTGCCATTTTAGCGTTTCCGAGTTCTGCTGCGAGTTCGGTAATCGGTGCAAACACGTAGTTGATTCCATCGATTGGCTTAATTTTTTCAACAAGTGTTGAATTTGCGATGACTGTTGCGCCTTTTTTCAATTTTGGTAAAAATTTATCAAAAGATAACTGGTTCAATGCTACTAGGAAATCGAGATCTTTTTTGTTTACAGCACTGACTTCTTCGTCACTTGTAACGATTTCGCAGTTAACTGTTCCGCCGCGCATTTCTGCACCGTAGCTTGGATACCAAGTAACGTGTTTGTCTGCAAACATGAACGCGTTTGCAAGAACTTCACCTGCGAGTAGTACACCTTGTCCGCCAAATCCGGCGATTATAAAATTCTTTTCCATAAATTTTTATCCTACGTTAGCTGTAATGTCTTTGTACACGCCCGGAACGAAAACTTTCATCATTTCGTTTCTGACTCTTTCGTGCGCTTGTTGAGGTGTCATGTGCCAGTTGGTCGGGCAGGTTGAAAGAATTTCAACAAATCCGAAGCCGAGGCCTTTTAATTGAACTTCAAACGCTTTTTTGATAGCTTGTTTTGCTTTTCTGATGTTTGCAACGGTATCGAGTGAAACCCTTGCGCTGTAAGCTGTTCCGTCACAGAGTGCAACATGTTCGGCAATTTTTATCGGGTAGCCATAGTTTTCGACGGTTCTTCCCATTGTTGAAGTTGTCGTCACTTGTCCGACCAGAGAGGTTGGCCCCATTTGGCCGCCGGTCATGCCGTAAGTTGTGTTGTTAATACAAATTGCGCTGAGTTTTTCACCGCGAAGCGCTGCGTGTAAGCTTTCTGCAAGCCCGATTGACGCGAAGTCGCCGTCGCCTTGATATGTGAAAACGAATTTTTCAGGGTGAGCGCGTTTGATACCTGTTGCACTGGCAAGCGCTCTGCCGTGAGGCGCTTCTACCATATCTACATCAAGGAAATTGTACAAACATACAGAACAGCCGATTGATGCCGGTGCTACGGTGTTTTCTCTCAATCCTAATTCGTCTAAAACTTCTGCTACGAGTCTGACAGCTACGCCGTGGTCGCACCCAGGGCAGAATGAGTATCTCATATCTTTTTTTATTGATTCTGGAATTTTAAATGTTTGTACTGCCATTATTTCATCCTCTCATTAGACAGCGCAGCCGTATGCGACCCGCGGTTTAGCGGGGCGGAGGCGGCGGAGTACTGCTTTACTTCTTCTATAATTGTTTCGACATCAATTGGTGCGCCGACAGGCTTGTTAATCTGTTCGACTTCTGCTGCGCCGTTGATTGCAAGACGGACATCTCGAACCATTTGACCCATATTGATTTCGATAACAACAAATTTTTTAACTTTTTGAGCAAGTTCCGCCAATCTTTTAGACGGGAATGGGAACAGGGTTATCGGACGGAAGAAGCCAACTTTCAAACCTTGTTTTCTGAGTTCTTTTACCGCTGATTTAACGCCGCGTGATGGGCTTCCGAAACTCATAAGAACGATATCTGCGTCTTCTGTGTCAAATTCTTCCCATTCGGTTTCGTTTTCTTCGATTTTTTTGTATTTTGCAAAAAGGTTGTGAATATGTTCACATTGTTTATCCGCGTCAACCGCAAGAGATTTGATAGAACGAGCCGGTCTGCCTTTAGCGCCTGTTAAAGCCCAGTCTGAGTGGTCGATTTCTTCATACGGATAAGGTTTAAATTCAACAGGTTCCATCATTTGACCCATCAAACCGTCTGCAAGCAGGATGGTCGGGTTGCGGTATTTGTGCGCTAGATGGAAAGCTCTGTAAGTAAGGTCAACGCATTCTTGAACAGTTGATGGCGCGAGAACGATTGTTCTAAAATCGCCGTTTCCACCGGTGATTGTTGCTTGGTTGTAGTCGCCTTGAGATGGGTAAATATAACCCAAACCAGGGCCGCCTCTCATAACGCTTATTAATACAACTGGTAATTCATCTGTGCAAGCACAGGCGATAGCTTCCTGCATTAGAGCAACAGCGCAGGAAGATGATGATGTCATAGCTTTTGCGCCGGTTGAACATGCGCCCATAACCATATTGATTGCAGAAAGTTCACTTTCAGCGCAGACGAACGCGCGTCCTTCTTCCTGCATTTTTACGCTTAAATATTCTCCGATTTCACTTTGCGGAGTGATAGGGTAGCCAAAGTAGCATTCACAGCCTGCAAGAACTGCGGCGTGTGCTATTGCGTAGTTACCTTTTGTTAAAATCTTTTTTCCGATTGTTAATTCTGCCATTATTCTTTATAAACTCCCGTAATTGCCATATCCGGACATCTTGTAGCGCACATTGCGCAGCCCAAACATTCGTGGTTCGGGTCGTTGAATTCTACGAGTTTCGCACCGAGGTGGTTAACTTCATCCCCTACTTTTAAAAGTTTTTTAGGGCATTCGCTAAGGCATAAGTAACAAGCCTTGCATTTTGTTTTATCAATAGTTATGTAACTCATTTCTCTACTTCCTTATTCTATAATTTTACCACTAATATTTTTCGGGGGCATTTTTTTGCCCAAATTGTAATACATATTAACATTCTTGCTAAAAATACTATTGTTCTGCTAAAATTAACGTAGGGAAAGTGTGTAAAAAAAGAGAATAAAAATGACAAGAGATTTTAATAATGTTATAGAGGTTATTGACGATTTAAAAGCCAGCAGTCTGGTTAATGTACAGATTTTAAAAAAATCTTTGCAGGAAATAGATGCGAAGCTGGAGGAAATTTCCGACGCTGACGAACTTATTCTCGTTAGGAATTCCGTTGTTGATTTTAAAGAATCTCTTGATAATAAATTTTTTAACGTTGTTGAGTTGATAAAGGAGCTTAAAAAAGAGGCTTCCGGCGACGAACTTGCTGAGAAAAACGCGCAGGTTATACAGGAAAAGTTCCAACAGATTGCGGGAATGTTCAACACTGCGGTCGCTAATCTTATCGCAAGGGTTGACGATGTTGAGAATAAGTTTTCTCAAATGTCTGATTCGAATTTTAGAGCGGCTCATGAGGAACTTACCAATATTTTAGACGGATTGAAAATTTTCCAACAGGAATCTGTTTTCTTTGCCAAAGCCGCGCAGGAAGATAATTCGCAAAAGGTTGCAGTTCTTGCGGAAAATCTTAAACTTATCAACGAAAATGTTGTTTCGCAGACAAATTTCTACAAAGAACTTCTTGAGGGTAAATATAATTCTGTGAAAGAGCTTCTTGTATCTAATCAAGAGGAGTTGAAAGAGGATAATTCGTTCCTGAAATCTGCGCTTCAAACACAGTTTAGGGCGATTGAGGAAGCGAACACTGAATACACGAATGACCTTGAAACAATCAAAGCTTCTATTGCTGAGGCGTTGAATAAAGCTGATAAAATTCCGGCTGTTACGTCTAATGTTTTGCAGAAAAATTTTGACGCTATAACAATTTCTGCAAGTGATACCCTGCTTGAAATCAAAAAATTGCAGGACGCGGCAGGGCTTATTAATCAATCGGTTAACACTGTTATCGGCTACACCGAGCAAAACCAGAATTCTGATATAATCGCTGCAATGCAGGAACTCAATATCAGCAAAAATATCGCGGATTTGTTTGAACGCGTCGATGTTTTTAACAATAATTTCAATATCAAAACCGAGTTTCTTGAAGAGCAAATTTTGCAGTTGAAAAGTATTTTCGCTGACGTTGCGATTGATATTCAAAATAAAGAAGCGGAACTTCTTCAAAAAGAATCAGAAAGGCTTCAACAGTATTTTAATAAAATCAGCGTTGTTGCCGAAGCTGTTGTGAATCTTGAAGAAAGACTTAAACTCTCAGGACTTGAATATAAAGAACAAATCAGCAATCTCGGGCAGGATTTGAACGAATTAATCACAGGATACAATAATGTTTATTCTGAAACTTCAACTGCGGCGCGTGAGGAATTGGGTAAATCTTTCGGCGAATTGAAAGAATTACTGCAGGAAAATTCACTAAATTACAGCGACAAACTTGTTATTATGCAGCAACAGTTTACGCAGTCATTCAGAGAGTTGTATGAAATCGTAAACGTGAATAATCAGCGACTTATTGAAGCTGGTATTCAAACAACCGAAATCAGCGAAGCCAGCCTTAAACTGATGGAAAGCCTTAACGCTAAGCTTGATGTTATCGCCGGAACAGATTACACAATCAATTTCGAAGAGCTTTCTATCCAGAATGAAGAAACTCAGGAACTTGTTAAAATTCTTCAAACAAAAATCGACAAAATTCTGATGATAGATTTTGACGCGTTCCCACAGGCGCAAAAGGTTGTTAACTCACAGTTCTTGGAATACTTGCAAAAGTTGAGCGAAAAGACCTCGCAACTTACAGAAACTACTGAAAATATTCGCGATACAGAGATTCTGGAAGTTAACGAAAAAATCGTTGCGCTTATCAACGAACTTGACGCAAAAATCGACGTTCTTGCATCAATTGATTATGAAGATAATTTCGACGAACTTCTTGATAAATCTCTCGAAACTCAGGATTTAGTAAAAGAAAACAAAAAAGCAATTGACGAAACAACTCAGCAGGTCGTCGCAAACCGTCGATTTATCGCTGAAAACCAACAATTACTTTTAGAAAATAAAAAACTCGCAACTGACAATGGCGATATGCTTTTGCAAAATAATCTTGCGGTTAGCGAAAACAAAGAATTGCTTCTCGGCAACAGAAAGCTTCTTGTTGATAATAGCGACATGCTGATGAATAGTAATCTTGCCGCTAAAGAAAACAAAGAGTTACTCCTCGAAAACAAACAACTTTTAGATAAAACAAACGATCTGCTTTTGACAAACAGTCTTGCAGCGTCTGAGCAAAAAGATCTAATCGTCGAAACTCAGGAGATTATCGACGAAAACAGCGAAATGCTTTCCGGTAATCGTGATTTGTTGAAAGAACTTCACGCAAAACTCGATGTTTTTGTTGCAACAAGCGACAATGCGGCGCTCGAGGATGAACTTGAAGAAATTAAAGAACTTATCCTTGAACAGCAAGAGATTCTCTCTCAAGAAGATAACTCTGAAAACGAAAGAATTTCTGCAAACATCGACAAGCTTTTAGAGCGAATTGACGGAATCTCCAAAACAATCGACGAACACGATGAAAATTCTGCCAAAATTAAGGAAGATTTGGTTCACACTGTCGTTTCAGTGTTCAGCAACTCAAACTTTGTTGAAGAAACCGAAGAGATTAAGGATTTCGTTGAAGAAAAAACCGGTGAATTAAGCAAACAATTAATCACCGTTCAATCTCAAATCCAAACGATTAAACAAAACGAAATCGCTGATTATTCCTACACTCTGGCGGACGTCGAAAGCGATATCGCGAAACTGCGTGTAGTGTTGAATGATATTTCTTCTTCAACATCATCTTCTGAAATCAACCAGATTTCACGTAATATTCACAACCTCACCTCCTCAATTGATTCAATCAGCAAAAACCTTACACCGGCTGAGATTTATCAGTTGAAAAATAATATTCTGAAACTCAACGATGATATTTTGAGTATCAGTTCAAGAACAAACAAACTTCTTTTGAACTCGGATGAAGCGCAAAAAACGATTTCCGAAGGGCTTCTTGCGTTCAGCCACATGGCGTTCAACCTTGAAGAACGTATTTCTGAACTCTCTAATAAAGAATTCAACGCAGAACTCGCTGAAAAATTGGAACGTATGACCGCGATGCTTGATGCTTCTGCTGAAATGGATAAAACTTTCCATCAGGTAATGATGTATCTTGGCGAATGGGTTGACGCGGCCTCTGATACTTTCGAAAGCATTAACGACAAAGCAAATGAAATCAATGAGGTTTCTGAGGCGCTTTCAGAACTCAGAAAAGCAGTTCCGGAAAAATTCGCACTCATTGACCTCCTTGAAGAACGTTTTGAAGAACAGCAATCAAGAATGGACAGGCTTGAAGCCAAAATCGACGAACTTATAGAACAAAATGCGCTCAACAGTAATATTTCTGTTGTTCAAAAAGTGGACAAAATGGAAAGAATGCTTGCTGTGATGAGCAATAGCATAGAAAAATTAACCTCTTATGTTGACTAGCGAAAAATTAACTGAATATTTGTCAAAAGTTTTACCCAAATCTAATATCCTAACCGGTTTGGAAGAGCGCTATGCGTATTCACAGGACGCTTTGAATATTCGAGAGATTAAGAATATCGCTGACGCTGTAATATTTGTAGAAAACATTGAACAAATTCAAGCGGTCGTAAAACTCGCGAATAAACATAAACTTCCGATTATCTGCCGCGGAGCCGGAACCAACGTTGTCGGCGCCTGCCTGCCTGAGAAAAACGGAATTATCTTGAACTTTTCTAAGATGAACAAAATTCTTGAAATTAATCCTGCAAATATGACCGCAAGGGTTCAATCAGGTGTCGTTGTCGGAGATTTGCAAAAAGAAGTTGAAAAATTCGGGCTTTATTATCCACCAGACCCCTCAAACCTTGCGGTTTCAACGGTTGGCGGAAGTATCGCACAGGCGTCAGCGGGTGCAAAAGCTTTCAAATATGGTTCAACAAAGGATTATGTACTTGATTTGACGGTCGTGACCGCAAACGGTGAGGTTTTGAAAACAGGTTCCTCTACTATCAAAAACGCGACAGGCTACAACCTCAATACACTTTTTGTCGGTTCTGAGGGAACTTTAGGCATTGTCGTTGAAGCAACATTGAAACTTATTCCGCGCCCTGAAACAAAGGTCGTTTTGATGGGGTATTTTGATTCCGTTGAAGCCTCAATTCAGGCGGTAAATTCTATCATTGAACACAAAATTACGCCTGCAACCATTGATTTTATGGATAAATTTGCGATTCAAACAGTTGAAGAGTTTAAACACGCAGGGCTTTTGACGGACAAGGAATGCGCGCTTATAATCGAGGTTGACGGACTTTCTTGCGCGGTTGATTATCAGAAAAATATTATCGAAAAAATCTTGATGAATTTTGGCGCGGCAGAAATTCAGGTTTCCGGCTCTGACGCTGAATATGAAAAAATCTGGGCGGCAAGACGCGCGTCAATGGCGGCCTGCACACGTTTGAAGCCGAACGTTACGACTGATGATTTGATTGTTCCGCGCGAAAACCTTTCAAAATTAGTACTTGGAACCCGCGAAATCTGCGAGAATTACGGGCTTACGGTCTGTATGGTGGGACATGTTGGTGATGGAAGCGTTCACCCGCAAATCCCGATTGATTACAGCGACGAGGAAGAATATTTGCGCTTCAAAAAGGCAAAGGGCGAAATCTATGAATTAACGGCGCGTTTGGGCGGGCTTCTCTCCGGCGAACACGGAATCGGAATGCTTAAACGTGAGGCAATCGGCCTTGTAATCAACGAAACCGCGCTTAATTATATGCGTGAAATCAAAAAAACTTTTGACCCGAATAACATTTTGAATCCTTATAAGATATTTTAATATGCTTAAAGAACTTGATAAAAAAGCGCTTATAAAATATTTTCGCTCACTCGGACTTGAAGTGAACACTTCTACTGCCGCGCGCGGCCATCAGGGATTTTTTCTCAAAAACAGAATCGATATTTCAAAAAATGTGTCCGAAGAGCGGTTTATTCCAACGCTTTTGCATGAATTCGCGCATTTTATTCATTCTCGTATCGAACCCGATCTCAACCGTTCGGGCGGAACCCTTGAAAAAATTTTTAATTCCTCAAACCCTTTTTATGAAAAAGAACTTATCCGCGTAACGCAGTTTGTGGACGAAAGTTCGCGACTCGTGAAGCTTTACGAAATGCGCGACAAAATTCGCGTAAAAATTAAACAGCAAGAACTTATTATCAAAGAGGATTACCCTGAGTTTCAGCGTTCAAAGCCGTTCAAGCCGTTTGATAAATATATCAGAAAATCCGACGCGCGCTATCTTCTCAAATACGACCGCGTCAAGATTACGGGCGGTTTCTGGCATGCGAAAACCCGCGTAATTACAATTGATACAATCGAAAAAGATTTTCCGGACATGCCAGAGGCCTTTGCTGCCTGCATTCGGCTGAAATCCTTGCAGAGAAAAGGTTCGCGTGTATCTGCGCGGATTAATCGTTACAAAAAATACTACGAGCGTCCAGCCGAACTCTTTGCCCGCCTCGTTGAGGGGTTGTATATTGATGAAGAATGGGTTTGCGCCCTCGCGCCCCAAACAACAGAAAAGTTCTACGAACTGTTGGAAAAAGGATACTACGCTGAGTTAAAAGACATAATAAAAAAGGACTAGCCTTGTTTTTCAACAAAACTAATCCTTTCTGTTTGACTATATTTATTTTTTACGCCTCGCGATGAACGCCACCGCTCGTGATTGCTACGCAATCTCCGTGGCTTCGCTCGGCGGTTAATTATTACTCATAACAAGTTTGAGTGCCAACAACGAACGAACTGAAAACATTGTATGTTTATAGTGTTGTTCGTGAGCCATATCCATAATTCTGATGATTCTTGAAATCTCTTCTAAGTCTTTTCTTGTTTCGATTTTATATACATTTTGAATTGGATCTGTCACAACTGACATAATAGTGTTTAATTCCTTTTCGTTCATTGAATTGTCCTCTTTTCCTTACCCTTATATAAAGTATTTTTTCTTTAGGAAATTGCTTTTTTGAAACGAGGAAACTTAACACTTGTTTACAAAACAAAAACGCCGAACGAGAGTTCGACGTTTTTTGTTATATTTATTAAATCTACTTGCGTTTTCTAGCCGCTTCAGATTTGCGTTTCCTTTTTACGCTTGGCTTTTCGTATCTTTCGCGTTTTTTGATTTCAGAAAGAATACCAGCTTTTTGAATTTTTTTCTTGAAACGTCTTAATGCGCTTTCGATACTTTCGTTTTCGCCTACTTTAACTTCTGCCATTTTGTTTTTCACCACCTTTATAGCAATTTAAGAGTGTAATATTTTTGTTTATATTGTTATTGTAGTATAAACATGAAAAAAATCAAATTTGCTAGCGTATAAATAATTTATAAAGAAATCTTAATTCGTCAATTTTTGGTTTTATAATTATAATATAAGATTTTATGGAGATAATTATGGAAACTGTAAACGAAATTTTATCTAAATTAGACACAGCTGACAACACAAATAAGAATGAATTAGAAAATAAATTGGTTAGCCTTGGTGATAAAGCGCTTCCGCTTCTTGTTGAAGAATTGCAAAGCATCAGAGGTTTGAAAAGAGGTATTATTGCTATGACTCTTATCAGACTTGGCCATAAATCTGTAAAATATTTGGAAGAAGCAGCAAGAAAAAATAAAGATTTCCAATGGATTGCTGATTATTTGATTCGTGAGATTGACGGCTCTAGAGCTGTTGCAGTTGCGTAGATATTTTATGAAGAGAGAAGAGTTACAGTACGCGTGTTTATTTGGCGGCGGAGCCATAAGAGGGCTTGCGCATGTTGGTGTTGTGCGCGCGTTAAAGGAACTCGGGATTGGACTCGGAACCCTTGCGGGTTCTTCTGTTGGTGCATTAGCAGCTGCGTTTTTGGCTGTCGGCTATGATGATAAAGAGATTGAGAAGCTTTTTATTAACGTAGATTTTGAACTCTTCCGTGATATTGATTTTGGCAAAACTGTTGCGCTTAGTAAGGGCAAAATTTTCCTTGAATGGCTGCGCGAGGTTATTGAGGCTAAGTTTTACGGGATTAATTATGTTAAGGGTAAGAATCCGCCTGTAACTTTTAAGGATATCGAAAAGAATCTAGTTGTTGTGACGACGGATTTGACGAATTTTACCTGTCGTGAGTTTTCTAAACATACGACGCCTGACTTTGAGGTTGCAGAGGCGGTTAGAATTTCTGCGTGCATGCCGGGGCTTATGCGGCCTGTGGAACTTGAGGAATGTACGCTTGTTGATGGTGATTTGCAAAAAAGCTGGCCGATGTGGAAGCTTTGTGAAACGCTTTCGGGTTTGAATGAGAATGTTTTAGAAGTTCGGCTTGAGGGAACTGTTTCTGAAAATCTTGCGAGTCCGGTTAGTTTTATCAACTCTGTTTATAGCTGTGTGACGTCGGTTGCGAGTGATTTTGTTGTTGATATTTTCAAAAATGATGAAAAACACGACTGTCTTGTAGTGAACACGGGTGATGTTGTTATCGTCAACTTTCAGATGAAAGAGGCCGAGCGTAAAACTCTTATACAAAACGGCTATGAGCAAACGCTTGAGTATTTTAAGAATTTATTGCCGGTGAAAAAGGCAAGACATCTTGATCATTATATTAAAATTCGTAATTTCCTTGTCGATACGCGTGAAATGATTGGGAAAGATAAAGTTAGTGCCGCACAGGTTCGGTTTGCAAACCTTCTGGCGCTTTTGTGCGAAGTGCGTTATGATATTGATGAAAATATTTATACTGAAATTATGGCGCTTTCGGGTGAAATTCTTAATAATTCCGGCACAACAATTTTCTTGAAACATACTTATCTCAAGGATTCCAGAAAAGTTTTGAAAAAGATTGATGAACTTGAAGTGCTTTTAAACTCTAAAATTTCGGCGCTTGAAAAATTCATAGAGATTGTGGCGTCTTAGAATATATGTTATAATCTTAATATGAAGAAGATTTTTGTATGTTTACTCCTACTTGGAATTACCCTATTTATGCCGCAGGCTTACGCTGATAGTTTGGATATAAATTATCTCTTGCAAATGGCGAAATCTAATAATATTGATATCAATGAAGTTATGAAACGCTCTCATATCGGGCCATCTTATGACAGCATAAAAAATGGCAAGAAACCTTTTTTGATTGTGTTTGCGGATTTTACAGATTTGCCTGTCGCGGCGAAATACGTAAATAACGGATATCAGGTTTATAGTAATTTACAAAACGAATACGGGTTTGCGGCGTTTAACACAAAGAATTCTGAAAATTCTGCGCTAATGACAAAATTTAAGATTAAGACGGTTCCGTGCTTGTTGATTGCGAACCCGTATCGTAACGAAGTTGTGCCGGTGAAACCCGCGCTTTATGATAACCCGCAAAGACTCGTTACGCTATTGCGGGCATATTTGCGCAGAACCCGTTAATTTTTCACGGGGGTTCCGAACATCAATCTTGCGGCGCCCATTCGCTGTTTGAGAGTGTTGCCGATACCTTTGACAATTTCGTTTACATTGTCAAGTAAGGTTTTCAGGCTGCAAATCGTCGCGTTTACGGCCGGAAGCGTCGTTGTGTTTATGATTTGGGTTGTTCCCTCGAAGTTTTTGGTTGTTGTGTGAACATTCGCGATTGAATTTCTGAGATATTTTTCGTCAATAGAATCGTTAAGCTTTTTGCTCATACTGTTCAGGTTTCCGCAGGCGGTTGATATTTCGTGCGCCGCGGTGTTTATGTCAGGCTGAATATCTTTGAGCATAATATTAAGCTGTTTTAACAGGTCGCTTACATCTTTTGCAGTGCTGTTAAGGCTTGACATAAGGTTGTTGGCGTTGCCTTTGAGTTCGTCAAACCCGCCGCCGTCTGTCACGTTGTTGATTAAGTCGTTCCAATCGTGAGAAATTTCACCCTCGATTTTGTCGCCGTATCTTATGCGCGCAAGCGCCGGCGAACTCGGATAGATTATTTCCATATAGTCAATATCAGAATCCTTGTGACGCTTTTGCACTTTGGCCTTAATGTTATTCGGCAGGTTGTAACTCCAACTGTCCAGAACTATTGTTACGCGCGTTGTGAGAAAGTCTTTACTTGGTACGACTTTCACCGCGCGGCCTATTTTGAACCCCTTGTAATACACGTTAAGATTTGAAAACGGTTCGAGTTCTGTGAAAACAGCCGTTATTCTCATGTGTGTGAGTTCGATGGCTTTTAGAATTAGTAAGCCTGTGAAAAATACGATAAGTACAATTTTAAATTTTTTGAGTAGTCCAAATAATGCGTTTTTAATATCCATACAAATATTAAAAAATATCGCTATATTGTTCTCAATTGCCTTACAGGTTAGGCGTATGGAGGTAGTTTTTTCCACCTAACGCTTTGTAAAGGTTTATTGTTGAAATCACGTAATTAATTTTCTGGTTAACGAGTTCTTGTTCGAGTTTAAGTTCGTATTTGCGCGCAACAAGTTCGTCAAACTCTGAAATCGCGCCGATTTCAAGCTGACGTTGAGTAAGCCTGTATTTTTCGCGTTCAAGCGAGATTTTTTCTAAATCTTTGTCGTAATTTGCCTTGCAGGTTTTGAGGCTTACAAGCGCGTCGTTGAGTTCCTGAAGCGATGTTAGAATCGTTTTTTCGTAATATTCAAGCGCTTTTTTGTACTCGTGTTTTTTGAGGTTAAGGTTTGCTTTTTTAGCGCCGCCGGTGAAAAGGTCTAGTTGCGGCATAACGCCGATGTGGCCGAGAACCGTTTCAGGCGCAAAGAGGCGCGCAAAACTGTAGGCATTGAACCCGAATTGGCCGAAAAGCGTGAATTTTGGCAAGAATTCGCGGCGTGCGACTTTCACGTCAATACCGATTTTTTTTATGTAGAATTCGGTTTTTATAAGGTCAGGTCTATCTTGAATACTTTCTGACGGAATTTCTTGCGGCACGTCGAATGGTTTAACCTCATCGTACGCAAGCGTTTCAAACTCGCGCAGGTTTCTGTTGCCGAGTTGAACCATAAGTTCGTCTTTGATTAGTTCAAGGTCTTTTTCAAGTAGGTTCAAATCCATTTCGATATTTGCAAGTTCCTGTTTTTCGGTTAAAACGTCGGTGATTGTCGCAAGACCGCAGGCGTATTTCTTCTCCATTTTGGCAACAAGGTCAAGTTCGATTTTGTGAATTTCTTTCATGTTTGATAGCAGGCGGTTGATTTTAATCAGGTTGTAATAATCGCCCGCAAAGTTGGAGGTTATTGAAATATAGGCGCTTCGCTCGTCCTGTTCAATCATCTCTTTAACCATTTTTACGCTTTTGGTTTTGAGATAATTTTTGCCCCAGATGTCGACTTCATAAGACATCGCAACCGGCATGAGAAGATTATATTGATGATAATCAGGTATTACAAGCTGGCCGAACTGTTGCTGTGCCGCGTGCGCAGCCCAGTTGTAGCTTCCGCTGAAACCCAGATATGGCAGTTGGTTAGAAAACTGCATTTTGATATTGTCCTGCGCCTGCAATGAGTTAAGTTTTGCAATTTTTAAATCCTGATTCCCGTCATAAAGGTCGCGTAAATAACCTGTCAAATACGGATCCTGATAGTTTTCCCAGTATTCGAGGTTAAGTTCGTACGCGTTTGCGCTGCCGGCTAATAAAAGTAAATTTATTAAAATTATTAAAAATTTTTTTGCTACCATATTTACACCTGTAAATCTTGTGTTATGATGATAACACAAAGGGCGTGGAAAATGCAAGCAGAAAATTTATTAAATCAGAAAATAGGATTACTTTTGACGCAGATTGGAATGCTGTCACGGGTTTTTGCTATACAGTCATTTGGCCGGAATGATTTTGAGATAACGCCGGAACAGTTTACTGTTCTCTCGGCGCTGTCTGAACACGGCGCGCTTTATCAACGTCAGATTTGCGCGATTACGCTCAAGGATAGGGCGAATATTACGCGGATTATTAATATTCTGGAGCCGCTCGGGCTGATTAGCCGGCAGGTTGAAAGCCACGGACGACAAATTCAAAAGGTTCAGATTACCGATAAGGGCCGCGATGTTTATGAGAAAGTTCTGCCGGCAATCCTCAAAATTTGGGCCGAAACAGTTGAAAATATTCCCGATAGCGAGATGGAACAGTGTTTTGCAACACTACAAAAAATTAAGGAAAACTTGCAGAATAAAACCACATTGAATTTATAAGGATTTACCTATGGAAGCATCAAAAAAATTAAGAAAAAGCCGAAACAGAAAAGAAATTAATAAAAAACGTGTACTAATTCCTTCAATCAGCGCCGCTGTTCTTATAGTTTTAGGGATTTGCGGTGCTGTTTACTCAACTTTTTACCAGTCAACGGACGACGCGTTCGTCGAGGGACGCTTAATCTCTATTGCGCCGAGGGTTTCCGGGCCTGTTGTGAATCTTCTTGTCGATGATAACGATGAGGTTAAGGAGGGTGATTTGCTTTTTGAAATCGATCCTGAGCCGTATGAGGTTATTTTACAGAAGAAAAAAGCCGAACTTGAAGTCGCAAAAGCGCAATTGGGCGTGGTTGACAAACAGGTTGAGGAAAAACATTCGAATTTGAGCCAATCCCGTGAGGACATTGTTTCTGCAACTTCAAAATATGATTTTGCGAAGAAAGATTTTGCCAGATATGAGGAAATGTACAAAGAGGGAATTGTTTCCAAGCAGGAATACGAGCGCGCGCTGACCGGTTTAACCGTTGCAGACGCCGGCAAAAACGCGACGCACGACGCGCACCGCGCAATGGAATCAGCGTTGCATTCTGACAAAGCAAAACGCGAAGCAACACTTGCCGAAATCGACAAAATTAAGGCTGAAATCGCTCAGGCCGAGTTGAATTTATCTTATACCAAAATCTATGCGCCGCAATCTGGCCGTGTGAGCGCCAGAACAGTTGAAAAAGGCAACTATCTTCAAGTTGCGCAGCCTGTAATGTCAATTGTTCCGCGTGAAGTCTGGGTTGTTGCGAACTTCAAAGAAAATCAGTTGACCAATATGCGCGAGGGGCAGCCGGTAAAAATCAAAATAGACACTTACCCGAACAAACGTTTTAAAGGCAGAGTTCAGAGTATTCAGTATGCCTCTGGCGCTAAATCAAGCCTTTTCCCACCGGAAAATGCGGTTGGAAGTTACGTGAAAATTGTTCAGCGTATCCCTGTGAAAATCGTTTTTGAAGAGGATTATTCCGGTTTCAGCGTAATCCCTGGGATGTCAGTTGTTCCTAGAGTAAAGGTTCGAGGCTAGGTAATGCAAGAAGTTCAGGCAAAACCTGTAAATCCTTATTTTGTAGCGTTTTCGATGATGTTGCCTACGTTTTTTGCGATGGTTGCAACATCTGGTACGAACGTTTGTTTGCCCTATATCGCAGGGTATTACGGCGCTACGCAGTACGAAGCAAATGCCGTTATCACGAGTTATATGGTTTCAAACGGTGTAATGCTTCCTATGACCGGATGGTTATTGAGGACTTTCGGGAAAGTTAAAGTCATTAACACTTGCATTATAACATTTATGTTGGGGTCGTTCTTTTGTATAATCGCGCCAAATTTGATGTTGTTGATTATTTCACGTTTAATTCAAGGGGTTGGAGGCGGTGCGTTAATGCCGTTGAGCCAAAGTATTATTCTTGAAGCTTTTCCACCGGAAAAACGTGGTACGGCAATGGGGCTTTTTGGATTTGCGGTTATTTTATCCCCGTTGATTGGGCCGCTTTTGGGCGGCTTTTTGACCGAAAACTATTCGTGGCAATGGGTTTTTATCGTAAACTTGCCGTTCTGTTTGATTTCTCTTTTTCTTGTGAAAGTTTTCATTAAAGAAAATTTTCAGGCTCCAAAAGGCAAAATGCAATTTGATTTTGTTGGTTTTTTGGCAATTCTTTTGTGGTTTGGAAGTATGCAGGTAGTGCTTGATAAAGGAGAGCAATTCAATTGGTTTGACGAAACCTGGGTTTGCTGGCTTGCCGGATTTTCATTTTTTTCTATGATTTTCTTTTTTGTCTGGGAACTTGAATATAAAAAGCCGTTTGTAAATATTCGTGCCTTAAAAAATACTAATCTTCTTGTTGGTACAATAATTGGAGTTGTTGTAAATGTAATGCTTTTTTCATCAATTCTGCTTGTGCCAAAGTTCGTACAGGGTTTGCTCGGGTATAACGCATATCTTTCGGGGCTGTCTGTATTTCCACGCGTAATTTCTTGTGCCATAATGCTTCCTATAGTGGGAAAACTTGCTGATATTGTGGACAATAGAATTTTAATCGCAATCGGGTTGACGATTCTGGGGTCAACAACTTTTATGTTCTCAAATATGACTCTAGAAACATCGCTTGAATGTGTTCAGTTTATAAATTTGCTTTTCGGGTTCGGTATTGCGTTTACATTTATTCCAATGAGTGCAATGTGTTTTGCAACCCTTTCAAAACGTAAAACTCCTGATGGGGCAGGACTTCATAGCCTTTTTAAATGTGCCTGTACTGCGATTGCAACTTCTATTTCAACAGCGTTTATAATGCGTGTTTCGCAGGTTCATCAAACTTATTTGACTCATAATGTAGGGGTTACAGATTTGG
Source organism: Fusobacterium sp. (assembly GCA_023662905.1). Taxonomy (GTDB): domain Bacteria; phylum Cyanobacteriota; class Vampirovibrionia; order Gastranaerophilales; family Gastranaerophilaceae; genus Gastranaerophilus. Next base: position 191,335 of record JAMPIJ010000002.1, read on the forward strand.
AGTATTATACGCGTCTTATGATGCTTAAAGCAAAATTTATGACTTATTTTGCGCCTTACGTGGCGGGTCAAAAGGCAAATGCTTTGATTTATAAACAGCTTTTAAAGCAGGCACAATTAAGCGCATTTTATGACGCGTTTCTTGTACTGAGTCTTGTTGCGTTTATTGCGCTGCCGCTTATTTTATTTTTGAAAAACAAGAAAAAATCGTGATGACTTCTTGATGAAGTTGTTCGATGGTTTTGCGTGAGTCGAAAACTTTTATGCGTTCAGGCTCGGATTTGGCAAGTTCTAAATAGCCCCGACGAACTTTTTCTTGAAACTCAATTCCTGCGCTTTCCATACGGTCTTTGTCCTTGCCGACGCGCTGCATTGAGGTTTCGGTGTCGACATCAAAAAGGAACGTTAAATCAGGTTTGAGGCCGCTTGTGGCTAAGTTATTGAGGTAATTGATTTGTTCAAGGTCAAGTCCTCTTCCGTAGCCCTGATATGCGACGGTTGAATCAATATGACGGTCGCAAAGTACGATTTTGCCGGATTTAATAGCAGGTTTCACGAGGGTGTCGATGTGCTGCGCTCTGTCTGCGAGGAACAAAAACGATTCGCAGTTTGAGGAAACTTCGCCATCATAGTTAAGCAAAATTTCTCTCAACTTAACGCCTAAACCTTTTGCTCCAGGTTCGCGTGTTGTGATTACGTCGTAGCCTTTTTCCTGTAAATATTTAGCCAAAAGCTCTAGCTGTGTGGTTTTTCCACAGCCGTCGCAGCCCTCAAATGTTATAAATAATCCGTCCATAGAGTTATTATAGCATAAAATTAGAAATTGACAGCCTGCGGCATAGGGGCTTGTTCGCGCACATGCGCAACGAGGGCTTTGAACACAAACGGGTGCATTTTGCCATCTTTTACGTCTTTGTACATTATGCCGAGCGCTTTTTCAGGGGAAATCGGGTCTTTGTAAGAACGTTTTTCCGTGAGCGCTGAGAATTTATCCGCCGCAGAGAGAATTTGAAGCGTTACGTCTGCATTGAAATCAGGTTTTGCCTGTGGATAGCCGCTTCCAAGCGGGTTCTGGTGATGATATTTGATAAGGTCGAGAGTTTTCGGGTTAAGGTCTGTGTTTTTCAAAAGCTCGTAACTCAATTCTGAATGCGTATGCATGATTTTTTCTTCATCCGGCGTTAGACGGGCGGGTTTGTTGAGAATTTCGTCAGGAATTAAAGCTTTGCCCACATCGTGAAGATAGCACGCGTCAGAGAGAGATTTTTTGTTAACTTCATATTTTAACGCAACCGGAAGATGGTCACAGATTCCGTCGGCGATTTTTTGTGTATCTTTGGCATGGCCGGCTAGAAGCGCGCGAAGATTTTCCATATTCAACTCGGCTTTCATCCCGTTTTGTCGCAGAATTTCGCGAATTTTAGGGTTTGTTCTCATCATCTGCGCAAGGCTGGCCTCGGTCGTATAACGGCCGAGCGAATTGGAATTGTATTCAAATCTATCACGGTCAAGTTGGCCTTGACCGAAGTTCATATACGGATTGTTGTTAATCCGCTGAGTTGAATATAGACCGTTTGCGCCAAAATGCTTGACAGCATTCAGACCAAAAAAGTTTCCACCCATACACACATACACAATTATTTACTACACACATAGATATAAACGTTTTTTTACGTGCGGGATTGACTAATTTTTGAAATTTGTAACATTTTTTTAAAACTTGTGGCGATATGTTATAATCGGGGAATGATTAAGAATGTTTTATTGTGTGGAATAGGCGCGGTTGGCTTGACTTTTGCGTGTAAGATTCAGGACTATTCACCGGAATGCTTGAAAGTTCTTGTGGATGAGGAACGCTTGCGCCGATATACAGAAAAACCGCTCAAAATGAACGGTGAGGAGAGATTTTTTGACTACTTGCTTCCCGATGTGCAGGGTTACAAGGCGGATTTGGTTTTAATCGCGACGAAAATGGACGGTTTGGACGCGGTTTTGAATAACTTACGCAATTTTGTGGGTGAAAATACGATAATTTTGCCGCTGATAAACGGGATTTCGGCAGAAGAAAAGATTGCGGCTGTTTACGGCTGGGAACGTACGTTGTACGGGTATTTTATCGGCCACAGCGCAATGCGCGTCGGCAACGAAGTCGTTCAAGACGGAATAGGAAAGATAGTCTTTGGAGGAGCAAGGGAATCGAGCGTTGTAGAGTTTTTCACCCGTGCGGGAATTGATTTCGACAATCCGCAGAACATTAAGTATGCAAAATGGCTTAAATACGGGCTGAATATTATTTCTAACCAATCGTCTTGTATTTTGAAACTTACGTTTGGCGATATGCAGAAAAGCGCTGAATTTCATAGTTTTGCGCATAATATTTTGCAAGAAGTCGTTGAACTTGCAAGAGCCGAGGGCGTTGAGGGCTGGCAGAATTTGGAAGAAGATGTTTTCAAGGCGCTTGGAACAATGGTCGCGGATGGCCGAACTTCTATGTGGCAGGACATTGACGCGGGCAAGAAAACCGAACTCGATATTTTTGCCGGAACTGTTATCAAACTTGGCAAAAAACACGGGATTCCAACGCCTTACAATCAGGTTTTGTACGAGATGATTAGAATTTTAGAGGAAAAATCGTGAAAAAAATAGTTTTGGCCTTAATGTTGATTTGTTTTTCAATTCTGCCGGCGAATGCGGAGGTCTTTTTGCCGTCCGCAACGGGCGTTGTGCGCGAGGTTCAGACGCAGAATGTTCAGGAAAATAACGTTGAGGCGATAAGACAAAACGTCGAACTTGAAATTCTTTCAGGTCAATTCAAAGGTGAAAAACGTATCGTTGAAAATATTATCAGCGGAAACCCTTATTACGACATTATTTTGAAGCAAGGCGACAAAGTTGTTGTTCACGTTGAGCCGCAAAATGATTTTGTGATGACCGCTGATGATGTAGACTTTTTTATTACCGATATCCGCCGCGAGGGCGCATTGTGGCTTCTGGCCGGAATTTTCTCGGCCTTGATTATCCTTATCGGGCGCAAAAAAGGCGTTAGGGCGCTTTTATCAATAGTGTTTTCAGTCCTTTTGATATTTTCTGTTATGATGCCAATGGTGCTTCATGGCGTTTCACCGATATTCTCCGCGCTTTTGGTCGGAATTCTATCGACAATTCTCACGATTTACCTCGTTGCAGGGGTTAATTACAAAAGTACGTCCGCTGTTTTGGGGACGGTTTCCAGTCTTTTGCTTGCCGGTATGATGGCTGTTTTTACGATTGGAATCGCACACCTTACAGGCTTTGTGAGCGAAGATAACATGTTTTTGCACTCTGTAAGACCTGATTTGAATATGCAAGGCATTCTTGCGGCCGCTATTATCCTCTCTGCGCTCGGTGCGCTGATGGATGTCGGGGTTTCTATCGCAAGCACTATAAACGAAGTTTATCTTACAGACCCGACGCTTACCGTCCGTCAGCTTTTTAAATCAGGCATGAACGTTGGCCGTGATATCATCGGCACAATGTCAAACACATTGATTTTAGTATATCTTGGAGCCTCTTTGCCGCTAGTTCTGCTCTCTTCAAGCATTGATTTGCAAAAATTCTTCAATCTTAACCAAGTCGCAACGGAAATTTCTTCCGCCCTCATCGGAAGTATTGCAATTCTGGCATGTGTACCTGTGACAGCGTTTATTTCTGCAAACCTTATTACAAAAAAGGCAAATATTTACAAATCTTAATGTGTTTAAAAATCGGTTGAAACCCATGCCCCCCATGCGTTTACATGCTAAAAATCATGGAAACCATGATGGCACTAAGCATTGAGCATGTTTAAAACGCCGAACCCCTTGATATTACTGTGTTTTAGATTTTTGTTACAAATATTCATAATCACATGTTTGACGCTTGAAAAAACATGGGGATTTTTTATAATGTTAATAGAGGGGCATGAACCCTGTAAAATCAAGGCTCTACCGTTTGGGGATATGTGAGCCATGTGTAAAGATAATCGTGGGAGATAATAAGTTGTTTAGAAGTAGGGATATGGGAAGAGCTGTAGCAGTCAGAAGATGGACGCAAACAGCTTTGGAATGTTACAAAAGAGGGTGTAATTGCGAAGGCTGCTTTTACAAAGATTTCTTTAGCAGTTCATCACAAAAATGCCAGATGAAAGCCTCTGTCTTGGAATTGGTCAGAGTTATCGGCACCCCTAACGTTGAATTACAACAATTCTTAATAGAAGAATAAAAATATTAAAGTATTCAGGCATGCCTGCCGATATGATACTTGTTAGTTTAAAGGGAGATAGGACTTTCAAGTAAGATTATTTTATTTTAGATTCTACGTTTTCAGAATCATCGGTTTAGTACTTTAAATTTTCCCAAAGGTATGTTATACTGATGGGGTAGTATATGATAGGAGGCAGTCATGCACATTTACGTTAACGGAAGAAACATCGAAATTACAGACGCTATCAAAGCTTATGTGAAAGAAAAATTTGGCAAAGTAGCCAACCACTACGACCAAATTCAAGGAATTGAAGTTGTGTTGTCAGTAATTAAAAACCCTGCAGCTTCAGGTCGTCATGTTGCCGAAGTATCATGTAAAATGGTTACGGGCGTTGTTCACTGCGAAGAATCAGCAGAATCTATGTATGCAAGCATTGACTTACTTGCTGATAAACTCGACAGACAGGTTAAAAAGTTCAAAGATAAAGCGGTCGGCTCAGACAAAGCTTCTATCAGAACTGATGAAGCGCCTGAAACTGAAGAAGAAGCGTAGAAAAAAGCCTCTCGAAAGAGAGGCTTTTTTATTAGAATATTGATGTGCTGAACTTTATTGCATCCATAAGTTTTTTGACAGGTACGATTTCAATTTTATCGTTTTTAACCTTGTTTGCGTAAGGTATAATAGCCTTTTTGAACCCTGAGGCAATAGCTTCATTTAATCGTTTTTCGATGTTATCAACGGGGTGAATTTCGCCTGACAAACCGATTTCGCCGATTATTACTGTCTGGCTGTCGACGACTATGTCGTTTGCACAGGTCGCAATCGCCAGTGCAATTCCCAAATCCGCGCTTGGTTCATCGACCTCAATTCCGCCCATAACGTTCACATAAACGTCCTGTTTTGATAAATTCAATCCGACACGTTTTTCCAGAACCGCAAGAATCTGGTGCAAGCGGCTCAAATCAACGCCGTTTGTCACTCTTCGCGGGCTTGGGTAAGATGTCGTTCCGACAAGCGCCTGAATCTCAACCAGTAGCGGCCGTGTTCCCTCGTTCGTTACGATAATCGCACTCCCCGGAGTCGAAACCTGTGAACGCTCGTTCAAGAACAGTTCGTTCGGGTTTTTAACCTCTTTTAACCCCAGTGCGTGCATCTCGAAAATTCCAACCTCTGACGTGTTGCCGAAACGGTTCTTTATTGAGCGCAAAATTCTGTAGGATTTGTATTTATCGCCCTCAAAGTAAATAACCGTATCAACCATGTGTTCCAAAACCTTAGGCCCTGCGATGTTTCCGTCTTTTGTCACATGGCCCACGATTACAACCGTAATACCTTTTGTTTTGGCAATGTACATCAACAAGTTACAGCATTCACGGATTTGCGAAACGCTTCCGATTGAACCCGAAATGTTCTGCGAATAAATCGCCTGAATACTGTCAACCATAATGAAATCCGGCTTCACGTCATCAATCTCAGCCTTAATCTTTTCCATCAAAGTCTGCGGATAGATTAAAAGATTTTCAGGGTTAACGTTCAAACGCTGCGCGCGAAGCTTCAACTGGCTCGCACTTTCTTCCGCCGAAATATACAGAACTTTCTTGCCTGATTTACAGAGTTCGCCGCTCGTCTGCAAAAGAATTGTTGACTTACCAATCCCCGGATCGCCCGCAAGAAGTACAAGCGAACCTTTCACAAAGCCCCCGCCTAAAATTCGGTCGAATTCCGAAATGTTCGTGCTTATTCTGACTTCTTGGCCGAGTTCAATATCATTCAGCGGGATGGATTTTTCTTTGTTGATAAATTCATCCAGAACGCAATTATTTAATTCTTTAACCGGTGCGGAAACTTCTTCCTGAAAAGTTCCCCATTGCAGACACTCGGGACACTTTCCGAGGTATCCCGCTGTTTCATATCCGCAATTTTGACAAACCCATTTTGACTTAACCTTTACCATTGTTAAAACCAATCGCAAGCGTTATCTTTGCACAAAATGTCTTCTAAATCGTTCATTAGCGCAAAATGTGTCATCTCATACGTAACTGGCGTAATTGAAATTTTGTTGTCGCGAACCGCCGCAATATCAGTGTTTGAATTTGTAGGTTCGTTGATTAATTCGCCGGCCATCCAGTAGTAAACTTTACCTCTCGGGTCGACGCGTTTTTCGTAATTGTCGGTAAACATCTTTTTGCCGAGTTTCGTAATTGCAATCCCAGCAATATCATCAGCATCAACTGATGGAACATTTATGTTCAAAATGCTTTTATGCGGGAATTCAAAATCTTTTAATTTCTTGTCAACAAATGACGCGATGAATCTTGCCGCGAATTTAAAATCTTCATACTCGCAGTGCATGCTCGCAAGCGACATCGCAATACTCGGAACGCCCAGCATTGCGCCCTCCATTGCACAGCTTACTGTTCCGGAGTATAAAATATCTCCGCCCAAATTCGGGCCGTGGTTGATACCGGAAATTACCAAATCAGGCTGTTGTTCAGGACTTAAAACCGCGTTAATCGCAATCTTAACGCAATCCCCCGGAGTTCCGGTAGTAACCCACGTAGCAGTTGATTTGTAAACCGGTTCGTCAAGTTTTTCAACTCTCAACGGTGTATGTAATGTCAATGAATGACCTGCCGCACTTCTTTCTCTATCCGGTGCAACAATATAAACTTCGTGATTTTCAGAAAGTGCTTCTGATAACGCTCTAATACCATTCGATGCAATACCATCATCGTTGGAAAGTAATATTTTCATAATTCTCCTTTAAATAAACTGTCTATTCCTATTTTAACTCTTTTTTGGGGCTTTGCATAGCTTTGCCAAAATATTGTAAACAATTGTAACGATATTTCGATTTTATAAACAGTTTATATCAATTTTATATAAAGAAAATACTTTATATAAATACACGAGGAAAAAAGCTTAAAACGAGGATACGAAAACGATTTTAAGCAAACTACACACTTCACACTATTGTTCGGAATGAAAAAAGTTTATTTAACATTCCAAGCGCTTCTTTTAGAGAAGCGCTTTTATTTTTCTTATTTACTGCATTTTTTGAGCTATGGAGTTTACGGAATTGGAATTGATGTCGAACTCAAAGGCTTCTGTGAAGAATTTAGAAATGAGTTCTGATCTGTGTCTAGTTTTTGTTTTGGTGAGAAGATTTTGAATGTGTGCTTTAACGGTGTGGAGAGTGACGAAGAATTCTTTGCTTATTTCGTTGTTAGTTTTTCCTTTGAGGACTTCGGTGAGAACGATGATTTCTCTTTGTGTAAATTTAGTTTTATTTTTAGTCATATAGCCTCCGATTTGTTTTCATATATCTATTAAAGCACATATTTTTGAAAATACATTAATAATACTTCCGATATTTGAAATTTTAACAAAATTTTACAAAAAAATAATAAAATTTTTTGAGAAAAAGGGGTTTACAAAAAAAAATCAGCATGTAGAATAAGAAATGTACTCAGTACATAACCCTAACGGGTTTGTGATGCGGGGGATTAGCTCAATTGGTAGAGCACCTGCTTTGCACGCAGGGGGTTAGGAGTTCGAGTCTCCTATTCTCCACCATTTCATACAAGTGAAACAGTTAGAAACAGAGCCTTCGGGCTCTTTTTTAATGCTTTTGATACAATCGTTTTTGCTTTGCTTTAGAACTTCAAAGAATTTGTCATAACCGTATTCTTCAATTCCTTGTCTTGCTGTCCGAACGAGTTTTTCAATTGTGTCAAAGGGTTCGGCGAATTTAAGTTTTACGCTTTTTCCTTGAACTGTGACTGAGGAATACGTTTGCCAAACCATTTGTGCAATTTCTTGGGGTGAAATTTTCGAGTATGGTAAACTTGCTTTGTGACAGATTTCAAGAAGTTTTATGCCTGTTTGCATATGGTCAACATTGGCATTTTGGTATCTTTGCAATTCGGCATTGAGCTTGTTCAATTTGACTTCATACTCATTTTTGAAGTTTAACCATAAATCTACATCTAAAACTTTGTTGATTTGATCAATATACATCTTTTTAAGAATTTCTGTACATTGTTCTATTTCTGAATTAATACGTGTAACTTCTTTTTTGTGGAAATGCTGTTCCTCTTTAAGACTAAGATTAAGCGAATATTTGAGGAGTTCATATAATTTTTCGTCAAGTGCAATTCTTGAAAGATGTCTGCGCAAAGTGGCTGTCATTTCTTTTTCTGAAATGTAGGAAGTGTTCACACAGCGTCTGTCATGATGTGAACAACGGTAGTAAAACATTGTTCTTTTGAACTTCACCACACATTGAATAACCGCAAACCGCACATTTGGCAAGCCCTGGATAAAGAAAATGGAAGTTTTTGCGTACTTTTGACTTATTAACCTTGTTGAATGCTTGCTGAGTTTTATTAAAGATATCAAAGCTGACGATTGCTGGATGTTTGCCTTGGTAGATTATACCGTTACACTTCATTTGTCCTGTATAGAGAACGTTTTTGAGCATACCCTCAAGCACACATTGGGTAATTTTAGGTCTTGAACTTAAATAGTAGTAACCATCTTCAAATAATTTTTCAGAGAGTTTTCGTAGAGAATAGCGACCAGTAGCAAAGAGTTCAAAGGCTCTTTGAACGAATAAAACTTTTGTTGTGTCAATGTAAAGACATTTTTTTTCGCCCCTTTTGTAACCATAGGGTGGATTGAATGGCCAGTAACCCTCTTCCAAACCCTCGTGCAGTCCTTTTTTGATTTCTTCTGAGAGGTTGTCTATGTAGTTTTTTGCCATTAATACCTTAATTCCGTGGATAAATTTGTCATGAGATTTAGAGTCTTTGCTGATAACCGTGCCCTCTTTGACTAAATGTACTTCTAGCTCATAATCTTCAAGAGTAACGTAATCTTTGAAATTGCGGTAAAGCCTGTCTGTCTTTTCGACAAGTATGGTTTTGACCTCGGGATTGGATTTGAGGAAGTCAAGCATAATATTGTAATTCGTTCTACCTGCTTTCTTTGCTGTTTCGGCGTCTGAATACTCTTTGACGATTTCAAATCCGTTTTTCATTGCGTTTAACTGCGCAGGAATAGAAAATCCCTCACGCTCTTGTTCCCTGCTTGAAACTCTTGCATAAATAACAACTTGTTTGTTTAGCATATCTGAACTCCTTGAATAATCTGAAAAATTTGTTTTTAATTTTTACTCATTTACCAAAGAAGTAAAGTGTTTATGTCTATATACAAGAAAAACCGCACTAAAGGTGCGGTTTAGAAATTCAGATATATAAAATTTGACTGCCCGAGAAATTTTCGCGATAAGGAACGTGAGCGAAAATTTGGAGTGGCGGGTTGACCTGCGAGAGCAGGTCAAGCAGGCGACGAAGAACAGCTTTTAACGTTGTCGAATTTTACGGAAAGTAGGTTTAACGTAAGTTTTACCCGTTTCCCTTGAACTTCAAGTTTATTTTTGACAAGTTCAATGGTTTTGCGTTGATTTTGAATGTTCATTTGAATAAAAGCGTCGTAAAGTCGTTTTTCCATAATATTTTGACAATTTTGTGTAAGAAGTTTGATTTTGTTTTCGAGTTGCACTATACTTTTTGGCAAGTCGGGATAAAGTTTTTCAATATTTTCCAACTCATCAATAATGAAATCTTTATCATCTAAACTTAATGTCTTAATTTGGTCGATAAGTTGTAGTTTTTTATGAAATTTACGGCTTTTGTTGCGTTTTAGAGTTGAATATTGCTTTTTCAAAGGTTCTAGTTCTTCCTTTATGACTTCGTTAACAATATCTTTGGGTATTAAACTGAGCCGAATTTCTTTGAAATAATTTAAGATAGTATCTGTAACGACAGTTTCATTTATGCTGTGTCGTTTTTTGTTATTATCGAATGCGGTGTAATATACATATTTATCCTTTTTAGATTCACCAATCATTAATTTGCCTGTTTCCTGAAGTGTAATCAGGTTTGAATACAAAAAATGTCGTTTTTGACGGTTTTCAGGGGTAACAGACTTGAAAACCTCCTGAACTAAATTGAATAAATCTTGTTCAATAATCGGTTTATGTTTGCCCTTTATGATATTTTCTACACCTGGATATATATAAAATCCGGTATAGAAAATATTTTTTAGCATACAAGCAAGAGTTGCTTTGGGAATTTTTTCATTAGCCTGTAACTTATACTTAAAACCTTGCTCGTATAGTTCATTGGGCAAAGTCGCAAGAGAATATTTACCACTTGCGTATAATTCAAATGCCTTTTGAACAAAAATTGCCTGCTCATGGATGATAACAACTTTTCTTTTTAGCATCTTATATCCATAAGGCATTTTGTCGGTTTTATTCCTGTTTTGGCTCTTTCTATAAGACCTTTTTTGCGGATTTCATTCATGTGATTAACTTCAAATTTTGAACTGGCAACGATTATGTCAATTAAAAATTCTTCGTGAGCCTTAAAAGGCTTTTCAATAGTAATGTTTTCTTTGACAAAAATGATTTTTGTACTGTGATCATCAACAAGACTTTTAATTGGGTAAAAATCAACGTGATTTCTTGTTAAACGATTGGCACAGAAACAAATAATTATGTCAGCTTTGTCTTTTGTTTGTTGATTTGCAATCATCTCATAAAAAACGGGTCTATTATATGGTGTCATTCCGCTTTTGTTTTCGTAGTAGATTTTTCTTAAAAATATTCCGTGTTCTTCACAATATTTTCTACATTCTTTCTCTTGCGTTTCTTTTGACATACCGTCTTCTTGTTTTTTTGTTGATAATCGGATATATAAATCTGCAATTTTGGATTTAGTCTTCATAATTGTCATTTCCCTCAAGTTTTGTTATTCTGCTTTTGATATTCAAGAGAGTTTCATTTCCTGAAATATCTATTTTGATTGCTTTTCCAATAGGTTTCATATCTGTTGCGACTAACGATATTATTCGTTTGTCGTTATTGAGCTTTAACCTAAGTTGCGCGGGATTAAGTTTTGTATTTTCGTGCGTGCTGTTATATATGTCACAGTATTTTTTAAGATTTATCCGCAAATATTTGTTTTTAGTTATCACAAAATCTCTACCATATATGAGTTCTTCTTTATTGAATAAGCTATAAACATCAGCTAGAAAAATATCGCAATACTTTGTTTCAGTATCAAGATATTGTTCAAAATATTTTAGATAATCTTTTGCTAAAACTTCCGTATTAACAAGTTTTTCGTCTAAAATGGTATTTATAACCGTCCACATTGCCATACCAATAGCCGCATTGTTACAAATCCTTGCGTGATTACAGTATTTTTGAGCTATTTTGTATTCCTGCTCATAAATAGAAAAGCTTTTATCTCGATAAGATAAAAGCTCAGGTAGAAAACAGGATAATTTTTCTAACTTACTTGATGAATGATGATATTGAAAATCTGTTAGGTCAAATTGTCCTGTTGTTAAATTGACAGGTATAAACCTTGAAAAATTTGCAAAAGTCATGTTTTCGAAGAAATGATTTGTTGCCGCACAAAATGTTGTGTTAATTTCGGTTACAATTTCTTTGTTGTCTTTTGATGATTTTTTCCTTGGTGTGGCAGAGAAACTATCTTTGCCTAAATCTTCAATATTATCAATCCGTTTTTTATCAAGTTCTTCAATAAAAACGGGGATATTATTGTAATTTTCAAGCTCAGCTCTTAATGCTACCATTGTAGATGTTCCGCTTGTCAGTTTTGCGGAGTTGCCAAATCCGAAAATTGCTGCTAAAAATCGTACAATTGTTGATTTCCCTGCGTTTGATTCGCCATAGAAAATTACGTATGGAAATCCTTGCGCTTTTGAGATAAAAATGTCCAAAAATGCAACTGCAATAGTGACAGCAATTGCCATTAACGCTGGTGCATAATTAAAAACACTAACGATTTCTCTGAAAAATTCTTTCATTATGGTTTTAGGACATTCGACTTGCGAAATTATCGGGATATTGTCGTTTGCAGAGAGAATTTGGAGTGTTTCTTCAGCTGTAAGTCAAATATTATCAGGTAATTTCGGATATCTTTCTAAAGTATTTGTTGAATGGTTGAAAATTTTGTTGCCTGTAACATATATTTTTTCTGCTGGCTGATAGCCAAAATTTTGATAAATCTTGACGTTTTTTTGATTGTTGTATAGCATTTGCAAGAGCAACAGATATTTTTTGTTGTCAAATATTTCAAATAAACCAACAGTATTCTGATGTAAAGCTTTAAAGAAAAGTTTTCTATCGCTTTCATCTTCGCCGTTCAGGATTTTGATATAGGAAATATCCGGTTTGTCTGCTTTCCGTAATCGCAAAACACTACTCTCAACTTTTTGATACTTGTTTTTGCTTGAAGTCGTCCGTTCTAGCGTAAAAAGCATTTCGATACTGTAATTCGCAATTTTTTCGCACTGTTCGTTGTTGTTTTTATCAACAAAACAGTAATGTAAACAATTATTTTTATTAGTGATATATTTTGTCATTTTTTCTCCTTATTGTTTTTAATGAAAAGCCCAAGGTTTTTGCCTTGGGCTTTATTATTTATGGTGTTAGCTTGAAGCACAACTCATCAGAGCGTGGAACATAGTCCACTGTTGAAATAACTAACTCATTATACTTAGTTACATGCGCCAGGAAATAGTTGTCTTTCCATTTTAAAACAGGTTGCAAATGATTGAACCTTAACGAAAAAGGAATAAAACTATCAGGTAACGACATCTCAAAAATGCTACTGAGTATTTGTTCTTCAATAAATTCATTATTGAAAATTGTTCCAACGTATAAATCTGTTAGCAATTCCATATCTTCCAGACTATCTGCGGCATCACCAATCTCAAAAAGTTCGTCTTCTAAATTGGCAAACGGTCGAGCTTTTAGCCTTTCCAATACCGAATCTCTGATACCGAGTTGCTTTAGTCCTTCAAAATTGTATGCTCCGAGCATTAAATAATTTTCTTTGTTTTTTAATTTTTCCATTTTTTCCCCTCAACATCTCTACATGCCTAGATGTTTTAGTTAGATTGTAATATACTGCTATTCATAGAGCATGTTCTGATGAATAGCTCTTGTGTTTGGAAAATTTTCCAAATGAGAGAGGTTAAGTAGCTAAAATCGTGCGTATAATGATTTTAACGAGCTGCTTAATCTCTTGTTTTTGTTGTTCTGTTCAGCTGCTGTCTAAGTGCGGAACTAAAGAGTTGTGATTTTCTTGTTCCATGTGAACCTCCTTTTGGTTTCTACGTTTATGAACTAAAGTTCGACTTTTTTTGTATTTAGTTGTCAATGTGCAGCTTGCCTTGCGGTCAATATATACATATTACAAAATGATTACTCCTTTTTGCAAATCGTGATTTTATAAAGTATCATTTCGTTAATATCTTGATTTTAATGGAATTTTATGGTATAAGAAGTTTCACATCTGTGTGAAAATCGTGAAACAAAGAGATAAAAAGTTTATTAACGGGAATAATGGCGGTCATGAGCATGAATGGAAATTTTATGCTTTTACTTCGAATGGAAAACCGCGATATAAATGTAAAACATGTGGTAAAACTTGTACTGAATTTTCTTCTGATTTGGCAAAAAAATATTACCAACACAATCTTAGGTTGATAAATAGCATGTTTGATAAGGAGAGTGGAGGTTATGTGTGGGAAGAAGTTTTGAATCGTGATGAAAATGGTGATATAATAGATTCGGAAGCTCAAGCTTTTTATAAAATTGAAAAACAAATCCTGAATTGGAAACAATTTCAGAGATTTATAAGAGAAAATAGAAAAGACTTGCAACCTTTAATTGTTTATGCTGTTAAGAAAGATTCGGTTAAGTCAGCTTTGTGCTTATTTGAGGTGTTATTTGATGAGTAAATTTTTAACTCATTATTTTGTAGAACTGGATAATAAAGCTTTTAACGAGTTATTATCACATAAAAAATTAAAAGTTAAAAACCAAAATAATGAACTTCTTAATCAGAAAATAACGGAAAAGGATAAAGATATTTTAGTATATATATTATACAAATGCTTAGATGATGAAACATTAAATGATTCTAATAAATTATGGAATATTTTTTGTTTAAAATGTGAAGTCTTGATTTTTAAAGAAAAGAGGCATTTTGAAAGTTTAGAACAATACGAAAAAAACATAAAAATTTTCAGCGGAAAATATTTATGTGATTTTAAGGAAGATAATATTTGTCTTATTTTTAAAGGTAAAAATTTAGAAGAAATTTTACCTAGTGATATTAATAGCTTGAATGCAGAATTCGATAATATAAATATTATTAATATTTCCTTGAAAAATCACTATGCTAACGGTGGGTTTAATGTGAAAACATTAATAATTTTATTAAAGCTCCGACACAAAATACTCTATATTAAATATACTCATAGAAATCATTTTATTAGATTACAGAATGAAAACCAACGTTCAATAGTGAATGTTGAATGTGATATTCCTGACTGGAATTTAATTTATGAAATAGCTTGTGAATTAAGCAGTAGCCTTACTCTAAAGAAAAAACTGCAAGAAATTTGGACTGACAAAGATGACAAAATTGTTGATTACTTTACATACTTTAATGGAATATATAAAGAAAATTTGGATATGGTTATTGAACAAATAAACCATAAAAACTAGATTAACACCTTACGTCCTGTATTTTCGCTGTCTATTTCAAATGAAAATTTACCTGAGGCAGGAACAGCTCGTTCTTTTCCCCATTGCCTTATTGCTTCAATTTTTTCAGGATTAGTTCTTGATAATGGTACAACATTTTTGAAATTAGAAACGATTGTTTGCATAGATAGTTGTTCCTCTGTTGATGTTATTGTTTTGTAAGCCATTTCTTTAATGGTTGACTCAATATCTGCGCCTGAAAAACCTTCTGTTAATGATACTAATTTTATTAAGACATCTTCTTTAAAGTTTTTTCTAAGAAATTTTTTGCAATAAATATCAAGGATATCTTTACGTTCTGTTTCATTAGGTAAATCTATAAAAAACAGTTCGTCAAAACGTCCTTTTCTTAATAATTCAGGTGGTAACTTTGAAACATCATTTGCCGTTGCAACGACAAATACAAATTTTAGAGATTCTTGTAACCAGAATAAAAACTGACCAACCATTCTTGTTGAAACCCCACTAGAATCTATGCCTTGTGTTCCAACAAGACCTTTTTCAATTTCGTCAATCCATAATATACACGGAGAAACTGTTTCTGCTAATGATAGGGCATCTTTTAATCTATTTTCGGATTGCCCGACATACATGCCTTGAATAGTGGCAAAGTCAAGTCTATATAAAGGTAATTGCCAGTTACTTGCAATAAATTTAGCCAGTAAACTTTTACCGCAACCTGGAACGCCTACAAGTAATACTCCTCGTGGTAATCTTATATTACGGGATTTCAAAATTTCTTTCTTTTCGGGAGATAATAGGCTTTTTTTATTATCTAACCAGCACTTTAATCCATTTAAGCCACCAACATTAATATCGTTTTCAGAGCAATGGATTTTTTCTAATCCTGATATATTTGAGAACATACTATCTTTGATTGTTACTATTTCAGTTATATCAGATTTTTTAATCTCTCTTTTTGCAATTAGTGTAGCAACAATGTTTTGAATTTCAATTTTACTTAATCCTGTTAGAATACTCGCGACTTTTTTATAGTCAGTATTATCCCATTCAAGTGAAACACTATTTTGATAGGGTTCAATAGATTTTTTAATAATTGTATAAACTTCATCTTCATCGGGTAAATCAAGTTCTAATGACATCCCTAGTCGTTGTAACTGTTTCCAAATAGGATTATTGTTTATTACAATAATTACGGCTCCCCGTTCTTCTGCTAAAGTTACCAGATCAAGAAAATGCCTTGCCGTTATAGAATCATCTTGAATGTCAGTAACTTCTGTTAGAATGAATGTTAAATTTTGGCGTTGTGATATTTGTTGGCTTATAAAATCTAAAGCTCCTACTATTGATTTGTCCTCATTAACAAGATTATTCGACGATAAATCGATAATACCCTTAGAAAGGGTATGTACATATATTGGCAAATGCAGTTCTTCATTCAATTTCGTAAAAATATCAAGAACCCTTGCTCTTTCTATTGAATTAATTGAAATAAATGGTATTCTTGCAATCAAATATCGTTTTACTTTGTTTGAAAAATCTTTAACACTACTCACTATTTTATACCTCTAAATATTGTCTATCCTATAACTATTAATAACCCTTTTGAGTTCTCCCGATAAATCATTTTTAGCATTATTTTCTAACGATTGTTGAACTTTTTTTGCATAATTTATTATATCTTCAACTAAACCTTTCCTCGTATCTTCTGGTAATATAGGTAAATCATTTAAACGCTTGAGAAATATAAGTTCTTTACGAAAGATTATTAATAAATTTGTTAAATCAAATGAATTGTATGACATTGTTATTCTTTTATTGTAAAAATCACAAAGATTTTGTAGTCTTTTATTGACTAAGATAATTAGTCTTAATGTTATTCTTTGGGAAACTCCATCAATCCAATCAATTGTGCCTTTTTCCATATCAGAAAGCAAGACTTCGTCTATATGTCCGATTTCCCAAGTTTCGATTTTGTCAAAAATATTACACCAATCTGCATAAATTTTAGGTTTCATATAAGTTCCTTTTTACTAATAATTCTGGTGGTAATAAATCCCAATCAGGGAATTTTACCGCAATTTTTTCATTTCTAACGAATTCAGGTTTGTTATCTTGAGGTTTGTTTTGATTTACATTTTTGTTTTTATTTTCTTCCATAAATTCACCTATATCTTATTAATAATTTTGTGTCCTGCACTGTGTGCAGAAAATTCTTCAGTTGTGAATCTTTTAAGATAGTTTTGAACATCATTAGCAACTTTGTCTGCTTCTTTATAGGCTTTTTGCCAATCGACATACTCGGCACAAAAGGCATGACATGTTTGTCGTGCAGCTTCATTCTTTTGTCGCATTTCTTCTTTCAGTTTAGATCGTGTCTTGAAAAAATTAATTATACTTTTTATTATTGCAAAACCAAACATACTACTAATAAAAACCGCAGGACTACTAAACGATGAAAATGCCATCCATATTGAACAGAGTATAAGAAAAATCCCTCTAGTTATTATAGAACCACGAATTTCGCCTATAATTTTATTGTAATTATCCTGCAAGTATTGTTTGTATTTTTCTATCAATTCGTTAACATTAGACCCATCTTTGGTTGACGCATGCCAGTCGTCAATTTGTATTGTGATATTTGATAGATAGTCTAATCTATACTCTGCGGTGAAATCGTGATGCGCATTTAATATCCATTCTTTCGTAAATAGTAAGGAAAGTCTTCTAAGTGTTGGCGACATTTCTTTTTTATTTACTGAATTAACTAGAATATCAAAAAATGAAACTTTTTCTTTAAATAAAATGATTACATTTGTATCAAAATCTTGTTGAGCTTTTTCCTTATCCCCCTCGTATTTGATAATTAACTCTGCCAAAGTTTTTTTCTTTTTTAACTCAAATTCATCAGTATCATACTCATTTACTAGCTTAAATAACAAGTCATCCAGTTCTGTTACATAGCTTTTTTGAATATTTTTTGCTTCAATTATGCTTTTTAAGTATTGTAATAGTGTTTTTTGTTTTTTCGCTGATTCTAAGAGTTGTCTAAGTCTTGTCCATTCAACACAGTTATAAGATAAATATTTAAACGGTGTTGTATCTTTATAAATTTCTAATAACTTAATTTTGTTGAACCAAGTTTCTTCGAGAGATTTAACCTTTTCACTATTTTTTGATAGCAATTGAATCCAATGTTCAATTTGCTTTCTACAAATACCCTGGGAATCTGGTCCAAAAACCCCGTCTGCATAAGCTTCAAGTAATACCAATGTTTCTTGTGGCATTTTAAATGGATTTTGGGTTTCAAAATATTTACTTAACCATATAAAACTTGCATTGTTTCGCTTTAATCTGTTGTTGATTAAAGTAAACATTAGTTCAGTTTTTATCAAATTTCTTTTTAGACCTTCATTTATAGCTTTTTCTGCAAGAGGTTTGTTATTTCTTATCCACGCAGCAAGTGCAACAAGTGATGGTGTAAGCCAGTAGTTTGGTGTTCCTAACATTAAATTCTCAGTCGCATTAGTTATCGAATTTTTGCTAACCAATCCAGTATCAACAGATTGTAAAATACCTAATAAAACTCTTCGAACTTTGTCATAAATTCCAAATTTTTTTCTATTTCCTGATTTAATATTACAACATCTACTTGTGCATGTGTTAAAGCGTTTTCTCGTTCAATTTGTTGAACAAAAGCTTCAAATCTTATTGTAAAAGTAACTAAATCTTTTCGAGTTTCTAAGACATTTTTATTTGTTAATGTAACTTCATGATCAATTTCATCAATTTTAGTGTTTAAACGAGCAAATTCTTCACCCATAAGTGCCATAACGGCATGCATTTCACTTTGAGTATTATGCATTTCATTTTTTAAATCATCAATAGTATTTTCAGACACTTTTTCCTCTCTATTTTTTTATGATTGCTACGTTTCCATCGGCTAAAACTGCAATAATTTTATTGCTATAAACTTCAATAAATTGATAATTTGGATTACTTGCCAAATTTCTTGCTCTTTCTAATTCTACAGGTAAACTTTCTCCTATTTTAAAATGCTTTAGAATCATTCGTCCATAACCTAATAGGTGTGTAGATTCATCCAGCCCAAAGATAATACTTTTACTTAAAGTATGCACATCATAACCAGTTCCTAAATAACATTTTCCTAAAACACCTAAGAAAGTTTCATCAAGAGAGATTTGAGGTACAGTATTATGTAATTCATTAATAATTTCGTTAAGTTTATCTTCTGATATTTGGGCACCATCAACATCTAAATTTTTCATAAGAATTAAGTAACTTTGTGGACGTTTTTGTCTAAAAGCTAGTTCAGGATTCTTGAATGTATCCATTTCAATAAATGATAGTTTTTCGAAAGAAGTATGGCTTTTATTATTTATGATTGGTTTAGGCATGAAAGTTCCTTTTTAGTGTTAAAACAAGAAAATATTTATTAATGATAAGTATATAATCATTTGTGATAATAAGTCAATCATTTTTGCGTGTGATATTGACACATTTTAATCTTTTTATGACAATAATAATAAAGTATACTTAATGTAAGAGGTGAACATGTCTACATTAAGTACACAAGTTGGAAAACGCATAAAAGAACTACGAGAAGCAAGAAATATGAAACAAGTTGAACTTGCTGAATTGATTGATATGGAAGCCACTAACTTGAGTAAAATTGAAAAAGGAGTACATCTTCCAAAAGACGAAAGTTTGAATAAAATTATTCAAGCACTAAATGTTGATATTCAGGATTTATTTGATTTTGGTCATTTGAAAACGAAAAAAGAGTTGTTGAAAGATATAAATAGAATTTTTGAGCATTCAACATTAGATGAAATTCGCTTTTTTCATAAAATTTTGATGTCATACAAAGAGTTAAAGTAAAAAGATTTTTTCTGTAATTGTTGATAGTTGTTAGAAAGGTTTTCAGGATAATAGCTTGTAGAAATTCGAGCAATTCTTGAAAATTTTCTTGTTAGAACTCATAGCATTGCCTTTCAGCATTTTGTCCAATAAACCTAAGGCTAAGCCCAGAGTTTGGCTTTAGGAGTTCTGGCTGAGGTTTCACCTTGAATAATAAACGGTAATCTCTAAAGATTTTGAGTAACTCTAAGATAATGTGTTTGTCACTGTATAGCTTGTTCACAGCTAGTTTTGACTCTTGTCGTTCATTAAGAGATTGTTTAGCTCTATAGACATAAAGACTTTTGTTTTCACTAATTGCACGCAAAAGTAATGCTCTAATGTAGTAACGATTGAAGTCACTGAATGCAAGTGTTTGTGCAATATTAGTAGGAATTTTTCGTCCGTTTTTGTCTTTTTCACGGAAGAAACTAGGTGTAAGTTTTTGAGCTAAGGTTTCGGGTGTTCCACCCTCAAAACAGTCGTGCAATAATCTTTTGTAACTTGGCAGACATAATGTGTTCAAAGATAAAGGTTCATAGAATAAACCTGTGCAAATATCTCTATTAAGTTCACTAACCATATTCAATCGTGTTTGTTCATCAAGGTTTGGAAAGTAGTACATAAAAAATCTCCTGTTTTGTTCTAATAAACAAATTTTCAGGAGATTTGTGCTGTGTATTTTACTTAGGATGTAAAATTATTGATATTATAGGTGTTATATGATATAATCATTGAAAGATTAGGGCATGTAAATGTTTAAAAAACGAGAAGAAATTAATATATATTGCGATGAAAGTTGTCATTTAGAAAATGATGGACAGCGTGCAATGGTTTTTGGTAGTATTAGATATCCAAAAGAAAAAGTTGCCTATTTATCTGTGAAATTAAGAGAATTAAAGAAAAAACACCATATATATCCATTTGCAGAAACGAAATGGACTACAGTTTCTAAATCTAAAGAGGGTTTTTATCTTGAGTTGTTGGAACTATTTTTAAAAACAGAAGCCTTGAAATTTAGAGCTGTAGTATTCCAAAATAAAGATTTACATAAACTAGAACATAATAAATTTGATAACCAAACTTACGAAGATTGGTATTATAAGATGTTCTATGTAACTCTTGGGAATATTATAGATAAAGATAATTTGTATAATATTTATCTAGATAGAAAAAATGCAAATAGTTCAAATAAAATTCACAATCTTGAGATACACCTTGCCAAAAGAGCTAAAATAAATAAAATACAGAATATTTTATCGCATCAGTCAGAATTAATACAGCTCACAGATTTTTTAACAGGTATTGTATCTTATGCCAATCGAGATGCAATAAAATTACCTAATGCTAACCAAACAAAGGTTAAATTGGTGGAAACTTTAAAGTCTGAAACTAAACTCTCTTTGATTTCCACTACTCGTTTATCAGCGGATAAGATTAATATTTTTATATGGGAGCCAAACTTTAATGCCACATAATATTGATTGGTTACCTAATATTGCGAGATTAGAAAATTATATTCAAGATGATGAAACTTTTGATTTTGTTCGATTGATTAAAGATAGACAAAACGACTTGTTAAATGATTTTTACAATACTACGGAACCTGTATTATTTAATGGCTCACCTGTTCATCTTGATAATAAAATACTTTGTTGTGATAGGTTAGAAATAAAGGCTTGTCATAACGATGATTATTATACTTGCGAACAATGTCCGTTTGATAATAAATTGGATATAATAAATCATATTTTTACGACAGAATATACTAACAAAAAACTGAAAGAAAAGAATGGGCAATTAAGGGTCAAAAAACAATTTCGTAAAAAAGGCGATTCATCTATACCTCGTACACCAGGAGAATTTTGTATTCCAAGAGCGTTATTATCAATTTGGATAAAACCAATTATTTTACATGCTTCCGATACTGAAAATGTTGTCATTAGCCCTAAAAATGAAAAGAATACTATTACTATAGATTTAATTCATAGAAAATATAGAATTCACTTAAAGGAAATTGTTTCTAAAAATGGGTTTGTATATTATGTTTTAAAATCTGCATATTGTTACACAAATCCTAAAGAATTAATGGAATTAGAAAATGATAAATATATTCAAAATGCTTTACAAAAAAGAAGAAACGCCACTTCGGGCGTTTCAACGACTCCTTGTATCGATTTATAATATATGATACATGAGTAAATCTAATATAATTTTATTATCAATATTTTTGTGGTCAAATATTTAACATGTTAATTGTATACTTATTTAAAGTTTTGTAAATAATACAAATTGCGTAATTTGTCAAATGGTTTACATTTCTTAACTAGTGGTACTTTATTATAACTGATATTCTATGAAATGTCAAGTGTTTGTAGATTTCCTTTGATTTTTGATAAATCGTTGTAACATTCTTCTTCCTTTTTCTTATATTCCAAATGAGTTTGCATTGCATCTTTGAATAATATCTTATCATATCTATGCGTATCAGCAACAGTTGTGGAAATTAACGTTCCTATTAACATTGTTGCAAATGGTATATTTTTTTCTTTGATTTTGTCACTAATAGTTTGAAGATATTCAAAAATAAATTCTTGCATTTCATCTTTAAAATGTTCTGATAATATAATAATTATCTGATTAATAAAATCAAAAATAACTTCCCCATATTTTAGAGCTTCTTCTTTATTTGGAATATAGCCTTGATGTATTACCTTATTACGAAATTGTCTTATTTTATCATCTTCACTAGCCTTGATAGGTAGTTCACCAATATTTGCTAAGTATAAAAAACAAAATGCGCCGAATTGTCGTTCTGATTGTCTTGATATTATTTTCCATGTATCAGTAAATTGTTCTTGTGGAACTTTGTTTCTTAGTGAAAATATTCTTATGCAATAAGTATAGAAATTTTCTAATGCTGCTGTAAAACTAGCTACAGCTTCTCTATAATATCCGTCATTAATTGCAAAAATACCTATTTCAAACAGAATTTCAAATCGTAGATTTTGTAATAAAAAATAATTTTTATGTCCTTGAGGGCAGGTAAATTGATAATATCCATCATTATTGAATTCTACTTCTTGAAAATTTATATGAGTTAGTATATCAGCAGGGTTGCAATGCATACAGTGTAAAAATAGTTTCATAAAAATTTCTCCATTAGAAAATGAATAGCACAAAGTTTAAATTTTTGCAATTTTTTGCCTAAAGGATTTTGGGGATTTTTAGAATAAAAATGTGGGTAATTAATATGGTTAAATCCTAAGCTAGGCGGCGTTTTTAAGAATATGCTGTGTTAAATCGTATGTCAAGCTCCAAAAAAGAGGTAAGATTTTCTTACCTCTTTTTTATTGTTTGGCAAATTATATTTTGTTTGGTTTTATTTGTAATATGAGAATATTATTTAACCCGAACAATATATATCAAAAAGAAAATTATAGAATGAATTTTGAGGCTAAAGGCCCGAAGTTTGATACTGAACAACTTAAAAGACTTATTCACAGCGGGGGGGGGGGGGCTCCTCTGTGGCTCAAATCTGTAAGACTTTGGATATTACACCCGCGTCATATTATTACTGGGTAAAAAAATTGGATATCCAGACGCCTTACAGGACTTCGGTTAAGCGTAATTCTTCTATTACTAAAGAGCAGATTTTAGAGTTACGTAATTCGGGGAAGAAGTATAGTGAGATTCTTACTGAATTGGGGATGTCAGAAGATGCTTATAATACTTTGCTTGCTAAATTTGGTATTGTTACAGATTATATGAGTGCAAAGCAAAATATTGCACAGATAACAAAAGAGAAGTTACAAGCTCTTGTTGCAAGTGGCAAATCTGTAAAGGTTATTTGCGAGGAATTGAGGATTCCGGAACGAACTTATTCTCGTTTGCTGGATAAATTCGGGCTTATCACCGGACGAAAAGCGTCTAAGCAACATGTTGCAAGTATCACACATGAAATGCTTCAGGGCCTTGTTGACGCAGGGTTTTCGAAGCAGGAAATTTGTGAGCGCTTAAAGATTCAGGATTATATGTTTTACCGTTTACTCAAACGGTTGCATGTTGAGTATAATTATTTGCATAACGCCGGTGAGATTAAGATATCCAAGGCAAGACTTGAGGAACTCGTGCGTTCTGGGAAGACGGCAGAAGAAATCGCAAAAGAGTTGGGTGTTGCGGTTACCACTTTCCACCAGAAAGCAAAGGAACTCGGAGTCGCAACAGTTTTTCGTGAATCTATTGACAGAATAAATTCGATTTCTAAGGTAGAAATTCAAAAAGCGTTGGATTCAGGAATCTCTATTAATGCTATTTGTGAAAAGTTTGGCATCACGGAGATGAATTATATTGCCCTTTTACGTAAACATAATCTTTCGACATCGCAGCGGGAGTCTGGTGCTAGAATTTCAGAGATTACAAAAGAGCAGATACTGTCATTACGCAAAGCCGGCAAAAACACTCAGGAAATATGTAAGGAATTAAATATTAGCAAGAGTACTTTGCGCCGGATTTTGGCTGAGGGAAAGAACTTAGAACAGGCTTAACTGTTGCGAGTTGTCTTTTTCTTTGAACACTTTGTCGAATTTACTCAGATTTAGTAAGTCTTGTTCGATTTTTTCGAGGAATGGCGAAATCGGCATGTCACGGTGAAGCCCCTGCCATTTGCGTTTTGTAGCGCGTGAGAGGAAGAGTCGCTCTTCTGCTCGGGTCATTCCGACATATAAAAGCCGGCGTTCTTCTTCGAGTTCTGATTGTTCTTTTGCGCGGTAAAGCGGTAGGATCCCGTCCTCAAGCCCTGTGATAAACACGCATTTGAATTCCAAACCTTTTGATGAGTGAAGCGTCATTAGGGTTATGCGGTCAGCGCGCTTGTCCAGTGTGTCGGCTTCTGTAAGAAGCGAAACTTCATGCAGAAAGTCGTCTTTTTCACGGTGGGTTTGTGCAAGATTTGTGAGGAATTTCCAGATATTGTCCGCGATTTTTGTGGAAAATTCTTCTTCTAAATCTGCGAGTTGCGGTGTGATTTCAGTATCAGAATTGAGTTTTTTGAGTAACTCATGAACGGGTTTCTTTTCGCAAAGCGGTTCGTTAGAGAGTGTGACGAACGGCATTCCGGTACGTTGAAGCGCTTCGATTAGCGGCGGAAGCTGTGAGGAGGTTCGGTAGAGTACGGCAAAATCTGAGAATGAGTATTCGCACTCTTGGCCCGTTGAGCGATCGGAATCTATCGAAAAATGGCTGTGGCCGCCGATAAGACGCTCGATTGTACTTGCGACAAATTCGGCTTCTGCCTTGTCAGTCGGCGCAGTGTGGATTGTGATTTTGTCGTGTGGTTTGTCGTACATTGAAACAATGTTAAACTCTTGAATCATCTGATTCGACGCATTGACGATATTTCCTGTCGAACGGTAGTTGTTTTTGAGATTTATTGTTGTGACGTTCGGATAGTCTTGCGCGAAATTGCCGAAGAATTTCGAGTCACCACCGCGGAACCCGTAGATTGCCTGATTCGGGTCGCCGATTGCGCAGATTTTGCCATCGCTTGGCACCAAAAGGCGGATTAATTTGTATTGGTTTTCGTCGATGTCTTGATATTCGTCGACAGATACGTAGGTGAAGCGTTCGCGGTATTGCTCTAGAATATCCGAATTTTCTTCCAATAATTTGACTGTTAAGGTTATCAGTTCGTCGAAATTAAGGGCGTTTTCGTTGTCGCAAAGTTCCTTTTCCTGCTCACTCATAACTGTAAAATCAGGGTGAAGCCCTGCGGCTGCGTGGTTTTCTTTCAGGATTGAAAAACAAAGCGAGTGAAATGTGTGAATGTTTATTTTGCCTGCGTCTGATTCAAGAAGTTTTGCAAGACGCTCACGCATTTCGTGCGCCGCGCGGCGGGTGAAAGTTATTGCAAGACAGTTTTCCGGCAATAATTTTCCGCCTGAAATCAGATGAGCAATTCGTCGGGTTAAAACGGTAGTTTTGCCAGACCCAGGGCCGGCAACGATTAGCAACTGACCGGCAGGGTTTGTGACTGCAGCCTGCTGGTTTTCGTCAAGACCGGATTTTTTCGGTCGTTCGGTTGGTTTTTCGATTACAGGCGCAGGAGTGAACGTTGGCTTTGGCGCTTCCACGACAGGAGTTTCCGGCATGTCGATAAGTTTTAGGTTGACGTATTTTTTATTTACAAGTTCATCTGCTTCAAAAAGTTTGATTACACCGTATTCACCGTCGTAGCCGGCATGTTTGATAACTTTACCTTGGCGTAGGCGTGAAATTCCCTCGCCTAAAAGCGGCGAAGCTTTTGTGATGTCGTCGACCGGAAGTTCTTGCAGAATCGAAAGTTCAGAGCCGAGTTTTTGTGTTATGCGCTCGTATTCGGTCACGACTGATTTGCTTCCGACACCGACGCCCAGAATTTCTGAGATGATTTCAGGAAGCGGAACAAGGCTGTAAACTTCTCCCGCGGTTGATGGCGGCGTAAAATCGCCTTTTCTGTTCGCAAGTTCGTTTACGCGGTACGAAACCCCGATTGTGAGCGGCTTGCCGCAGACCGGACAAATTCCGTTGAGAGCCTTTGTTTCTTCAGGCGTCAGGCAAACGTTGCATTTGCGGTGACCGTCTTCGTGATATTTGCCCTCTTCAGGGAAGAATTCCACAGTTCCAACATAGCCGTCGCCTGTTTTGAGCGCGTTCATAATATGGAAATAGTCTGGTTCTGTGTTGAAAACAGTGGCTTCGCGCGCAAGTTTTGCCGGTGAATGCGCGTCGGAGTTGGAAACAAGGCGGAAACGGTCGAGTTTCGACACGCGCCAGTTCATTTCCGGATCTGATGAAAGTCCTGTTTCGACGGCAAAAATATGTTCCGATAAATCTTCGTAGCAGTCCTCTATTGAGTCAAAACCTGATTTTGAGCCTAACGCAGAGAACCACGGTGTCCAAATGTGGGCAGGGATAATGCAGGCGCCCTCGCCTGATTCGAGTGTTGTTTCGAGTAGGCTTCTTGAATCCAAACCTAAAATAGGCCGGCCGTCGGATACGATGTTTCCGATGGCGCCGAGTTTTTGGCGGAATCTGTCTGCGCTTTCTAAGTCTGGCATGAAGCAGACATGGTGAACTTTTCGCGTTTTATCCCATTTTTTATAAATGGTCGAAATTTCGACCGAAAGTATAAATCTGACGGGTTCTGAGCCGTCGTTGAAGATTTGTTTTTCTATATCGGGGCGAAGCCTGTAGACGCCGTCACCTGCGGGAACGAGTTTTTCAGTGATTTCGCTGAACCACGCCGGATGTGTGAAGTCGCCGGTAGAAATTACGCTGAGTCCTTTTTTCTTGGCCCAGAACGCGAGTTGTTCAAGGTTGCAGTCGCGGCTTGTTGCACGCGAATATTTTGAATGGATGTGCAAATCCGAATAGAAAAACATGTTTTGTACCCTCTTAATTAAACAATATATTTTTGCAGGATGAGTTTTTTGAGCGCTCTGGCGTTAATGGCTTCCGGTTCCAATTCTAAAAGTCTTTCGAGATATTCAAGCGCGGCGTGGTAGTTTTCAAGTTTTTTCTGAACAGCCGCCATCGCATAGAGTGCGTCGATGAATTTCGGGTCAAGTTCGAGTGCTTTTTCGAGGTCTTGGGCAGTTTTTTGCAAGTCAGCGTTATCGATATCTTTGCGCGTAAGATTAATATAGGCGCGGTTATAGTAGGCGTCTGTCATTCGAGGGTTGAGTTGAAGCGCTTTTGTGTAATCCAGCATTGCGTCGTCAAATTTTTTCAACGCCTGATATGCAACTGCGCGGTAGAAATACGGAATTTCGAAGTCGCGTTTGAGTTCTAAGGATTGGTTAATTTTTTCAATCCCCTCTTCAAACCTGCCGTTCTGTATATGAAAAATTCCCTCATCTAAATATTTTTTGTATTCTGTCATTATACTTCCATAAATTTGACGTTTGCGCTGACTTCAAAGTCTGCGGTCACGGATTCTTTGATGTCGTCAAGTGTGAACATCGGGTTGAGTTCTGTCAACAGCAAGCCATTCGGTGTTACGTCGAATACGCAGCGTTCTGTAATAATTAAATCAACTTCTCTGTAAGCCGTGAGCGGAAGTGTGCATTTTTTAACGATTTTTACAGAACCTTTGGAAGTGTGTTCCATCGCAACGATTACTCTTTTAGCGCCCACAACTAGATCCATTGAACCGCCCATCCCTGGGACGAATTTCCCTGGAATCATCCAGCTTGCAAGGCTTCCCTCTTCGTCAACCTGCAACGCGCCAAGAACTGTTGCGTCAATGTGGCCGCCGCGCATCATTGTTAGTGCGCTCGCTGAGTCAAAAAAGCAGGCGCCCTCTTGAACTTCTACAAGGCCACCGCCGGCGTTAATAATATGCGGGTCTAAGTTGTCGCCGCTCTGGCTTTTGCCAAGGCCAAGAAGTCCATTTTCTGATTGGAAAATTATATTTTTTTCTGCAGGAACATAATCCGCCGCCGCTGTTGGCAGACCAATTCCAAGGGTTACAACATCACCCTCTTTAAACTCTTTTGCAACACGTTTTGCAATGATTTCGCGTACCTGTTCTTTTGTGAGCGCAGGTGTTAAGGATTTTGGTTCGAAGCTTAAAACATTGTCTTTAGTAAGCGTTACTTGCTGCATTGGCCGGCCTCCTCATTTACTACAATGTAATCAATGAATAACCCTGGAATCACTACATCATCAGGGTTTATGGCATCAACGAGTTCGTCAGCCTGAATAATTACTGTATCGGCCGCTGTTGCCATAATTGTGTTCATATTTCTTGTTGTGCCGTGGAAAGTTACGTTGCCGTATTTGTCCACTTTTGAACCGTAAATAAGCGCAAAATCTGCGCCAATCGGGCGTTCAAAGATGAATTTTTTTCCATCAACGTTAATTGTTTCTTTGTTTTCTTCAAGAACCGTACCTACACCTGTAGGGGTTAAAATCCCGCCCATTCCGGTGCCTTTGGCACGAATTCTTTCAACGAGTGTTCCCATTGGAACGAGTTCCACATCGAGTTCACCGGTGTTCATTTGTCTGCCGGTTTCGGGGTTTGTGCCGATGTGGGTTGTGATAACTTTTTTAACCTGTTTATTAGCAATAAGTTTACCTTTATCCGCTGTCGGGATAGAGGTGTCGTTGGAAATCAATGTTAATTTTTGAACATTTTGTTCGACGAGTTCATCAATAAGTTTGTCCGGAGTTCCGCAGCTTAAAAATCCGCCGACCATTATTGTTGCGCCGTCTTTAATCTGACTTATTGCTTCTTTTGCAGTGATTATTTTTTTCATAAGACCTGAATGCATTTTAATACAAAAGTTTGGTTTTGTAAAATGGTTAAAATTCCTAAATAAAATTTTTTGCTACCCCTCCCCCGCGTACAACACAATTTATATTGTGTTGTACATATCGGCAAACCATTAGTAATACTTGAGTTTCGGCGACAATGTTTGTTAAATAATCTTAATATTTTGCTGTAAAAATTGGCTGTAATCCCTTTGATTTCAAGAATACAACACAATATAAATTGTGTGCATCTTGAAAGGAGGCCAAATGACTGATTTAAGCGGCGTAAATAACGCATTACAAAATGGTTATACGATAAAACTTGAAAGTAAAGGTAAGGGGATTTTACACGAACTTAAATCTGTATTTACCGAGCTACAGAAAAATGGAAAGATTAAAGATGCTAATGGGGATGGCCTGACGAACAAAGAACTTGCGAATATGTATAAGGTTCTTAATGAAATCCACGAGAAAAATAATATGTCGACCAACTATACGCGAATGGCATTTGGCGCGGAGTTTAATTATACATCGGAGCAATTATTAGAGTTAGCACAGGCTTCGGGGTTTGAGGTTGTTGAGGAGGAACCCAAAGAGAACGCTCCTGTTGAGGATACTCCTGACTTGAATGTTAAGCCAGAAGATGATGCTGTATTAATTGAAAAAAAGGCTGTTGTTACAACATTACCAGAGGATATGGACATCAATCATCCTCCGGTTCAATATGAATCTGAAAGAGTTCCTGACGGTGCCAAGATGGAAAAACGTGATATTGTGAACATTGGTGATCAAGGTTCTAGAGAGGTCGTAGTAACTACCAGAAATGAAGATGGTGTCAAGGTTTATCATCAGGTCGAAACCGACCCTGAAACCGGCGAGGCAAAGATGGGCAAGCGTTTGGCTGTTGATACACGCGGCTTAAAAAAGAATGAATATTATGCGATTGACGAAACAATTCCGGATGGGGTTGAAGTTGATACGAATAAGACGGTTGATGGTAAGAAAAATCAGATGACATACACATTTAAAGCTGAGGACGGCAAAACTCATCGTTATGCAATGATTAAAAACGAAGATGGAACTTATGCTAAGGGAGAAGAGTTGGTATCAATTTGCGGTTCGGGTAAGTTTATGTCTCAAAGTGCGCTTAATAAACTTGTCCTCCAAGTTTTACCGAATGGTCTGCCGGAAGGTGTTGAGGTTCAGGTAGTGGATAGAAATGGTTTACCTACTCCTATATTTAAGAAAGATGGTAAGACTTTGGCATTAACTCAAACACCTGAACCTGTTAAATCCGAAACAAAGTCTGATAAAAAGAAGACTCCGAAAATAACGGACGAGTTTAGAACTAAGATAAAAAGTATGAGAACCGGAGTTTTCGGCTTGCAATACCAAATAGATGATAATGGGAATTTGAAACAACAAGCAGGTGTAAGCTTAATTGATAGTGATTTTCTGGAAATTGATCATAACGTTCAAAGTAAGGACGGTAAATACACTAAGTGGAAATGCAGTAGTTCGAATTATAATATAATGCATAGAATGTATACATCTGCCAAGCAAAGATTATGTATTAATCAGGCCATTTATAATGAATTGAGTCAAAAAAGTAATTTGAGCGCGGCAGAACAAAAATTCATGCAACAGCACGAACAGCAAATGCATGAATTTTTATCAACTGCGAAATAATTATTTAATTTTCTTCAAGCTTGATAGGAAGTTGTTGTGTTCAACGTCGCCTTCAACCTGTGTTAGGAATACTTGCGTATCTTCTTCTTTTGCGTCTATTTCAGGAAGGTCAGCGAGTTCTGAGGCGTAGTAGTTCGCATCGTTTCTGCCGTTGAGTTTTACTTTGTTCGCAAGAGCGTTCAGTGAGAAGTTTCGGAAGAAGCCGGCAATTCCTTTGTGGCTGTTTGAGAAGCGTGTGTAAATTCTAAGCGACGCATCTTGTTTTTCGAGGTCGTAGCGGCCGCGGATTAGTGCGCTTAACGTTGGTGAAGAGGATTCGATGTTCATTCTCTCAATTACGTTGTCTTTCATTGTGAGTTCACCGTAAATTCTGTCGAATTTACCCTCTGGAATGTTCACTAAATCCATTATCGTTGTCGGCGAAATCATTACAACAGGGTTGCGGAAGATTGATGCAACTTTCATCAAGTATTCAACAAGCCCGATTTTGCCGATTGTGCCGTTGTTTACGAGGAATTTTATTGAACCGTTCAGTTTCATTGAAGCGTCTGAGGTTAATTCTATAAGTCCGCTTGCTTTGCCTGAAATCTCTTTGCTGAGGTTAAGCAGGGCGGTTGAGAATATATCGGAATCAACGTCTTTTACGCCTAGGCGCAGATAGTATTTAAGCGTTTTTAGGTCGCAGTTGACTTTGAGTGTGGAGATTCCGTCTGCAATGTCGAATTTGTTTGATTGAAGATTGAAAATTCCGTCCTTATCAAGTGTCATATTTGCTTCGATATTGCCGAAATTCAGGTTTTTGTAGCTTCCCTCTTTCAGGCGGAACGTACAATCTTCGATAACAATCAGGTTTGTGTCAAACATAAAATCGTCATCTGCACCTCCTGTTTCATCGTCATCGTTTGTGTAGGCGACCGGAACTTCTGCTGTTAGTTGTTGAGGGTTGCTCAAAGAGTTCATAAGTCTTTCAACGTCGACTTTATCGAGGTTCATATCGAGGTCACGCACGATGATTGGTGTGAGAAGTTCATTTTTCAAAACTCCTGCGATGTCGTAGCGAATACGTTTGAAACCGCCGCGTGCGCTCAGGTTAATATCGTTGCGCGTTGTTGTGAGTGTCGCGTCTTTGATGTAAAGACGTTGTGACGGAATTCGGGTTTTTGCGATTTCCATATTAGCGTCGAGTTTTGGAATTTTGTTTTCAAACGCTACGTGCAAATCACCTTTAATCGTACCGCCTTTAAACAACTTTTGACCTGCGAATACGTTTAAAAATTCGCTTGGCATTTCGCGGCCGAAGCTGAAACCGGCGTTGAAAAGTTCACCGGTCACGACATCCATTTTGCCGTCAAATACAAGGATAGGGTCGATTTTGCCCATTCCTTTGTGAATATCTTGTGCAATGTAATAATTAATATTTTTTATGTCGAGAGTGTTGCCAATGAGGCTGAAATCACCTTTTATCGCGCGGTCATAAGCGTCTAGCGGCGATGGAGTGTCGTCAACGCCAAAGCTTACGCCTTTTGCTATTTTTGTAAGCCACGTGATATTCATTTCGTTGTTGATGGCTTTATAAATCAGGCGCGTTGGGATATTTTTGTTGATTTTTATAGCTGTTCCGCCCAGTAATCCTGCGAGATAGTCGGAGAAAAATTCGTTTGTGGCAATTGTGTCGATTGTGAGGTTTGAATCAAATGTTTTGTAGTAGTCTTTGATTGTTCCCTCGACTTTGATTTTGTTTGATGAATTTTTTCCGTAATAGCCCTCAAAGTTTGAGAATGCCAGTTGGTCAGGCGTAATTGTTATTGTACCTTTGGGCATTACAAGCGGTAGGTTTGTAAGGTCTTTAAGGCAGGCCTTTGCATTTTTCATGTTGACTTTGCCGTTGATTCCGTTGTTGTTCAGGCGTATGTCCATCGAAACCGCGCCTGATGGTTTCACAAGCGGTGCGAGCATTTCTTTGCCGTCCGGAATGAGTAAATTTGTGTTTACAAGATCAAAAATATCCGCGACAAGGAAATTGTCGGATTTAGCCGTGATTTCAACGTTTTCGTTTTCGATTAGTGATGAAAGCACGACTTGAGAGTTGTTATACTTAATCAGGCCGCTGTCAAGCTGTAATTTCGCTTTTGAAATGTCGACATTCCAGTCAGTTTCCGGCATGGGCTGCGTGGTTTCCTGTGTTGGAACTAATTCAAGCGCATTGTTGCCGTTAATAAATAAGCTTTTGGCTCTGAGTCGGTCAAGCCCGATTTCGTGTTTCAGAATTTTGCCAAATGAAATCTGTGTGTCAAAATCTTTGACATTCATCAATTCTTTATCGCCATTTTTCAGCGCCAAATCCTCGAAAGAAAACTCGAATTTCGGTGAAATATGTGTCTTTAATACAGGTTTTTCAAGCGTGAGGCTCAAACCAGTCTGTTGATTTACAATATTTTTTATTCCATTGACGACAAAGTCAGACGAAATAAACTTCGGAAGTAAAAGCAGGTAGAACAAGAACCATGCGCCTAGCATACTTCCGGCAATAACTAAAATTAATTTTAACTTCTCTCTATTCATAATAAAATGATAGCATAAAATAAATTTATGATATAATCCTATTATGAAGAGAATTTTTTTACTTTTATCCGTAATAATTTTGATGAACAGCGCCGCAATCGCAGGCGATGATGGCGTTATGACTTATAGTGAGAAGAATAAATTCGGACTCAAAACGACTTCAGGCGTAGTTGTAACCGAGGCAATTTTTAAAAAATTAATCCGTGTTGGAGATTCATCGTGGATTGTGCAGAAAGGTTCAAACTTCGGGCTTATCGATAACGATGGAAATTACATTATACAGCCTAAATACAAAACCGCTGACAGATTAGTCGGCCGCTTTGTGAAATTTGGCCGTGGAAGCCTTTGCGGACTTTGGAACGAGAAAGGCGAAGTTATTGTGCCGGAAGAGTATTCTTCAATTAATTTGTTATACGGAAAAATGTTTCTTGTAGAAAAGAATTTCAAATACGGACTTATAGGTTTTGACGGTCGTGTGATTTTGGAACCGGCTGTTGATGATATTTATATGCCAAAGCCTAATGTTATGAGGCTTTCTCATAATGGCAAATGGTACGAAATCGAACAGGTTTCGAGCAAGACTTTTGAATTGCCTGAGGATATTCACACTTTGAAAGAAAATGAAAACTTTAAGATAACGGAAATTATTTCAAATCCTGTGCCATCAGCGGGTTACGGGGTTGTTAGCGCAAGTGATTATTGCTTGAAAGTTTTCTCATCAGTTTCACCGGCTTATGAGCAAACGATCGATGAACTTGTACTTAACCACGGTGCAGATGTTGCAGGAATTTTGTTGAAATCAACATGGCTTGTTAAGTTTCCGTTTGTGTACGGGAAGAATTATATAAATACTCTGAGAACCCCGAATAACGGCCCGTTGTCAGAGGTTAAGGCAAGTTTAAAAAGTAAGATTAAGGAATAAGATCGTACTGGCGCTTAATTTCTTGAATATCTTGCCACATAAGCCATTTTGGGCTTCCTTTTTCGCGCGAATCGTTTCTCAGAAGATATGACGGATGGAAAATCGGCATCATTTTTGAACCGTAAGGCCCGTCGAACCATTTGCCGCGAACCTTTGTAATTCCGCTGTATTGCGGAAGCATTGAACTGAGCGCAACGCCTCCGCATAGCAGAATAATTTTCGGTTGTAGAATTTCAAGTTGCGCATCGAGATATTCACGGCACGCTTCTTTTTCTTCAGGAAGCGGGTTACGGTTTTCGGGTGGACGGCATTTAATCGTGTTGCAGATATAAACATCGCGTTCACGTGATAACCCGACAGATGCAAAAATTCTGTCCAAAAGCTGGCCGGCTTTGCCGACGAACGGTTTTCCTTTCTGATCTTCCCAATACCCTGGCGCTTCGCCGATGAGTACGAGTTTGTGGTTCGGAATCCCGTCTGCAAAAACCACGTTAGTGCGCGTTGCGCAAAGGTTACACTTTTCGCAGGTCAGGCATTTGGTTTTAATTGCATCAAGTTGTTTTTCCATATTATTTCACGTTGAAAGTTACGTTAACTGTTGAGATAACTTTTTTCTCGATTGAAGTTGTGTCGTTGATACCGTAATCAGAAACATCGGTTGAATTTAGCGGAACGATTTGGAAAACGCCCATTCTTGCGCTGTTCATTGTTCCGATTTTGCCGTTTGTTCCTGCAACCATGCTTTCAGCACGCGCTTTTGCGTTCTTTGTAGCTTCGCCAACCATCTTAACTTTGATGTCGTCGAGGTTTGAAACAAAGTATTCAACATTGTTTGAAGTTACGTTGATGTTTTTGTTGATAAGCGCGTCGGTTTTGGTTGAAATCTCTTTGATTTTTTGGATATCTTTTGACGAAACTTTTACCCATTGAGAAAGGTTGTAACCCTCAATTTCGTTTGAAGAATACGCACCGTTTCTGCGGTAGTATTCGTAACTATCGATTGAACCGACTTCAATATCTTTTTCGTTCATACCGTTTTCGGTTAGGAACGCTTTTATTTCTTTTACGTTTCCGTCAAGTTCTGCATAGCCGCTTTTGAGGCTAGGAGTTCTTGTTGCGATTCTGAGCGAAAGCGTTGCGAAATCTGACGTTACGTTCTGGCTTGCAGAACCTGTTACGCGGATTGTCTGATTTTGAAGCTTTTGGAATTCAACGACGGATTTTGCGAGGATTGTTGTCGAAAGCACAGCACCTGCCGCGATTAGTAAACCTACGATTAATACTTGATAATCTTTAAAGTTCATATTATTTCTCCTTAACTAAAAATTCAGTGTTTTCAACTCTTGTTGCGAAATATGGTTTGTCTTTGCCCTGTTCTTTTAAGAATAAAACAAACGGTTCGTCAAAGTTGAAGTGACGGCTCATATCAGGCGCAAGTGACATTCTCATAACGCTCATAACCGCTTCGCTTTTGAGGCTTCCGCCTTTGTTATCCATTTTGAACTTGATTGTTTGAAGCGCTTTGGTGATTTTTTGGTTTGTTCCGAGAATCTGTTTGTTGCAGAGTTCGTCATAAGAGATTGTCTTGTCAATATTGAAGTTTGGAACTTTTAACGTATCAGAGTATCCGAGTTTTTCAGGTTTGGAAATTTCTGTTACGTAGTTGTAAAGCTCTGTGAAATCGCCATCTTTGTTAGATTTCAAAAGAATTACTTCTTCGTTTTCTTTAGTGAGAAGTTTCACCGCGTATTCGTCACCATTAAAGTAAAGAACTTCAACGTTTTCTTTGACTTTCCAGTCAGTGTTTTTGTTGATTCCGAAGTATTTAACTTTTTCGGCAGAGCCTGCAAACGGCGCAGAGTCAAGAACATTGAATGGAGTCAGGAACGCGAAATCTTTTTTCAACATTGCGTAGAAAAGATAAGAATCCTTTGCGCTCCAGTCAATCATATTAAGAACGTCGCTTGTTTCGTGGAATTTTTTATAAATTTCTTTTTCGATTTGTTTTTTGAGTTTTTGGCTGATTTCACCTTGAGTTTTGTAGTAAGAGTCAGGTGACAAAATCGCCTCGGTGTAAAGCTTTTTGTTTAATTCGTCCGCAATTGGCGGGTTGCCGCCTGCAAGCTGTACAGGTTTTCCGTGGGTAAATTTATCCATAAAATCGTTCCAGACGAGTTGGAAAGTTACGCACCATACTGAATCTTTCACGCTTTCATAGCCTTGTGAAGTTACGACAGGCGCAGTCGGTGCTTTGTGGAAAAACGGAAATCTAAATCCGCTTGAAAGTAAGCTTACACTAAGCAAACCGCTGATACCTAGAACGGTCAATGTTTTGTTTATTTTCATAATCTAACTCCTTATCAATGCAATAATATTACCACAAATTCTCTTGCGCGGCAATGTTGTTGTGCTAAAATTTATTTAGAGGTAAAAACAATGTTAAAATCTAGCGGAATAAAAATAGTAGCGACCTTAGGGCCGTCTGTAAATAACGAACAAAAAATAGAAGAATTAATCAAAGCGGGCGTAAGTATGTTTCGTGTGAACTCATCACACTCAACGCCTGATTTTCACAAAGAAAATATCGATATGGTAAGAAAAGTTGCTGCAAAACTCGGTACAAATACTGCGGTTTTGTTGGATTTGCAGGGGCCGAAAATTCGTGTAGCCAAACTTGAAGAACCTATTGAACTCGTTGAGGGCGAATTGGTTCAACTTCGCCACCACACTCAGTATGTTGATAATATTATCCCCGTTGATTACGAGGGAATCGCGCGTGATGTGAACGCCGGCGATAAAATTTATCTCGATGACGGGAAATTAGAACTTCGCGTAAACAATACCGACGGAAAAGTTATCACAGCGTCAGTTGTTCGGGGCGGTTTACTCAAGGCTAACAAAGGTTTGAACCTCCCAGGACGTACCGCAAGCCTTTCTGCAATTACGCAAAAAGATATCTCTTATATCAAACTTGCGCTCGAGTGGAAAGTAGATTTTCTTGCGCTTTCGTTTGTCAGAACAGGTGAAGATGTTCTGAAAGCTAAGCACTGTATGGAAATGTACGGCGGTTATATTCCGTTGATTTCTAAGATTGAAAAACCTGAGGCGCTTGAAAATATCGACGCAATCATCAAACATTCAGACGGTATAATGGTTGCGCGCGGTGATTTGGGTATTGAAATCTCAGCGGAAAAAGTTCCGGCAGCGCAAAAGAAACTTATCAAAGAGTGCAACGCGAAAAATAAAGTCGTAATCGTTGCGACCCAAATGCTTGAAACAATGATAGAACAACCGATTCCGACGCGTGCTGAAACCTCTGACGTTGCAAACGCAATTCTTGACGGGGCAGACGCTATAATGCTTTCCGGCGAAACCGCGGTCGGAAAATATCCTGTTGAAGCCGTTAAAATGATGGCAAAAATTTCTCAGAACCTTGAAGAAAATAATGTTATCAGACACAATTATTATTCAAGAAAAATGGATGAATTTGATAATCAGGAGGCTTTTGCAATGTGCCACGCAATGGTTACAATGCTTGAAACTCTACCGATTAAGGCCATTGTGGCGTTCACAACAAACGGTTATACGCCTGCGCTTTTGAGTAAATCAAAACCGAGCGTTCCAATTTACGCGCTTGCGAAAAGCGAAACAGTATGCCGTCAGATGAACCTTTGCCGCGATGTTGTTCCATTTAGATATGACTGGCAGCAGGAAATCAGTATTTCGACATTAAAAGCTTTGAACGACTTGCTTGTCGAAAAATTCGGAATGCAAAAGGGCGATAAAGTAATCCTAACCGGCGTTGTTCCATACGTCGCAGGGCAAACTACCAACTTTATAAAATTAAAGACGATTGAATAATTATCCTTTTTATATTATAATCAGTAAGTAAAAAACATAGGTAACTTATGGATATTAATAATTTTATAGGAAAATTTTCAAGCTTTTTGCATTCGCAAGCGTTTGTTAAAGCTTTCGCATTTTTTATTTTCACGATTACGCTTACAGGACTTATCTCGTCGCAGAATTTCTTTTTTCAGGATACTGTCAAAAACGGGATAAGCCAAAAGGATATCTACGCGCAAAAAACGCTTACTGTTATTGATACGCGCAGAACCGAACAGCTTAAAAAAGAGGCAGGAAGCAGGGTTGAACCTATTCTTACGCCTGCGGAAGACAACTTTGTCAGAATAAATTTCAACACGTTGCAGAATTCAATCGAAAATATCAGAATGGAAGATATTTCTGACGCTGAAAAACGTGCAAAACTCGCTGTTTTCTTTGATTTGCCTAACTCAAGAAAAGATTTTGTGTTGGATTTTCTATTAAAATCTGACAACGAAAGTTTGGCAGAAGCGTTTGCAAAAGCTTCTCAAACCCTTGAAAACGTTCTTGAAACAGGGATTACCGAAAACGATTTTGTCGAAAACGATGTAGAAAAAATTATCAAGAAAAATCTTGTAAGAGATATTTCAAAACGCCAGATTTCAGTGATTACTGCGCTTTTGGAGCAGGTTATTGTTCCAAACCTTGTTGTTGACGAGTTCGCAACAAATATCGCACGCCAGAACGCTCAAAGCACTGTCAAACCTTATGAAATGAAGTTCCAAAAAGGCGATTTGATTGTCTATAAAGGCGAACCGGTTACAAAATTGAAACGCGACGCGCTTCGTCAGGCAGGTTATAACGTTTATGAACTCAATTTCCAAGGGCTTCTTGCGATGTTTGTAATCGTGGCGTTGGGTTCTATGATTTATCTGGCTTATATGAAATATTTTGAAAAACAGTTTCTTGAGCCGAATTACTTGTCTGTTTCTGCAAGTTTGTCAACGATTCTCGTGTTGACGGCTATGCTTTTGCCGACCGGCTTTTCACCGTATATTCTGCCGATTCCGGCCTATGTCTTTATGCTTGCGATTTTTACAAGCCCGAGAGTTGCGTTCGTTGCCGGAACCGTTTTGTTAACTATTCTCACGGTCGGATTCCAGTATAACGCACCGTTTTTATGTTCGTTCATCTTCTTAACGCTGATTTCTACAATCGCAATTTCTAAAATCCGCTATTCAAAACGTATGGATTTGCTGAAAGTTGGATTTTTCGTGTCTGTTTCAGGCGTTTTGATTTTGATTAGTATATTTTTACTCGAAAAATGTTTGATTGATGTCAGCAACTACCTGATTTTGAAAAATATAATCTGCCTGATGATTAACGGAATTTTGAGTTCTGTCATTGTTCTTGGAACCCTGCCGTTATTCGAAAGCACGTTTAAAATTATCACTCCATACGGTTTGGCTGAACTCGGCGACGCAAACCAACCGTTATTAAGACGTTTGCAATTTGACGCCCCTGGGACATACCACCACAGCCTTATGGTCGCAAACCTTTGTGAAGCTGCGGCAGAGGCAATCGGCGCAAACCCTGTCCTTGCGCGTGTTGGTTCGCTTTACCACGATATCGGAAAACTTAAACGTCCGTTGTTCTTCGTGGAAAACCAATCTTACTTTAAAATCGAAAACCCGCATAATAATTTCACACCGCGTATCAGTAAGATGATTATCACTGCGCACCCGAAAGATGGTGTGGAACTTGCAAAAGAATATTCGCTTCCGCAAGCTATTCAGAATTTTATTACGCAACACCACGGTCAAGGTTTGGCAAGTTACTTCTATAATCAGGCGATTAAAGAAGAGGGTGCAGAAAACGTTAAGGAAGAACAATTCCGCTACACAGGCCCGAAACCTAACACAAAAGAAACTGCGATTTTGATGCTTGCAGACGCCGTTGAATCTGCAGTCCGCTCGATGGATAATCCAACGCAAGAAGAGATGGAAACAGTAATCGACAAGATTATTATGGATAGAATTACTGATGGTCAGCTTTCTGATAGCCCGCTGACGCTCCTTGATGTTAAGATTATCGCTGCAACTTTTGTGAGAATTTTGCGTGGTATGCGCCATAACAGGATTAAATATCAGGACGATGAACTTGAAAAGAAATTAAAACAACTGGAAGAAAAAGAAAAAAATAATGACAAATAAAATTGATTGCCTAATCGAAAATGCAAACGAGAACTATGAAATAGATGTTCAGCAGTGGACAGAAACAGCACAAAAACTTTTTAATAACCTTATGACGCACGAAGAAGTTAAGTCGAATTCGTGCCTTGTAGGGCTGGATTTTGACGAAGTTTTTTTCGACATAACGTTTACTGACTCTGCCGAAACACATGAACTTAACCGAACTTACCGTGAAAAGGATTATCCGGCGGATATTATTACGTTCGCGCTTTTTGCAGATAGCGAAGACGACTTAATAATCGAGCGCAGAATAGTTCTCGGTGATATAATTATCGCACTGGATAAAGTTGAAGAGATGGCTAAAGAGGAAGGCAAAACCTTCGATTGGGAACTCAAGTTCCTTATCGCACACGGAATTTTGCACCTTTTAGGCTTTGACCACCAGACAGAGGACGAATATAATTTTGTCGTAAAACATCAAATAGAGGCGATTAACGATGACGAAGTTTAAGTCACAAAGTTTCAAAGCAAAAATCGAAAACGCGCGTCACGGGATTAATCTGGCGTTGCGCGCCGAGAAAAATCTTCGAGTTCACACGGTTATCGCTGCGCTCGTAATCCTTGCCGGCTTGTTGTTGCAGGTCGGAACGCTTAAACTCGCTATTTTGCTTTTAACAATCGCGATTGTCGTAATTGCCGAAATGATGAACTCAGCGTTAGAGTTTGCTGTCGATGCGCTATATAAAAATAAATATTCGCGGCTGGTAAAATTTGCAAAAGATATTTCAGCAGGCGCCGTGCTGTTTGTATCGTTCATCGCCGCAGTGATTGGTTTTTTGATTTTTATTCCAGAAATAATTAAATAAAAAACGGGGTGAACCCCGTTTTTTAAAATCTTCCAGTTTCTCCGTAGTTAGGTTGGCCGAAGTTCCAGTATGTGTTAATCCAGCTTGAACCCTCATTACGAAGTCTTATACGTTTTTTGCCTTTGCTGTTTTCTTTTGTTACAACTTTTCTTGTAACTGTGACAGTTTCAGTCGGGGCATTGCCTGTTGTATTGTTTATTGCTGCACTTGTGTCAACCGGAATCGCTTGGAACTCAGGTGATTGCGTATAGTCAAAATAATCCCTGTCTAACGCCGCAAACGCCGCTTGAGTGAAGCATAAGGCACAAAAAATCAGTAATAATTTTTTCATTTTTAATTCTCCTATTAATATATTTATATTACTTTTTCTTAAAAAAATCAACATTTTTAGACTGTTGATATATAATTCGTAATATATGAGAGAAAGATTACCGGAATTTTTAAAACGACCTATTATTGATACAGAAACCACACGCAATGTCCGCAGGGTTTTGCGCAGTAACTGTTTGAACACTGTTTGTGAAAACGCAAGGTGTCCGAATAAAAACGAATGTTATACCAAAAACACTGCAACTTTTTTGATTATGGGTAATGTCTGTACGCGCAATTGTCGTTACTGTAATATTTCTTGCGAGCGACCGGAACCTTTGGACGCACAGGAGCCGCAAAATGTAGCGAAAGCTGTTGCGGATTTGGGGCTGAAATATTCGGTCATAACTTCTGTGACCCGTGACGATTTGCCGGATGGCGGGGCAGAACATTTTGCGCGCTGTATTGAGGAAATCAGAAAACTTTCACCCGCGACTAAGGTTGAGATTTTGACGCCTGATTTTAAAGGCAAAAAAGATTCGTTGGATATGATTATCGCGGCAAAACCTGATGTTTTCAACCACAATATCGAAACCGTCGAGGCCGTCTTCAAAACCGCGCGGCCGCAGGGAAATTATAGAATGTCACTTGATGTTTTGAAATATATTAAAGAAAATTCTGACATTAAGACAAAATCAGGTTTGATGATAGGTTTGGGCGAAACTTATGACCAAATTGAGGCGACTTTTAACGATTTGCGCGCTGTCGGGTGTGATATTTTGACCGTCGGGCAGTATATTCAGCCGTCAAAACAACATCTGGAAGTCGCGAAATACTATTCACTTGAAGAGTATGAGGATTTGAAAGCTTTGGCGCGCAAATGCGGGTTCAAAAATTTCCAAATCGGGCCGCTTGTTCGTAGTTCTTACAATGCGTCTGAATGTGCATGTTTATGATAGAATAATTTTATGAAAAGAATTTTGTTTGTATTCGGGACGCGTCCCGAGGTTATTAAATTAGCACCGTTAATCCTTGAACTTAGAAAGTTTCCGGAGCTTTATGATGTCAGAATTTGTAATACCGAACAGCAAAAGGAGCTTTCTAACCAAACTCTTGCGTATTTTGGCCTGAAAGCTGATTACAATTTGGACTGTATGAAACCTAACCAGACTTTGTTAGAAGTTCAGTCACGTCTTTTGACTGCGCTTGATAAGGTTTATAAAACTGAAACTTTTGATGCGACTGTTGTTCAGGGGGATACAATCACTGTTTTAAGCGGCGCATTGGCAAGTTTTTACAACAAAATTCCGGTGCTTCACGTTGAAGCAGGTTTGCGCTCGTACGATTTGTTTGAGCCGTATCCTGAAGAGGCTATGCGCCAGATGACGTCACGCATTGCGGCGTTGAACTTCTGTCCTACTGAAACAAACAAAAATGCACTTTTAAAAGAAGATATTTCGACTGACAAGATTTTTATTACTGGAAATACTGTAATCGACGCGCTTTTCTGTCTTACTGAGGAAACTCTTAACAAGGCCGGCGAATTTTTTGCCGAAAAAGGTATAAAAATTGATGATAAATTGGTTTTAATCACTGCGCACAGACGCGAAAACCACGGCGAGCGTTTGGATAGAATCCTTTCTGCGATAGAATTTTTGGTAAAAAAATACGCAGATCACACATTTGTAATTCCGGTTCACCCGAATCCGAACGTTAAGGATAAAATACACGCGCGTCTTGAGCGGTTTGAAAACGTCAAACTTTTGACACCGCTTGATTATCCAAACCTTGTTTACTTAATGAAAAATGCAAAATTAATCCTCACGGATTCCGGCGGGATTCAGGAAGAAGCGCCGTCTTTTGCCTGCCCGACAATAGTTTTACGCTACGAGACAGAACGCAAAGAGGGTATTGAAGCAGGGGTTTCTATCCTTGTTGGCGCTGACTATGACAAAATACTTGCAGAAAGCGAAAAAGTCCTTTCCGTTGAGCGTTCAGCTTCCCGTTTGAAAGCACAAAACCCTTATGGAAATGGAAAATCTGCCCGTATGATAGAGCAGATTATTCGTGAAAGGATCTAAGTTTTGTGTGTTGGCTTTTTAAAAAAGATTTATATCTTATCTTAGAATAGTTTCTTTTTTAATTGTGTTCATTGCATATTTATATGTCGGTTTGTAATTCATGCTAGGTAATTTAGCTTTGTAGAATTC
Organism: Fusobacterium sp.; assembly: GCA_023662905.1. Classification (GTDB taxonomy): domain Bacteria; phylum Cyanobacteriota; class Vampirovibrionia; order Gastranaerophilales; family Gastranaerophilaceae; genus Gastranaerophilus. The sequence goes on from JAMPIJ010000002.1 coordinate 234,962, forward strand.
GATTTCTCTGTCGCGGAGTTCTCTGCGTTGGCAAATTTTGCGGGTTCTTCTGTTTGTAGAATAGAGAATTATACCTGCAAGCGCTAGAACTGTAAGCGTCCAGCTCATTTTTTCGTGGCCGAATCTTTCGCCTACGAATATCGGCGCTGAATCCGGTGTATTAAAGATTATATTCGCACCTGCGATATTTTCGCCCTGAATATGGAGTTTAATCTCGTTATTTCCGAGGTTTTCTACAACCATCGGGCTGATACCGTCAACGTTTTTGTAAATTGTATTGATATTGCCGGCAGGTGAAATACCTTTCATTGTGAGTGTGATTTTGTCGTTAGCCTGAACAGTTTTTTTAACTTTAGCCGGAGTGTCAGAGCGGAGAATAATGCTGTATTGACCTTCTGTTCCGTCGAATACAACAGAGTTCAAAAAGTTTTGCGCTCCGAAACTCATCGGTGCGAATGTTCCTAAGACTATTAATAATGTGACAACTAATCTGAACATTTTATCCCTCTTCCTGAAAAGGACTCGCCGTGTGCGGCGGAGTACTGCTTTTCTTACACATCAATCTTACTTGCTTTAGGCACAAGTGACATCAATCAACAGGTTTATATCACTAAACCTAAAGGATGAAATTGAGGGATTGATATATTCTACAACCGGTTATACCCGACAGCGTAATGTTATTTGCTTATGTACCAGATGTTGAAAACCGGATCAGAAGTGTTCGGGTTGATATCAACTTCGTTGCCGCGGAAAATCAGTGAGCAATAGTTGAAAAATCTTTTCCACGCAGGGTTGTACCATTTGAGCGTGTTGAACCCTGTTAGTGAAAGCGATGAGTTGAAAGTCGTGAGTTTTCCGTTAGCGTTTCTGACGCGGAAAGTTTTGAATTCAACTTCTGCGTTGTCGCCAATCCACCCGTTTTCTTTTACAAAATCAACTGTTCCATACATTGTTGTATCTTTTTTTATGAAAAGTTTTCCGTCTTTATAAACATCTTCTTTGACCAGAAACGGAACTCTATCGCCGACTTCTGTTTCGTCGAACGCGGTTGAAATAGGTTCAAGCGGTGCGATTTTGATAGGAATTTTTTCCTCAATCGCAAACGCCATTCCGGTACTGACAAGTATTATTAAAGCTGTTAATATAAATTTTTTCATTCTTCTCTCCATATAGTGAAAATATCTTTATCAGGAATAATTTTTACCTCACCGCCGCGGATATATTCTCCAATTTCTCCAAGGCCTAAAACTGCTGCAGCGCCGTTATGTTGGTTTCCACTTATTGAAAGCGTTCCGCTATATTTGTCGTTGGAGTTTACTGCGCGAAACTGGTCGATAACCAGAACTGCCTCCTTGCCGCCAAATCCGTTTTCTTCATATTTGACAATAAGTCCGCGGACGAGTTTGTCACTGCCGACAACTTTGAAATCAACATAATCGCCCTCAAGAAATTTGTCGTTTGAGGTTGTAATCTTTTCAACCGGAGTGATTTCAACGGCTGTTTTTTCGGCTGTTGCAGGTAGAAAAGTTAACAATGACAATATCAGCATCAGTAATGATTTTTTCATTAAATAGCCTCTTTTTTAAGTTGTTTTTGTTGACGTACTGATTCTTTATGACGGAAACCTTTTAGTTCTTCTGCAAAGGTGTATTCAAAGTTTTTGTAATATGCGCTGTTTGTTTTTGGACTATTAAAATATTGCGGATATTTTTTGTAGATGTATTTGTACATCGCGAGTAATCTTTTAGAGCCTTTCGGGTGAGTGCTTCCCCAATCCCAGTAAGGTTCACCAAAGATTTTGTTTCCGATAATGATTGCAGAAATCGGGTCATATCCGGCTGTAACCATATAATCAATAGATTTTAAGTCTGATTTGTATTCATAAGATTTTGAGTTGTAGAATGTGTAAAATATGCTCCACGGGCCTTGGTAGGCTTCTACCGCGTGTGCCATTTCGTGGCCGAGAATGAACGCGAGTTCGTCGTCGTTGTCAATACAGGTTAATAAGCCGGAGTAAACTTCAATAATTTTCGACATAGGATTTGTAACGGCGTTTGCTTCGTTGTTTTTGCTGACTACAAACACCGGAACTCTCTTATTAAGTTTATTTTGTTCCATGATTCTTGTTGCAACAGATGTAACTTTTTCCTGAGCTTTACCGGTTTTAGCCCAGAAATTATCCATGTTTAAGTCAGTTATTATATAGGTATCATTAGCGAATGCGCCTGTTCCCAATAATAAACTTAATGCCATTAGTACGATGCTCTTTTTCATAAAATTCCCCTATTCTTATTCCAGTTTTATAATACTATAGTTTTTGTTTATTTTCAATGCTTTATATTATTGTTAATAATTGTGACATATTTGCCCGCCATGATTGATTTTCTGTGGAAATATTTTTGCCTTTTTAATACAATATCAGTTGTAAAGGTGGAATTAATATCATGCAGATAATCTTGAATTTATTATATGTCTACGTAGCGATTTATACAGCTTACTTCTTCGCACTCGCTGTTAGAAATCTTTTCGATAGAAAATATAAAATCGAACGACGTACAGCAACAGGGGTTGAAGAAGAAAATTTAGCGGTTGTTATTTATTCTCATAATAACAAGATGACCCTCGGAAAATTGGTTAATCAGTTGAAGCTTCAAAGCTACCCGATTGATAGATTCAAGATGTATGTAATCCTAGACAACTGTATTGACGGTTCTGAAGATTTATTCGAAAACGAACGTTATATCAATGTTATTAATATTAAAGATATCGGAACAATCGGCAAAGATGAGGCTATTTCTCAGTTTATCAAACGTTTCTATGTAAACCGTGAGTTCGACGCTTACGTGTTTATTGATGGTGACAGAAGCATTCCGGCTGATTTCCTTTCATCAATCAACGCGGCGTTGAAGTCATCTAATGTTATCTGCGGTGAAACTATTGTTTTATTTGAAAACCTTTCTTTCTCAGATAAGATTAAATCTGCGTTCCAAAAATATAATATGAACTTTATCCAAAAAGCGCGCAGCCTTTTCGGCCTTGCGGCGTTCGCGGATACCGGAGTTTTTGTTATAAGAAAACCGCTGGTTGACCAGATTAAGGAAATTGATTTCAAAAATGTTGACGAGGAACTTAAATACAGCCTGCTTCTCTCAAAAGTTAAGGTTCCATGTGTTTATAACCCGAACATTCAGTCTGCGGTTGAAACATACGAATACCAGTTCAGACGCCCGAAACTCTCTACCAGAATTTCGTTGTTTGGTAAATGTTTTACGCAGATGTTTAACAAAAACGGTGTGTTTGCAGAACATGTTTTCTCATTGCTTCAACCGAACATTTGTTTAACAGGTTTTATTTATTTGATGCTTCTTTGTTTTGCGTCTAAATACTACTTCTTTGTAGGTTTCAAGGGCATTATCCTGACTTTGATGATGTTTATTGTCGGTTTCCTTTTGAGCCTATTGAATTCACGCCTTAGTTTCAAGGAATCTGTTTACCTTGCAATGTATCCGTTCTATTCATTCGGACACGTGGTGAAACACTTGCCGCCTGTGCAGAAGCTCGTTGAATTTGTTAAAAACAAAATCAATGGCGTTGTAGATGTTGAGAAGTTTGCGATTGATGTTATGGTTCAGGTCGGACAGTCACAAATTCCTTGCAAATTGGAGTTTATTTCTGAAAATGATTTGGCAAGAGTGAAATTTGTATATAAGCGTAAATCTTTTGTGACCCAACAGCATTATAGAATGATTGACGCGCTTCAAGAGTTGAGAATGAAACTCAGCGAATACGGTTATATTTTGAGAATTTGCGGTGCGTGCGAGTATTTCCAATCAACGGACGATGGTTCAAAAAATATGCTTAAGGGTTGTTGCAACTGCACAAAACCAAGCATTACGCTCCAACCTATCAAGGAAACCTGTGTGTGGAACGCATGCTCGGAATTTTCACATAATCAGGGTGCTAACGTTTAACGCAGCGGACATTTGAACTAGCATTTCTGGGAATAGGCACTAAGCGTCCGGTTTTCATATACATCGCCCAAGCTAGTATTTGAGAATCTTTAACAAGAGTATTACCTGTCCAATAATGGTGTGCATCTGTATCTCCAATTAATAATTGGTTATAAAATATTGCTGCTACCTCATCTTTATTAGGCATTCTTGTTTCTGAATTCTGAGCGACACAAGTTGAATTTGTTAAAGCATGCATGACTATCGTTGAGGTTGCGTTCTGATTAGCCAGAACAGGCGCAACAACAACGGAATCCGATGGATATAATACGCTGATAAACCCTATATCTTTACCGACAGTGTTTGGGCCTTTTGTTCCGTTCAAGTCATAAATAAAGTTGGCACACATTTTTGCTTGGGAATAATAGCCCTCAGTTTCGCCGTTACTTCCAGAACAAGCCGGATTGTAGTAAGTGACAATGCTTTCGCCGTTTGCTGTTTCGAACGCAGCGGCCTTGGTGTCGGTCATACTGTAGGAATATACTCTTGCCCCATCCGCGTAGGTTAACGAACCTAGACTTGTAGCGTCATAAGAGCCATTGAACATGCTGTTTAGCCCAATGAGTGTTGTTGGGAAAGAATCAATATTTTCGCCTGCAAGAGTAGTGAATTTTGATGGGATTCCGCAATCTGCGAGATGGGTATTATCGCAAATGTTGTTGATTTTAAGAACCTTTGACAAGCCAGCGGTTAGGAAAGTTTCGGCAGCAGTGTCGATTGTATCGTCTAAGGTTCCGTACCCATTCAACGCTGGCATAAGCGCAATTGCTTGTGACATGCGGGCGTATAAGGCTTTTCGCTGGGTGTTCCATGTTCGCTCGTTGATGTTGCCCGTGAGTGACGGAAGCGTTATCGCTGCAACTACCCCAATAATTGTTAGGGATAAAAGTATTTCGGCCATTGTGAATGCAATCTTACCCCCCCCCCCCTGAGCAGACTGCCCATAAATCAGGGCTTTTGACATTTAAGTTTTTCATACATAATCCTTTCTTTTTTACCTTATCATTATGAACTATTTTATGTAATCTGTCAATTCTTTTATCATATAGAACGAGCCGCAGATGATGTTTAGTTTGTCTGGTGTAAGAACGCTTGTGTCGGTGAGTTCTTTTGACGGGAACGGACAGACTGCCTGCAGTTCTTCTACTGTGCAAGAATTCGGGTTGTTAAAGTGGTAAAAATAGATTTCGTCGCGCGGGTCGAAAAGTGTGTTTATCATTTTTTCGTAATCTTTATGTCGCAGACAGCCGAAAATAAACCGGCGCGGGCTTGACGGGTAAAGATAATCAAGACTTTCACGAAGCGCCATTGCACCGTTAGGGTTGTGGGCGCCATCGATTATAAGATTTTTTTCTTCTATGTATTCAAACCGGCATGGGTGTTGAACTTTACCGAGCGCCTTTTGAACAGTTGCTTGCGAAATCTGCGGGAAAAGAAGCTGAATGCAGTTGAGAGCAAGCGCAAGGTTTTCGCCCTGATAGGTGCCTTTGAGTGAAAGGTTTGTGGTGTCAGAAAATGGAGTTACGAGCAAGAAAAGTGAATTGTTTGCGTCTGCCGCGTCTTTGATTTCTTCGTAGCCCTCGCTTGTTATTACCGGACAGTCGGGTTTTATAATTCCAGCTTTTTCAAACGCAATTTTTGAACGTGTGTTGCCTAAGCGTTCCGTGTGGTCAAGGTCGATGTGCGTGATGATTGCACAAAGGTTTGATTTTATAACGTTTGTTGCGTCATAGCGGCCGCCAAGTCCTGTTTCGAGGACTACATAATCGACTTTTTCCTCTTGAAAATACTTGAACATAACGGCGGTGAGGATTTCAAACTCTGTCAGGTCTTCGCTAAGCGCGACGACTTCTGTCACGAGGCGCGCAAAGGTTTCGCGCGGGATTTCGACTCCGTTAATTTTGATGCGCTCTGTGTATTCAAAAATGTGCGGGCTTGTGTAGAGTCCGGTTTTGAACCCTGCTTCCTGTAGAATTGTAGAAAGAATTGCACAGACAGAGCCTTTGCCGTTTGTGCCGGCTACGTGAATGCATTTTAAATCGTTCTGCGGGTTGCCGAGTTTTTCTAAAACCGCTTCAATTCGTTCAAGGCCGAGTTTTATTTGGAATTTAGCTTGTGAGGTGAGGAGTTTTACAGCGTTTTCGTACATTATAGCCCCGTGTTAATTTGTTCGATAATCTTTTCTACACCGTCGAATTTCGCGAGTTTTGTGGCGTTTGCTTGAAGTTCTTTGAGTTTTTCACCTTTGAGCGAAAGTATGAGTTCGAGGAGTTTTTCGCCTGTTGTGTCGGCGTCTTCGAGGTAAAGCGACGCGCCGTGAGATTCCATATAGCGCGCGTTAATCCGCTGGTGGTCGGCCGCTGCGTGCGGGTATGGAACAAGAATTGATGCAACACTGCTTGCGCAGATTTCGGACAAACTCAAAGAGCCTGAGCGTGCAACCGCGATGTCAGAGGCTTTCAAAACTGAAATCATATCTTCAAAATACGGACGTACGATGAGGTTAGAGTCCTGTTTGTAGGTTGGATAATGTTTTAGTAACTCTTCGTTTACGTCGTTGAAGTGGCGTTTTCCGGTTTGGAAAATAACCTGAAAACCCTCTTGTGAAAGTCGTTTTAGGATTTGAACGGTTGCGGCGTTGATGGTTTTTGCGCCCTGAGAGCCGCCCATAACGCAGATTGTGACTTTATCTTGAAGTCCTAAGTTTTCTAGTGCCTGAGCGCGTGTGAGTGTTTGGAATTCTTTTCTTATCGGGTTGCCGTTGATGAAAATGTTTTTGTTGTTGATGAAATTTTTAGCATCTTCAAATGCAAGCGAAACACTTTTCGCACCGGTTGAGAGGTGGCGTGTAACTAGCCCCGGTTTAGCGTCGCAGTCGTGCAGGACATAAGGCACGCGAAGTAATCTGCCTGCGATAATTGTTGGCGCAGAAACATAGCCGCCTGTGCCGAAAATCGCGTTTGGTCTGTATTTTAGAATATAAAAACAGGATTTCAGGATTGCGAGCGTGAGTTTCAGGCCCCAGAGAATGAATTTCGGGTCTGCTTTTCGTGGCATTCCTGCAACGTCGACGCCTAGGAATTTGTAGTTTTTTGAGCGGATAATCCCGTATTCGAGGTTTTTAGGGTTTCCGATATAGTAGATGTCGCCTGTTGTGTCTTTTTTTAAAAGTTCTTCAAAGACTGCAAGTGCAGGGTATATGTGGCCGCCGGTTCCGCCGCCGGTTATAAAGTACTTTAATTTACGCTCTTTGTCCATTTTCTTCACTGCCTATTTTTGTGATTCTTTTTTTAGAGATATTGAGTAGGATTCCAATCATAATCATTGAGGTTATGAGTGATGAACCGCCGTAGCTTATGAATGGAAGCGGTACGCCTGTTGCAGGGATAAACGAACTTGTTACGCCCATGTTGATGAACCCTTGGATTCCGATAGAGAAAGTGAGTCCGATTGCAAGGAGTTTACCGTACATATCCTGAACCTGACCGGAAATCAAAAGTCCGCGGTACATAATTGTTAGGAAAAGAATTATGATGAAAACGCAGCCGATGAATCCCCATTCTTCTGCGATAACGGCGAAGATAAAGTCGGTGTGGCATTCCGGCAGGTACGCTCTTTTTTGTACAGAAGCACCGTAGCCGAGGCCCATAAATCCGCCTGACGCGAACGCGATGAGTGATTGAATGATGTTGTAACCTTTTCCCAACGGGTCGAGTTCAGGGTTAAGCCATGTTTTGATACGGCCTAATTGATATGCTTTAATCGCCCCGCCGCCTGCGATTGCAGAACTTGCGAGTTTAACGATTATTGCCATAACCCCCGCACCGAAAGTCCCCAGAACGCCTAAGATTACAGGCAGTGCGCCACCGGCACAGATAAACATTACAAACGCGGTTATGCACAAAAGCATTACCATACTAAGGTTTGGCTGGATTAGGATTAAAAGCAGCGCTATCCCGAGCGGTGCAAATGTGTTTGTCCATTTTACAGGATCCATAAGACTTGCGTTGTTCTTGAACGCTGAGGCCAAAAGCATTACGAAAATAGGTTTTGCGAACTCTGATGGCTGCAATTGAATCCCGCAAAAATTAATCCATCTTGTCGCACCGTTTACGTTGACCCCGAGCGATGTAAACTTAACCATCACAAGCATTACGAGTAATGTTATGAACGCCGGTTTGTTATATTTTTCGAGTTTTTTGTAGTTGAAATTTGTAAAAAAAAGCATTGCGAAGAAGCCTATGACAAACGCTAGAACCTGTTTTTGCAAAAACAAAAACGGCGAAAGCCCGTCGGATAAGCATTTTGGCCCTGTCGCAGAGAAAATGGCCATAAAACCGATTATAATAAGAAACATCACGGCCGCGAGGAGTGTTTTGTCGGGCGGTGATACGATAAGGCTTTTGATTTTGCTTCTGGAATTATTCAGCGGTGACTTATTATAACTTGGTTCTGACATATTCCTTGAATACCTTTCCTCTTTCTTCGTAGCTTGAGAACATATCGAAACTTGCGCATGCAGGCGATAGGAGTACTACATCAGGGTTCAGGCTGATTGCTCTGTCGATTGCGCTCTCGAAAGTTTCTTCGTTAATTATATTATCGAACCCGTTTGCGCGCAAATTTGTTTCAAATCTTTGCGCAGCCTCGCCGATGAGGATGACGGTTTTGATGTGGTTGTTTATTGAATGGCAAAATTCGGTTAAATCAGTGTTTTTGTCGCGGCCGCCTGCGATTAAGGCGACGTTGCAGTTGTTGAACGAATCTATTGCAACGATTGAAGCCTCAGGGTTTGTGGCTTTTGAATCGTTGTAGAATGTTGTTTTTCCCAGCACTCCGCATTTTTCAAGCCTGTGTTCGGGCGCTTTGAAACTCATTATTTGTGCGCGAATACTTTCGGTTGTGACGCCGATTAGTTTCGCGACGATTATTGAACACATAATGTTTTGATAATTGTGTTGGCCGATAAGCGGACAGTCTGCAAGTGTGATGATTTCTTCCTCAACACCGTTGCGTTTGTAAATGATTACACCGTCGCGGATGAATGAATAGTTTTCTCCGATTTCACCGTCAAAGAAAAATACTTCGCCACGGCATTTTGGCGCAAGTTCGACGAGTTTCGGATCTTGAGCGTTTAGGATTGCATAGTCAGCACCCTGTTTGCCCTCGAATATTTTTGCTTTTGCCTTGAAATAGTTTTCCAATCCCTGGTGCCAGTCGATATGATCAGGCGTGAAGTTCGTAAATACTGCGATTTTAGGCGTGAACGTGTTACTTGTTTCAAGCTGATAAGAACTTGCTTCTAAAATCATCCAGTCTAAATCTTTTTCCAACAGGTCGCACGGCGGAAGCCCGATGTTTCCGCAGGCTTCGGCTTTGAATTCGCTCGCTACGATGTGTGCTGTGAGCGCGGTTGTCGTTGTTTTGCCATTTGTTCCTGTGATTACTGCAAACGGAACCTTTGTCAGGCGCCATGCAAATTCAACTTCTGAAATTATTTCTACATTACGTTCGCGCAATTTTGTATAAATTTCACTGTGCGGTGGAATCCCTGGGCTTGCGATTGCAAGTTCTGCACTGTTGATAAATTCGTCGCTATGTGAGCCGGCTTCAATTTTTATTCCCATCGCTCTCAGGTTTTCGGCGATGTGTTCATAATCGGGTCTGATTTCACGACGTTCAGTGATGAAAACATTCGCCCCGCGGTTGTGTGCAGCTTTGGCTGCCGCGATTCCGCTTTTTGATAAGCCCAGAATAAGGACATTTTTATTACTTAATTCCATATAAACTCCAGTGTAAGATAAATGCTATTGCTGATAAAACTGCTGACACAAGCCCGAAAACAAGAACGATTTTCTTTTCAGACCATCCGCAGAGTTCAAAGTGGTGGTGGATTGGCGCCATTTTGAAAACACGTTTTCCTGTGAGTTTGAAGCTTGTAACCTGAATTATTACTGATAAAGTTTCCATCACGAAAACCGCACCGATAAGAACAAGAAGAATTTCAAACTTGCCCAAAACTGCGATTACACCCAAAAGTCCGCCGAGTGCAAGTGAACCTGTGTCGCCCATAAATACCTGTGCTTTCGGCTTGTTGTATTTGAGGAACCCTGCGAGTGCGCCGACAACTGTTGCGGAAATAATTGCTTCCTGATACGCGCCTTTTGTCCAACAAATAATTGCGCACGCTGCGAACGCAAAAACACCTGTAAATGAAGCCAAACCGTCAAGTCCGTCCGTCAAATTGTAAGCGTTTGACGCGCCTGTGATGACAAAAACCGCGAAAATCGGGTAGAACCAGCCGAGTTGCAAGTCAAAGTTTCCGATTTGTACAATTGTAGCGTTCGGATTCATCATCATCATATATGCGACCGGCAAAACCCCGATTGCAATCTGGCGCAAGAGTTTTCCGCGAGCGCTTAAACCGTCGTTTCCTTTGCCTTTAATCTTAATATAATCGTCCTGAAACCCTGCAAAGAAGTAAAACAAAAGGGTTAAAAGGATTATAATGCTTGTTGTGGAGAATTTTTGAGCTAGCAATAGCGTCACAACTGACGAAATGATGATTGCCGCAACAATGAAAACGCCGCCCATTGTCGGGGTTCCCTGTTTTTTGGCGTGAGCTTCTGGCGCAAGTTCCTTGACATATTGACCAATCATTCTCTTTCTCAAAAAGTCAATGAACGGAACACCGAACAGGATACACAAAATCATACTCAATAAAAATCCGACAAACAGCATTGTCATGGGTTATATCTCCTTTAAATAGTTTATAATCTCTTCAAACTTCATAGAGCGTGACGCTTTCAAGAACACATTCGAATTTGCAGGCATTTTGCGCAAAAACTCTGCGGCTTCTTTGTTCGTGTCAACGCTTGTAACGTCAAAATCTTTTAACGCGTTTGCAATATTGCGGCTTAAACTTCCGACAGTCAGGAATTTTGTTCCTTTCGGTGCGATTTTTGCTAACTCTTCGCCAACTTGCGCGTGATGTTCGGCTTCGCTTTCGCCAAGTTCGCCCATATCGCCTAAAACTACGACAGGCTGCGGGTAAAGCCTCAAGAACGTGCCGACTGACGCTTTCATTGAATCAGGGTTCGCGTTGTAACTGTCGTTGATAAGATTCAAATCCGCAACACGTTCGGCTTCCCAACGTTTTTCAATCGGTTTGTATGACGCAAGCCCGCGTTTGATTTCGTCAGGGCTGAGGCCAAGCGCCAAACCTGTTTCTATCGCAGAAATAGAATTTTCAACGTTGAAGTCGCCCTCGGTGAAAATTTCATATTCGTTTTCTTTATAGATAAATTTTGTATAACCTGCCTTGCGTTCCAAAACTTTCGCGTCAGCAATCGAATAAAACAACTTTTCGCCAGCGAAATTGTTGAATTTGCGAATACGTTCGTTGTCGTGCGCGATTAGTTTGCCTTGCGGGTTCAGGTGTTGCGCGATTTCGCATTTTGCAATCGCAATGTTATCAAGCGAACCCAAACGGCCAAGGTGCGCGGTTCCAGCGTTTGTAATAATCGCAATGTCAGGCTCCGCGTAGCGTGACAACAATTCGATTTCACCAAGTCCGCGCATTCCCATCTCAACGATTAAGACTTCGGTCTTTTCATCAGTTGAAAAAATAGTCTGGCAAAGCCCGATTTCGTTGTTGTGGTTGGAAAGTGTTTTTACTGTGTTGAATTTTTCTTTCAAAACCGCGAAAACCATTTCTTTTGTTGTCGTCTTACCGGAACTTCCCGTAATCGCAACGACTTTCGGCGCGATTTTATGACGGTGGAAATTCGCCAGTTTTAGATAGGTTTCGAGCGTATTTTCTACTTTTAAAACGATTTGCGCGTTTTCAGGATACTCGTCACGGGTGATAAAACAGCCGACAGCGCCGCTTTCGATTGCTTTATCAAGGAAGTTTTCACCGTCAAAGTTCGCACCCTTTAGCGGAAGATAAATATCACCGTTTTTGATGGTTCTTGTATCGGTAGAAATGTCAATATTAGCAATGGTTTCAGTTGTTTTTATGACTTTGGCGCCGGACGCCTTGATAATCTCTTCTAACTTCATAACTTAATTATACCGCTAACACATGCGCCGTGGCGATAGTTTAAGAAATGTGTAGGAAGTTCTTAGTTTATCTTTTTATGCAACGTGCTGAAGCCCATCCATTATTAAAAGCATATTGGAGATGGTTTCGAAAATACATTGCGTAGTAATAATTTCCGACTTGTCTTGTGCCTGCCATGTAGTATTTATCATTTGGTAAACCTATTATGTTCTGGTTGATATCCATTGAATTTAACTCATCAATATTTGGTAAACGGCTGTCAGCATCCATTTGTTTACAATAACTTGAGGCTTGACTAACTGTATACCATTCGCCTCCTGCTTCTTTTTTGAAATCGACGTCTTTGCCTATTGGTATAGGTGCTACGGTGATGGAATCTGTAGCATTTAATACTGTAATAACACCAATATCTTTACCAAATGTGTTTGGGCCTTTGGTTCCGTTGAGGTCGTATATAAAGTTTGCACACATTCTTTTTATCGGAAATCCATATATCAATCCATCGCTACGTGGTTTTTCATTGTCCCTATATTCAGTAATGCAACTCGGGTTGTAGTAAGTGATAATACTTTCTCCGTTTTGAGTTTCAAATGCCGCAACTTTGGTATTTTTTGTGCTGAATGCATCTCCTTCATTATACCCTCCAGTTCTGCTGAATCCAGAACATAATTCGTGTAATGTTACAGGGAAAGTTGCTGAGTTTGTCGCATAGTTAGCAAATTTTGATGTAATACCACAGTCCGCTATGTGTTCGCTATCACAAATATTATTAATCTTTAGAACTTTAGACAAACCGTTCGTTATGAATGTTTCTGTAACATTATTCGGGTCACCTTCTTCTAGTTTTCCATACCCGTTCAACGCGGGCATAAGCGAAATAGCCTGACTAAATCTTGCATAAAGAGCTTTTCGCTGGGTGTTCCAAGTTCGTTCGTTAATGTTGCCCGTAAGCGACGGCAAAGTTATCGCGGCGACTACGCCGATAATTGTGAGAGATAAAAGTATCTCAGCCATAGTGAATGCGTTTAGTTTTTTCATATTCTTCTATCCTATTCTAATTTAAAACTATTGCACACGTGTAATGCATATTTTTATTATAGCAGTATTATTACATTCATGCAATACCATGAGAGAAATAATGCTATTATTCTGGGTAATAGAGTTAAAGAATTGAGAATGAAATGTTCTCCATCATTGAATGCATTTGTTATGGAGCGAGGCGGGCTAACCACTGCATCTTGGAGTCGTTTGGAGAATGGTAAGTTTGACGCAAAATTTTCGTCGCTTGTCAAAGCCGCTGCAATGTTGAATATTAGTTTATGTGAGCTTGTAAGCGGGTTGGAGTTGGACTATAGTCTGGAAGACTAGGTTTTACGCTTGACATGTTGTGAAAAATAATACATAATAAATTTAGAAAGGATGGAAAATATGAAACGAAACAATGTATTAACATGGACAGGGGGGGG
>JAMPIJ010000030.1 GCA_023662905.1 Fusobacterium sp.
CCCCTGTCAAAATGTACATAAGTTTGTTTTTCATAATAATCCTTTCTTGGCGTCTTGCCATTGTCTTATTAGGAAACCGCCTTGACCGGCGATCCTTTCTAAGGTTAGTTTAAACCATGTTTACACATTAGTCAAGTGAGTATTCACCCCACGCCTTTTTTATGCTACTCTTTTTGTATGAAAAAAATGGGTTATGTTGTATTAATAATTATTCTTGTGCTGCTTTTTGCAAAAGCCTGCATTCGACGTGATATTCCAGAAGCCGAAATCTCAAACAGCGGCGAACAACGGGAACAGCTTTCGTTAAATATTTACCCTGTTGAGCGCAAAAACATTACGATTAACGGCGTCGACTACCTGCAAACAGACGCGCCAATAGGGAAATTCGGCGGAACCTTGATAAATTCCACAATCGGCGAGGGGCCAAAGACTTTCAACCCGTTCAACTCAAAAGACGCAACATCTTCTACGTTTGCAGACCTTATGTATGACGGACTTGTGACAATCGACCCTGTAAGCGGCCAGTATATCCCAAAACTTGCAAAATCTTTTGAGGTAAAAGGCAACGACTACATCGTCCACCTGCGCCACGGTTTAAAATGGTCAGATGGCAAACCTATAACGGCAGACGACGTTTATTTCACGTGGAAAAACATAATTCTTGACGGTTACGGAAACACTTCAACACGCGATTCCATAAGCGTTGACGGCAAACTTCCGACTGTCACCAAAATCGATGATTACACAGTAAAATTCACCACACCGAAACCGTTTGCGCCATTTTTGGCGTCGCTTTCAACATCAATCGCGCCAAAACACATTTTTGAACCGGCTGTCAAAAAAGGCAAAGACTTTTTCGACACATTTCTGTCAACAAACGTTAACCTTAAAGACCTTGTGACTTCCGGCCCGTTCAAACTCGTCGAATACGTTCCGGCGCAACGCGCGGTTTACAAGCGCAATCCGGATTATTATGTAATCAATTCCAACGGCGAAAAACTACCGTATTTAGATAAAATAACTTACTTAATCGTAGGCGATGCGAACAACGAAGTTTTAAAATTCGAGGGCGGCGAACTTGATGTTATAGGGGTTAAGGGTTCTGATGTTCCGCGCTTCAAAGAACGCCAGACACGCGGCAAATTTTCGCTCGTAAACCTCGGCCCTGACACCGGCACAATGTATCTTTCAATGAATCTCAACGATAGGGTAAATGAGGAGGGCAAGCCTTATGTCAACCCGACTAAAAGTAAATGGTTCAGTAATAAAAACTTCCGCGAGGCTGTTGACCTTGCAATCGACCGCGAAAACATGGTTTACAACATCGCAAACGGATTCGCCAAGCCGCTTTTCACACCAGAAAGTCTTAATTCAATATTTCTGAATAAAGATTTAAAACCTTACCCGCGCGACCTTGAAAAAGCGCGTGAACTCTTAACACAGGCGGGATTCAAACTTGATTCAAAAGGTCGTCTGCGCGACGCAGAGGGAAACCGTGTGGAATTTGACCTGTTAACAAACGCCGGCAATGCAGAGCGCGAAGCCATCGGGGTTATGGTTAAAGAAGACCTTGAAACGTTGGGAATGAAAGTTAATTTCAAACCGATTGAGTTTAACTCGCTTGTCAACAAACTTCTCTCAACTTATGACTGGGACATGGTCGTAATGGGGCTTACAGGCTCTCCACTTGAACCTAATGGCGGCAAAAACGTATGGCTTTCAAACGGTGCGCTTCACATGTTTAATATGCGCAAACCCGACGAGGCCGGCAAAAACCTCTTACCGTGGGAAAAAGAACTCGATTACCTTTTTGAAAAAGGCGCCATTGCGCTTTCGTTTGACGAGCGTAAAAAGTTCTACGACCGCTATCAGGAAATAATCTACACAGAAAAACCAATGATTTATTTATATTCACCAATCAGGATTACGGCGATAAGAAACAAGTTCAAAAACATCTATCCGACTACACTTGGCGGCGTTATACACAACATTGAAGAAATTTACGTGGACGATACGGGGGCAGAAAATGGACATAATTAAATATATTTTAAAACGTATATTGCAGACAATTCCGCTGCTTTTCATCGTATCAATCGTAAGTTTTGCGCTGATAAGACTTTCACCGGTCGACCCGCTTGCCGAACTCCGCTTGAACCCGTCGATTTCGCAGGAAACTTTAGAGCGCGAACGTCAACGCTTAGGTTTGGATAAAAACATTGCAGTTCAATACGGATTATGGGCAAAATCGTTTGTAAAAGGGGATTTAGGCATAACGTCCAACGGGGAATCTGTTGCGCAAAAGCTTAAAGAACGGATTCCGAACACCCTGCTTTTAACATCAATCGTAATCTTCCTGACGTGGCTTGTCGGCGTGCCGCTCGGGATAATCGCCGCGGTCAAATGGAAGTCGCCGCTCGATAGAATTTTAACAGTCCTAACGAGTATCGGGATGGCGATTCCGTCGTTCTTCTTTGCCGTCCTACTGCTGATTTTTGCTGTAAAAACAGGCTGGTTCCCGATTGGCGGACTCACAAGTTCCAACTTTATCGAAATGAACCTCGGACAAAAAATCCTTGATATTACAAAACACTTAATCCTGCCGGTGACAGTTCTTTTCACGGTGTCACTCGCCGGCTTACAGCGCCAAATGCGGGCGAACCTACTGGACGTTCTCGACAGTGACTATGTTAAATTTGCCCGTGCAAAAGGTGTGAGCGAGTACAAAGTTATTATGAAACACGCGCTACGAAACGCCGTAAACCCAATGATTACGCTTCTTGGGTTTGAATTCGCTGGATTATTGAGCGGCGCGGCGTTAACCGAATACGTTTTCCAATATCCGGGGCTTGGCCGCCTAATCCTTGAGGCCGTTATGAAATCCGACATTAACCTCGTTATGGCATCACTTATGATGGGCGCGATTATGCTAATCCTAGGCAACCTCATCGCCGACCTGCTCCTAATCTTCACTGACCCTCGAATCAGAACCGGAGGGACTAACTAATGTTTAAAGAAATTTTCAACGGACTAATGAAAGATAAATTCGCAAAAATCGCGCTCTGGGTTTTGTTTATAATCTATTTTGCGCTCGCGTTTGCAAGTTTCATCGCGCCATACAGCAAGGATTTTTCAGACAGAAGCCTTGCTTACGCGCCGCCGTCAAAAATCTTCACCATCGATGAGAACGGCAAATTCTCAAAGCCTTACACCTACAATTACAAACGCTCGTTTGATGATAAAAACTTCAATATGTATCAACTTGACCGCTCACAAAAATATTACCTGAAGTTCTTTTCTAAAGGTGCAGACGGCAAACGTCATCTTGTCACAGTTCCTGACGGAGGAAACCTGTTTCTGCTCGGCACGGACATCAACGGCCGCGATGTTTTCTCACGCCTGCTCTTTGGCGGAAGAATTTCAATGACAATCGGGTTTCTTGCCCTCTTTGTCCTATTCCCGATAGGAATGATTTACGGCGGAATCTCCGGCTACTTCGGCGGTAAAGTCGACACAATTATGATGAGAATCGCAGAGGGAATTATGTCAATCCCGAGTTTTTACTTATTGATAATCCTCGCCTCAATACTTCCGGCCGGAATGACAAGCATTCAGCGCTTTATCCTTATTGTCGTAATCCTTGCGTTCATAGGCTGGGCAGGCTTCGCGCGTGTTGTCAGAGGGATGGTTTTATCAATAAAAAATCAAGAATTTGTCCAAGCCGCAAAATCAATCGGGGCGTCTAACTTCCGCATTATAACAAAACACATTCTGCCGCAGACAACAAGCTTCATCATCGTTGCGATAACGCTATCGATTCCATCATACATTCTCTCGGAATCAGGTCTGAGCTTCCTCGGCCTCGGAATCCAACAACCCGACGCAAGCTGGGGGAATATGCTTAAAGAAGCGCAAGTTTTCTCAAACATAATCTACCGCCCTTGGCTTCTAACCCCAGGGTTCCTAATCTTTATCGCAGTGCTTTCGTTCAACCTCGTCGGCGACACAATCAGAGATATTTTAGACCCGAAATCAAAAATTAGATAAAAAGGGCGGTTAAAAACCGCCCTTAGTTAACGTTTTATACAAATAGATTCAGGGTCTGTTCGTGTTTTAGGTAATGTTCCAACAGTACCTGCCATTGTCATGTGTTTTGCCCAAGTGGAACGTCCCAATACCGTCGTTGCAGACCAGAAATTTCCGTTGCCAAAAGTATCACGAACAAATTTTTGGTTTATAAATGCCGAATAAAGTTCTTCCATATTCGGCAGACGATACGCACCACCATCGATATTTCCGCAGTACTTCACCGCAGAAGTCCAATCCATACTTTCAACAACACGTGGATAGATATCAGGCGCAACAACGACTGAATCCGTAGAATAAAAGAACGTCATAAATCCCATATCTTTACCGAACGTATTAGGCCCCTTACTCCCGTTCAAATCATAAATCAAATCTGCGCATACCGCCTGCCCCATAAGAAAAACTTCACTATCAGCATTATTGTAACCGCAAGAATTATTATAAAAAACGGCAATGCTCTCACCATTAGCAGTTTCAAACGCTGCAGCTTTAGAATTTAGCATTGAATATGATAGACCGCCCAAATACGATTGCGATAACATTTTGTTATTCAATGTATCCCAATCCCGCGGGAAAGAAGCAGAGCCGCCAAAATACGTTGTAACTTTATCCGGAACGCCGCAATCGGCTATGTGGTCAGCATCGCAAATGTTGTTAATTTTAAGAACTTTTGCAAGCCCTGAAGTAATAAAAGTTTCAGCCGCAGTGTCAGTTGTGTCGTCTAAGGTTCCGTAACCGTTAAGCGCCGGCATTAACGCGATTGCTTGAGAAAATCTTGCATAAAGCGCTTTTCGCTGCGTGTTCCAAGTCCGTTCGTTAATGTTACCGGTAAGCGACGGCAGAGTTATCGCCGCAACTACACCAATAATTGTTAATGACAGGAGTATCTCAGCCATAGTAAAGCCGCCGGCTGAGCCGGTCCCATAACTGGATTGCGGGCTGGAGGTTACTGATTTACCTGATGAGGAACTCCCCCCCCCCCTGATAAAGTTAATACATTTCGTTTGTTCATATTGTCCATCCTTTCTACGATTATTATGAACCATGTTTTATTACATGTCAACCAATAGCAAAAAAAAAGACCTTGGTATTCAAGGCCTATCCGTTTAAATAAGAAGAGAGAGCTTTATATGTATATATAAAGTTCTCTCAAAATCGAAATTTGCTATTTTTTTGTCAATTGTTAACAAATATTACGAAACACCCTTTTTCAAAATCTCACGCATTTGCAAATAACGGTTCAATTCGTCTTGAAAACGAGGCATGTAATGATACATAATCGGGTTAATAAACACCCTGTTTCTGAACGGCGCATCCTCAAGATATACCTGTGGAATAACATTTATCATAAACTCAATACACAAAGGCGCGTTCATCTGGTTATCAACATCAATCTCTATAAAATTAAATTTATCTTTATATTTGCGCTTTAAAACAAGCCAATTCGGTTTAAACTTCTGGCAAGATGAACAATCTTTTGCAAAAAAGTATATCAACGCAGGCTTGCCAATTTCCTTAACCTCACCGGTGCTTGTCGTCACGACCTGTTTTTCAGCTTTCACAACTTCAGATTTTCCGCCAAGCAAAAAGCCCGCCAGAAACCCTGCCAAAAGTGTCACTACAGCTAATATAATCAATTTATATTTACTCATTTTTGCCCTCCAAAATCCATTCTACAACAAACCAACCTCGTTGCAAATTATTCTTATTTGTAACATTTTCTTAATACTAACTTGATTTTATTATATATCCTAGTATATACTTAGTATATAAGTGTTTAGTTTTCCCGTTTGTTAAAAGCCTTTTAGAAGAGAAGGAGCCTCGTGTTATGCCAAAAGATAGCGTTATTAAAATGAAAAAATGTGAATTTTCAAACCCTGCAAGAGATGATGTGTTCAGTTGCGACGAAAACGATTTGATGAACGAGTATATCAGATCAATTTCGCACTATACAGCGCTCACGATTGAAGAAGAAAGAGATTTAGCCCAAAAGATTCAGGATGGCGACATTGAAGCCAAACAAAAGCTTATTGAAGCTAATTTACGTCTTGTTGTGATGATTGCCAAAAAGACAATCCACATCTCTAAAATCCCGATGAGCGACCTAATTCAAGAGGGAAACATCGGTTTGATGATTGCTGTTGAAAAATTCGACCATAATTTAGGTTACAAATTCAGCACCTATGCAAACTGGTGGATTAAGCAGGCGATGTTCAAAGCAATTTCAGAACAAGGTTACTGCATGAAAATACCTGTATATATCCAAGAAACTTTGTCTAAATTCTCAAAAGTTAAACGTGAATTAGAACGCGAAGAAAACAAAACTGTTTCAAACACCGAAGTCGCAAAGAAAATGAATATTGAACCTGATAAAATCGACACATTTTTGTCTGCATATTCAAAAAGCCTTTCACTCGAAAGCACTCTAAACAACGACGACAACAAAGATATGACGCTCGCTGAAATTATCCGTGATGAAAACGTATCTGTCGAAGAAGAAGTTGAGTTTGAGGGCTTAAAAACAGATATTTACAGTATTGTTTCCAGCCTTAAAGATCGCGAACAAGAAGTTGTAAAAATGCGTTTTGGCTTAGGCGACACAGCCAAGAAAACTTTAGAAGAAATCGGCAATTTATACGGCGTCACAAAAGAATGCATTCGTCAAACCGAAATGCGCGCCCTAAAGAAAATGAAAGCAACCGGAGCCGAACTCCTTGCCTGCTACGTTTGTTAGGCACTGAGTGCCATCCATATTTGGCTGGTTGTTGAAAAGTCACGACCAGCCAATGTAACATTTTCTTAACATTTACCACTCGGTTAAGCAATCACTACGGGGGAAAAAACTTTATAAACCTATCAGGGGAAAATATGAAAGGGGATATTTTATGGGAACAGTATCAGCATTATCACGCTTATTTATTAAAGCAGGACAAAAGAATTATTTAAAACAATTTAAAGATGCAAGAACAAGAACTATTGCAGGAACAACTACGTTAGCACATTTTGCGCAATTTAACTTTATGAAAGATGCTACAAAATTGAGCGGTAAAAAATTGGCATACGCTTATGCAGGAGCCACATTAGCGACACCGTTATTTATTGCGGCGACGACCTCAGGTGAAGGCAGTCAAAAAGCTGTCAAAAACAGTGTTATTGGCGGTGCTATATTTGGGCCTGCGGGTAGCGTAGCAGCAGGAATGCTCACATTGGATAATGAAACAAATAAATTAGAACAAAAGCTTCGTGAACAGGAAGAAGAAGATAATTACTTTGAACGAATGTACTATGAAGATGAAGAATTCCGCAAAGAATATGACGAACAGCGACAAAAAGAACTAGAAGAAGAAAATCAATATGACGAACTAGGTTGATAAATAATCGGGCGGGTTTTAAAACCCGCCCGATTTAATTTATTGATTAACTCTCGCTGTGCTTTTCAAGTGAAGTTCTCTTAATTGTTGGAGAGATGCTTCCCCTGGAGCGTCGCTCATGAGGTCTTTTGCACCTGAGTTTTTAGGGAACGCGATTACGTCACGGATTGAATCGGTTCTTGCAAGTAATGCGACAAGTCGATCCAAACCGATTGCAAGGCCTGCGTGAGGCGGTGTTCCGTATTGAAGTGCGTTAACCATAAATCCGAATTTTTCAATTGCTTCTTCTTCGGTTAAGCCAAGAGCTTTGAAGATTTTCTTTTGAACTTCTGATGAGTGAATTCTGACAGATCCACCGCCAAGTTCGGTACCGTTGTAAACGATATCGTAAGCGATTGATTTAACGTTACCCAAGTCACCGCTATCCAATTTATCCAAGTCTTCAAGGCAAGGTGAAGTGAATGGGTGGTGCATTGCCATAAATCTGCCTTCTTCTTCACTGTATTCAAACATAGGGAAGTCTACAACCCAGAGAAGCGCGTGTTTTGCGTCGTCAATAAGGTTCAACTTTTTACCAAAGTGAAGTCTTAATCTTCCCATAATGTCGTAAACCAATTTCGGTTTATCTGCAACGAAGAAGATGATGTCGCCGGCAACTGCACCTGCGCGGTCTTGAATCATTTTAGCCTGTTCTTCTGTAACGAATTTCATAACAGGAGATTTTGCAGTGCCGTCTTCTTGATAAATGATGTTAGCAAGAGCTTTTGCACCGAATGACATTGCTAATTTTGTGATATCATCGATATCTTTTCTTGAGTAAGAAGCGCCGCCAGGGATTCTGATACCACGAACGATGCCGCCTTTTTCAAGAGTAGATTTAACAATTTGGAATTCAGACTGCATAATGATATCGCCAAGGTCGAAAAGTTCTAAGCCGAAACGTGTATCCGGTTTATCAGAACCAAATCTGTCCATAGCTTCTTGCCAAGGCATTTGAATAAACGGAGGTTTAACTTCAACGCCAGCAGCTTTGAACGCGTCAACGATGATGTCTTCAACAACTTTGATAACGTCTTTTTGTTCAACGAAAGACATTTCAAGGTCGACTTGAGTAAACTCAGGCTGTCTGTCAGCACGGAGGTCTTCGTCACGAAAGCATTTTGCGATTTGATAATATCTTTCGATACCGCCAACCATCAAGAGTTGTTTAAAGATTTGTGGAGATTGTGGGAGCGCATAGAATTTACCTTCTTGTACACGAGATGGAACGAGGTAATCTCTAGCACCTTCTGGAGTTGTTTTAATAAGAATTGGAGTTTCAACTTCTAAGAAATCTTTGTTATTCAACGTGTTTCTGATAGCTTGAACGATTTTGTGGCGAAGCACTAAGTTGCCAAGCATTTTTTCACGTCTGATATCTAAATATCTATATTTCAAACGAACATCTTCTGAAACGTTATCGTCGTCAAGAACGAACGGTAAAACTTTTGATTCAGAAAGGACTTCGATAGATTCAGGGTACATTTCAACCTGACCTGTTGCGTATTTTTCGTTGTAAGTTTCTTCAGGACGGCGTGTAACTTTACCTTTAACAGTAATAACGTATTCTGAACGAACTTTTTCAAGCACTTGGTGTACTTGCGGGTTAATTTGCGGGTTTGCAACGATTTGGAAGAATCCGCTTCTATCTCTCAATTCAACGAATAAAATACCGCCGAGGTCACGAACACATGCTACCCAGCCGGATAAAGTAACTTCTTGATTGATATTGTTCAAATTCAATTCGCCGCAATTGTGCGATTTCATCTTTGTAACTAACATACTTTATTATCCTCTTTTCTTATAGACATCTGAAACTATTTTATAACAAACATGTGAGAAATCAATTTACATTTATCATTTTTGTAATAATATAAGAAAAAGGGATATTTGTAAGGAGAAGAAACATGGGAAACGATTGTATCTTTTGTAAGATAATCAACGGTGATTTTAACACCGAATTTTTGTTGGAAAACGATTATCTTGTTGTATTTAAAGATATTAACCCTAAGGCAAAATATCATTTGCTTGTTGTTCCAAAGGTTCACGTTGAATCCTTGAACGAACTTGAGGACGAAAAACTTATGGCTGAACTCATCAAAGGAGTTAAAGAGGTTACGAAAAAACTCGGGATTAAGTCTTACAGAGTTCAGATAAACACTGGAAAAGAAGAGGGGCAGGAAGTTTTCCACCTGCATTTGCACGTATTATCAAAAGGAGTATAAAAAGATGACAGAATTTTACAAAGAAATAACACCGGCTGGTTTCGGTATTGCGATTAAGAAAAAAGATGTACTTTTCGAAGGTCAATCAGACTTCCAAAAAGTTGAAGTTTTCGAATCAGACAGCGAACTCGGCAGAGTTTTGACACTTGATGATTTAATGATGACCACAGAGGGTGACGAATGGCACTATCACGAAATGATTGCACATATTCCGATGATGAACCACAAATGTCCTAAAACCGTTCTGGTTATCGGCGGTGGCGACGGCGGAACTGTCAGAGAAGTTCTCAAACACGAAACTGTTGAAAAAGTTGTTCTTTGCGAAATCGACGGAATGGTAATCGATGCTTGCAAAAAATTCTTACCAACAATCGCTTGCGAACTCGACAACCCTAAATGCGAAATTCTTGTTGAAGACGCTATCGAATACATCAAAGACAAGAAAAACATGTTCGACATCGTTCTTATCGACTCAACAGACCCGATGGGTCCTGGTGAAGGCTTATTCACAGAAGAATTCTACACTAACGTTAAAGAATCATTGAAAGAGGGCGGAATCATTGCGGCGCAATCAGAATCACCTGTCGTAAACAAAAAAGAAATCAAAAAAATGTACGACTTGTTGAAAAAAGTGTTCCCGATTGTTTCAACTTACACCTCAAACATTCCGACCTACCCGGGCGGATACTGGGCATGGGCATATTGCTCTGAAACTGTAAAACCTTTATCATACATTGATGAAGAACGCTGTGAAAAAATCACTAAAACCTGCAAAATCTACAACAAGGACTACCACCTTGCAAGATTTGCATTGCCAAACTATTTGAAAGAGTTATTATAAGGAAATAAATTAATGTCATTTATCATTGCGATTATAGTTTTAAGCATATTAAAATTAACATTCACAATTGGACGGTTTATCGCGGCAAAACGCCTTAAACTTCCTGTAGAAAAGTTTGTCATAGGTATCGACTGGGGCAAACCAGTTTTCGCAAAGAAGTTTAATGACACGGAACTTATAATCTATCCGCTCTTTTTCGGCGGATATCTGGAAAGTAGTTCAGAAGAGAAATGCACAAAAGGTCAAAAAGCCCTCCTGACATTCTCGTCAATTATTATGATGCTTTTATCAAGCATTATTATCGGCTTGATTGCGATTAACTTCGTACCATCAGGAAACTATGACACAATAATTAAAAGCGCGCCTGAAACCTCACAGTTTCAGGCTGGCGATAAGATTCTGAACGTCAACGGAACAAATATCACCGGCGCGAATACGCTCAAATCTGTCATAAACAAAAAAAACAACGGATTTGAAAACGATGTCACAATAGTTCAGGTTGAGCGCGATGGCAAAACAACGAATCTTAAATCAGCTTCGTTTGATGATGTTGAATATCAAGTAAACACCATTTATTCGCCAAAATCAGAAGTCCTAAAAAATTTCAAAAAGAATTTAACGTTCAAATTCGATAAGAAAAGCTTCACCAAAAACCTCATATCAATAGTTGCAATGCTTTTGTTAATCAGTATTCTGGTTCTGGTTCACGAAGCAGGCCACTTCTTGGCGGCAAAACTATTCAAAATAAAAGTTGAACGCTTTGGATTCGGACTTCCATTCGGGCCGATATTGTGGCAAAAACAATGCGGCGAAACGCTTGTCGTTGTTCACGCATTCCTACTTGGCGGATATGTTTCGTTCCCTGACGACGACAAAGACAACACAATGCCGAAAGATTCACCAGAAAGATTTGCAAACAAACCGATTTACCAACGCTTCGTTGTTGTGTCTGCCGGTGTTTTTGCAAATATTCTGTGCGCAATTTTTATTGTAATCTTGACCGCACTATGCTGGGGTAAACTTCCAACCGAAAACTATGACACATATATTAAAGCATTGAGTCCTAAGGACAATGCGGCTATTACAACTTCTGGCCTAAAACAGGGCGACAAAATCGTTGAAATCAACGGAAGTCCTATCGACAGCGCTTATGCGTTCCAACTTTATGCGATAAAAAGCAGAAAATTTGACGGTGCAGTTTCATTAGACTCGGTTAAGACAACGCTTGAGAAGTTACAGAAACTCAATCCGAAATTTACAGGCGGAGAATTACTACCGGCCGGCACGCTCATAAAACTTCCGAAAACGACATCGGAAGCCGAAATTCACCTGAGTGACGATATGCTTCGCGGTTATGAACGAATCACGGATGATAAAATCACTCTAAACGACCGTCAAAAAGCTCTTCGCAACGCGGCAGAGGGTAAAAACACTTACAAAGCGGACGGTCTGACAACCCTTGCGGACTTAGCGTTTGCGCTGAGTGATACTGCAAGCCCGCTGAATATGACAATTGAACGTGACGGCAAAACACTTAACCTTAAACCGATTTATGCAAATGACAAAGGCGTTGTGGGCGTTGAACTTGACAAAAAACGTGTATTTGTGGAAACAAAAACATTAAAATCAGCAGTTACAGAAAGCTGGAATTATTTGTACAGCCAGACAAAAATGCTATTAAAAGGATTGTGGCAGCTATTCAGCGGCAAGGTTCCACTGGATAATATGCACGGAGTTGTCGCGGTTGTAAAATACGGCGGCGACGTAATCCAACAGGACGGTTTCTGGCAAGGATTGCTTTTAACAGCATTAATTTCGCTTGACCTTGCGATTGTGAACTTCCTGCCAATACCTGCACTGGATGGCGGCCACGTAATGTTTTTAATTATAGAAAAGCTTTACGGCAGACCGCTAGATGAAGAAATGGTAAACTCAATTGCAACTGCAGGATTTATGTTCCTGATACTGCTGATGGTGATAGTGCTTTACAACGACATTGTGGCACTTGCGATGCATAAGATATAAAAAAAGCGCCCACGGGGCGCTTTTTTTTTAACGGTTAATACACCATGCCATCGACCTGTTAGCTTTTCCATTTGGATATACAGCCCCGTTTCCATACTGAACATGCCAAACGTTAGTAGAATCAACTGTACTTGAAGATGTAAAGCCAAAGCCGCTCAAGGAATCATCTCTGCCAAAAAGTGGTGCATTCGCCGCCATCGCCATCAATTCTTCCCTATTTGGCAAACGCGCATTATCAAAATCCTCACGACAAGATTTCTGAGCGGTTTCTAAATTCGGAACCTGAACCGTACCGGTGGTTGACGATCTGACAACCGGAAACGGCGCTACGACAACCGGATCTGAGGGATAAAATGCAGTAATAAGCCCGATATCCTTACCAAAAGTATTCGGCCCCTTGCTACCGTTCAAATCAAACACAAAATTAACACACATTTTATCATATACTCTAAAACCTGTTGTTTGATTCATATCTGCAGTGCATTTTGGATTGTAATAAACTAGAATGCTTTCACCGTTTGCGGTTTCAAACGCAGCCGCATTGGTATTAATAGCGCTAAACATTGAGTTAAAAGAAGCAATGTTTTTAATATTTGATACAACCAAATTATTATCAGGTGTAGCGGTTGTGATTTTGGTAGGAATCCCACAATCCTCAAGGTGTTCAGCGTCACAGATGTTGTTAATCTTTAGAACTTTTGAAAGCCCAGCGGTAATGAATGTTTCTGCGGCTGTATCTATAGCAGAAGCCGAAGAAGTTGCTTCTGTTACTGTTCCATAGCCGTTCAACGCTGGCATAAGCGCGATAGCCTGTGAAAATCTTGCATAAAGTGCTTTTCTCTGAGTGTTCCAAGTTCGTTCGTTAATGTTACCAGTTAACGACGGCAGTGTTATGGCTGCAACTACGCCAATAATTGTTAATGACAGGAGTATCTCCGCCATTGTAAAGG
>JAMPIJ010000031.1 GCA_023662905.1 Fusobacterium sp.
GTGCGTTTACTATGGCGGAGATACTCCTGTCATTAACAATTATTGGCGTAGTTGCAGCGATAACGCTGCCGTCTTTGACCGGCAACATTAACGAACGCACTTGGAACACTCAGTGCAAAGCGCTTTATGCGAGATTCTCGCAGGCGATTGCTTTAATGCCTGCACTTAACGGGTACGGAGTTAATGACAATGCTTCCACAACTGAAAATCAGGCTGCTGAAACCTTTTTAACCGCAGGGCTTTCAAAAGTTTTGAAAATTAATAACATCTGTAATCACGAGAATCTTGAGGATTGCGGGTTGCCTACAAAGGTTACAGGGATAAATGGTAGTATTACGTTTAGCGCTTTTCCGACTCAGTTATCTGATCTTAACAGCTTATTGTATGGTGGGGCTTATACACAAGCTAACGGCACAGTCAATTCTGACCCTAATGCTACGTTAAATACTAAGGTCGCTGCATTTGAAACGCAAAATGGAGAATCAATAGCATTATTTTATAACCCTAATTGTCGGGCCAATATGCAAGAAAAAATGACATATTCACAAAGTAAAGTTTGTGCGAATTTTATCTATGACTTGAATGGTTCTAAGGGGCCTAACACGGTTGGAAAAGATATTGGTGTGATTACGGTGTTATATCCTTCGGATTCTGTGGTTGTCGCTCCTGTGCCGACTATTAGGGATATTACTCAAGTTCAACATAATGAGGCAGGCAGAAAATGTGCGGAAGCGGATAGTGAAAGTCGGATTCCTAATCTGGCAGAAATGGTTTCTGTATTTTATAACCAGAAACTTTTTGGCTTAGCGTTTTACGGTTCGTATTGCTACTGGACTAGCGATTTGTGGGAAAATGGAGAGGCCAGAGCGTTGAATATGAGTACCGGATATTGGGATACGCACGTTCGCACTGATAGTAGGACTGTTCGCTGTGTAAAACGATAAAAAAATGACGGCTTAGGCCGTCATTTTTTTTAAACTGTATCTGAAATATGTCAACATTATAATACAAAGTGTTATTGCGCTGACGATTAAGCTTATCCAGAATCCCAGAAGCGTTAAGCCGTATTTAAACGCCAGAGTGTAGCCTAGTGGAATTGAAATCAGCCAGTATGCAATAAAGTTTGCGATAAATACGATTTTTGTATTTTTCAAGCCTTTGAATACGCCGGCAAGTGAGATTTGAAGCCCGTCGAATATCTGGAAGATTCCGAGGTATACGACAACCGGAACCGTGATTTTTATCAGTTCTGCGTCTTTTGTAAACAGGCCGATTAGGAAATCAGGGAACAACGTTACGATAACCGCACTCACGGCCATAAAACCTGTACAAAGTGCCATTCCGATGAACGAGTAACGTTTAAAGTCTACCGTATTGTGTGCGCCGTTTGCGAAACCTGCCTTAACGGCAATCGCGTTGGAGATTGCGAGCGGAACCATAAACGAAACAGTTGTGAGCGTGCAGACAACGTTTTGAGCCGCCGCGTAAACACCTGAAACTTTTCCTAAGAATATAACTATAATATTAAATGCTACGAATTCTACCAGAATAGCGCATGAAATCGGTAAACCTATTCTCAAAAGGCTTTTGTAGAAGCCAGTGTGGTGATAATCGCGCGGGCGCATTTTGAATAGTGCGTAGAAATAAAGGGTTAAGCCCATCACGTATCTTACGATTAAACTTGCAATCGCAAGCCCTGCAACGCCAAGTGACGGGATAGGGCCGAAGCCGAATACGAGTAATAGGTTTAGCGCTACGTTCAAGAATACGCAAAATACTGTGACCAGATTCGGGATGAATACGATTTCGAACGCTTGTAAATACTCTTTTACCGCGCAGTGAATATATGCCCCGAAAGTTGAGAACGCCGTGATTAACATATATTGTTTAATCATCGGAACAAGATGTTTTTCAAATCCCAGATGGTCAATAATCGGGATAAAGCTGATTATTACAAGCGACATCAGAACAGATAAAATTATTGCGAATCGAATCGCAGAGAAGAAATATCTTTTTGCGTCCTGATTTTCGCCCCTGTAGTTTGACAAAATCGGAGAGATTCCGGTGAGAATCCCGATACCGAAAGTTACAATACAGTTGATAATCGCGGTTGCAATACTAATCGCCGCGAGTGTATCTGTCGAATGGCGGCCGGCAATCAATACGTCGCCCACACCAATCAAAATAAATCCAAGGTTCCCCATTATGATGGGCAATGCAATATTTACTAAATCTTTTACGTAACGTTTAAACATAATATACTTATTATACTATAAACTTTTATAAAGCAAACTCTTGTACTCGGGTATTTTTCAAATATAATTTTAATTATGAAAAAATATAGAGAAAATGTTAGAAACTTTTGTATAATAGCGCATATCGACCACGGAAAATCTACACTTGCCGACAGACTTCTTGAATTTACCGGAACTGTAGCCCAACGCGATATGCAAAACCAGATTTTAGACTCAATGGATATTGAGCGTGAGCGCGGAATTACTATTAAATTGAACTCAGCGCGTATGAATTACAAATCCAAAGCGGGCAAGGATTATGTCCTGAACCTTATTGACACCCCGGGTCACGTGGATTTTTCTTATGAAGTTTCCCGTTCACTTGCGGCGTGCGAGGGCGCGTTGTTAATCGTTGACGCAACTCAGGGGGTAGAAGCCCAAACTCTTGCAAACGTTTACCTTGCAATCGAACAGAATTTGGAAATTATTCCTGTAATTAACAAAATCGACCTGCCATCAGCCGATGTCGAACGTGTTAAACAGGAAATCGAAGAAGTTTTAGGAATCGACGCCTCAATGGCGATTCCTGTAAGTGCAAAAGCCGGAATCGGTATCGAAGATGTTCTTGAAGCGGTCGTTGAATTCGTTCCGCCGCCTGAAGATACGTGCGACAAACCGCTCCGTGCGCTTGTTTTCGACAGTGCGTATGATCAGTATTTAGGAACTGTTTGCTGTTTCAAAATTATGGACGGCAAAATGCGTGTCGGTGAAAAAGTCAGATTTATGGCCTCAGGCAAAGAATACGAGGTCGTAGAACTCGGTTATCAAACGCCTGCAAGGGTTCAGACAGAAGAACTTATTTGCGGCGACGTAGGGTATTTCGCAGGTTCTATTAAAGAACTTACTCGTTTTGTCGGCGACACTCTCACAAGTGTTGAAAACCCTGCCAAAGAACCACTCGACGGTTACAAAGAAGCTTTGCCGATGGTATTTTCCGGCATGTATCCTGTTGATAACGAGGATTATCATGATTTGAAAGAGGCGCTCGAAAAATTAAAACTCAACGACAGCAGTATTACGTTTGAGCCTGAAACCTCAAGCGCATTGGGCTTCGGGTTCCGCTGCGGGTTCCTGGGAATGCTTCACATGGAAATCGCGCAGGAACGTTTGGAGCGCGAATACAACCTTGCGCTTGTCACAACCGCACCGTCTGTAATCTACAAGGTTTACACGACTGACGGCAAAATGGTTGAAATCGACAACCCTGCAAATCTTCCGCCGGCACAGGTTCGCGACTATATCGAAGAACCTTACGTAAAAGTCCAAATCATTACTCCGAACGATTACGTCGGAACTTTGATGGACTTATGTCAGACTAAACGCGGAATTTTTATCAATATGACATATATTGATAAAGTTCGGGCAAACTTGGAATACCATATTCCGCTCAGTGAAGTTATTACAGATTTTTACGATCAGTTGAAGTCAAGAACAAAAGGTTACGCAAGTTTGGATTATGAATTCCACGATTACAAACGCTCAAAACTCGTAAAACTTGACGTTCTTTTGGCAGGCGAAATCGTTGACGCGCTTTCGGTAATCTGTCACGAAGACAACGCGTTCTATATCGGACAAAAATTAACCGCAAAATTGAAGGAAATTATCCCGAAACAACTGTTTGAAGTTCCTGTTCAGGCTGCAATCGGCGGACGCGTAATCGCAAGAACAACGATTAAAGCAATGCGTAAAAACGTTCTCGATAAATGCTATGGCGGTGATATTTCTCGTAAAAGAAAACTTCTCGAGAAACAAAAACGTGGTAAAAAACGTATGAAATCCGTTGGCCGCGTAGAAGTTCCACAAGAAGCTTTCATGGCTGTATTAAGTTTGGATGAAGAATAAAAAAGACCCATTCGGGTCTTTTTTATTATCGTTTTACGCACTGAACTGCGATTTCTTTATCTCTAGTATAGGTATAAATACGTCCTTTAGTCATGTCAAATGCTTTGGCATAATTGGAATCTGTTAGTGTACTTGTCCAATAGAATGAACTATCCCCGAGTCTGCCTACAAATTTTGTATTATAAAATAACGACATAAATTCTTGTTCGTTTGGAAGTCTTGACTCATCGTCTTTGTTTCGACAAGTCTGGCTTGCCTGTTGCTGTGTATATGTACCTGAAATTTTATGAACAGGTGTTGGGGCAACTACCACCGAGTCTGTAGGGTAAATTATTGACATTATGCCGATATCTTTACCTACTGTATTCGGCCCTTTAGAACCGTTTAAGTCAAAAATGAAGTTTGCACACATTTTATCTTGTGCATAATCATCTAAATGTCCTTTACCAAGTTCAGACTGGCAATAAGGGTTATAAAATACAAGAACGCTTTCGCCGTTAGCGGTTTCAAATGCCGCTGCTTTTGTATTAGCCTGATGGTAAGATTTTGATTGGCCTCCTGTTTCGTTAAACGATAAATTAAAGTAGGAGCTTAATTCATATAATGTTTTTGGGGTGTCTTTTTTAGAACCTAGCATATCTGTGTATTGCGATGCTAACCCGCAGTCTGACAAATGGGTATTATCACAAATATTGTTAATCTTTAGAACTTTAGAAAGTCCTGATGTGATAAAAGTTTCAGCAGCATTGTCTTCTGTAACTATAGTAGAACCGCTAGCGTCGGTTCCCTCAGTAACAGTGCCAAATCCGTTGAGTGCCGGCATGAGCGCTACTGCTTGTGACATACGTGCATAAAGAGCTTTACGTTGAGTGTTCCAAGTTCTTTCGTTAATGTTACCTGTCAAACTTGGTAAAGTAATTGCCGCAACAACCCCTATAATAGTCAATGACAGCAAAATTTCTGCCATCGTAAACGCAGAACGCACACTTGCATTCTGCGCAGAAACGCTATTTGTTTTTTTCATAATCCATCCTTTCGTTAATACTATATAGCATAGAGTATAGTCAATAACATATAAATATTATAACATTACAATTAAAAACATGCAAGATGTTGATAAAGAAATGTTGGAAACTAATAAAGATGTCCTGTTAAAAGCGATTGGCAAGGTTGTTAAACGCGAACGTGTTAAGCGTAATACAGGGATAAATAAATTTTCATACGAATATGATATCGGAAATGGTTTGTTATCTTATTTGGAAAAAGGTGTTAGTGATACAAAGATTACGACAATGTGGAAACTTGCGAATGCTTTCGGTATGAGTTTTTCGGACTTCGCATTGATGATTGAACATGAACTTCCTGAAGATTTTGATTTTTATAAATAAAGAAAGGTCGGGGGTGACTGGTTCCCGACCATAATATTCAGGTTAAGTTAATGTATCCATTCCATGGTTATAAATTTTAGCGCCACGCCCTCTGTTCGCCGTAGTTTTTACCCAATCGTCAGGACTAATGGCCGTGGACTATTGGCATAGTATGGCATATATTTCCCTGTATGTCAAGCGTTATATCTAAAAAATTTGCTAAACGAATAAAGAATTTTCGTAAGAAATATTGTTTGTCACAGGAGAGTTTCGCCGAAAAATGCGGGGTTGATTCCAGTTATATTGGCAGGCTTGAACGTATGGAACGTTCGCCGAGTCTGGATACATTGGCGCGAATCGCAGACGGTTTAGGCGTTAAGGTTCACGATTTGATTAATTTTGAGAAAGAATTGGAACTATAGCTTAATGTTATTGCATTTTTGAGCCGCTTAAATTATCCTTAGATTAGGAGGATTTATGATGAAAGTTTGGAAAATAGTTGTAGGACTTTTGTTGTTGTCAGGTTTATCAATGCCGGTTCTTGCAGAGGGAATGCACTGGAATAAAAACATGGTGATGGTTTATGTTCCGCAGGATCAGGAATATTCAGCGCAGATTACGCGTGCGTTTAAGGAATGGGAAGGCCGATTGGGACGTAAAATTCAATTCTTTCAAACCAGCAATCCGCGCGATTTAAGATTGGCTGAGATTGAAGTTCAATTTAATCAAATATCCGGCGAGGGGGCGAAGAATTCAGGGAATACAAGTCTTCAGGGGCAAACCAACTCGTTTAGACACGGAAATATTGTGATTAACGCTGTTTTTGATGAGGAAATCGAAAAAGATGCGGCGAAAAAAGCTAAAAATGATGAAGAAATTTATCGCGTAATGCTTCACGAAGTCGGTAAAGTTATCGGTTTGCAGTCATCATCAAACCCTGAGAGTATAATGTTTGATAAGATTGAAGCCGGTCAGACAATTTTGCCGGAAGATATTGACAATATTTATCAAATTTACGGCTGGCCTGCACGTCGCCAGTAACATGACTTTTGCGTGATTATCATTAAGAGGGTAAAGTAGTAGCGATGTACGAAATCTCCTAAATTTCCTCCACTAAAAAGAGGATTTTTGGCGTAAGAGGGGTACATAATATATAAATATCATGTAATATGGTATTTATAAGAAAGGGCTAAAACTTATGTATAACAGTTTTTATCCTCAATATGACTTGGCGGGAAGAATTCAACACTCAAAGATTAACACAGGTATTGCAGATATGCAGCCTATGAGAACAAGCAGGGTTGAAACAACAAATTCACCGGATTTCAAACAGGTATTTTCAGGCTTGTTAGAAAACTTCAATCAGGAAGTTAACGCACCTGATAACTTGTTGAAAGACGCGATGACAGGGAACAATAACGTTGATGTTCACGATGTAATGATTGCGATGGCAAAATCAGAAGTTACTGTTAACATTGCAACTCAGGCTGTCGGTAAAGTTATCAACGCTTATGATAGGGTTATGCAGATACAGGTATAACATATAAAACAATAAGTTGATATAGGGCAGACATGGAATTTTTACAGAAATTACAAGAGAATAAACCTTTATTTTTTGCACTGGTAGGTGGCTGTGTGCTGGTTGTGCTTCTTGCGATTATCGTACCGATTACGGTTAACGCCGGCGGGGGAAACAAGAAAGCAGATGTGGAAGTCAGTTCAGAACCTATCAAAGAAGACGTTGACCTTTTGACAACGGACAATTTAGGCAAAGCTCTTGAAATTCAAGCGCTACTTGCAAAACAGGATATTGCGGCAAGTAGAGCCGTTGACGGTACAAAATCAAGAATTTTTCTTAAAAAAGGCGATTGTACTACAGGTAGAAAAAGATGTACGACAGAACAACGCGACAAAGCGATTATCGCAATCGTTGAGAGCGGACTTTTCGACCAGAACGTAGGCCTTGAAATCTTCGACAAAGGCGATTTCACTTCTACCAAGGAAGACAAAAAAATCCGTCTTGCACGTGCGATTAACGGTGAGTTGTCACGTCTTATCAGAAAGATTAACCCGATTGAAAACGCGTCTGTATTCATTTCTATTCCGGAACAATCAATGTTTGCGGCAAACCAGAAACCTGTAACCGCTACGGTTCAAATTACGATGCCTATCGGTGAAAAGTTAGACCAAACAAAGGTTAAAGCTATTTCTAACCTCCTTTTGGGAAGCGTTTCAGGTTTAACTAATGAAAACATTGCGATTACTGATACAAACGGAAATGTTTACCACAGTTTGATGGGTGCGCAGGACGAAATGCTTGCAAAACTTGAAGAAAACGACAGATATATGCAGAAAAAAGTTGCCGCACAGTTGGATAGACTCCTTAACGGCAAAGGAAATTATGTTGTAACTGTCAGCACTCACCTTGTTCAATCACCTATCGAGAAATTCAGTATAATTTACGATCCGACTCAAAAAACAGCTGTTACCGAACAATCTTTCCAAGAGGGTTTGGGCGATCAGACTGCTGACACAAGCAAGGGAATTAACGCTGTTAGTGTTTATCTTCCAAACGGTCTTGCTCAAGGTGATGCAAGTTCTAGCCAGAACAGAAATTACTCACGTCAGGCAACCGAAACTCAATACGGCGTTACTAAAACTCAGGTTAATGAATATATTAAACCGGGGGTAATGGAAGAGATTTCAATCGCTGTAACTATTGAAAAGAGTGCGCTTCCGGCAAATACAACTATCGAAGAGTTGAAAGATTTAATCGCGAAAGCAGCAAGTCCAAAAGCTAGTTCTAAAAATGTTTCAATCGCATTTTCAGATTCACAAGATCCTTACCTTGCATCAGACAGACCGGTTAAGCTTGCTGAACCTGATAAAACGGGCAACCCTTGGTGGCTTGCGGTTGCGATTTCAGCATTGGCAGCGTTGTTCATCATTGGACATGTTTCTAACAAGATTAAACGCGCAAGAGAAGAACAACAGGCAGAAGTTGAAAGCTTACGTCAGTTGGCAAGCCAACAGGAACAACAGCTTCAAGCTATCAATATGAGAGCGAACCAGTTGACAGCTCAGCAATCAGAACTTGCACAGGGCTTGATGGAAACTCAACAACGCGGTGCGATTACGCAGCAAGATATTCCGCAGGCTCCGTCTATCGACCAGCTTGTTGAAGCATTGACCGGAATTTCATCTGATATCTCTGATATTTCCGATGAAGACGCAGCAGATAAGATTAAGAGTTGGATTGAGAAGTCGTAAGACAGGTGTAGCCACAGGTTGGCTTGCGTTGAGCAAGACAAGCAGGTGGCGGAACAATTGATGACCGCCGTTGTGACGGAGGCGAGAGCCGGAGGAACGAACAAATCTTTGATTTGACAGGCGGAAAAGAGAAGGAATAATTAATGGCGATACAAGGATTTGATTACAAGGGATTTGCGCAAAGCATGCACGAGCAGGCTCAACAGCTTGTGCCGCCAAATTTTACACCTGATCAAAAAGAATATATCGCAACAACTTTATTAAAATTCTCAATGATAGCGGGTGAAGCGCTTGATAAAGACGGCGAATTTAACGCTGATCAAGCCATAATGATTACGCAAATCATTGCGGAATGGTCGTTCCACAAGTCCGTTG
Organism: Fusobacterium sp.; assembly: GCA_023662905.1. Classification (GTDB taxonomy): domain Bacteria; phylum Cyanobacteriota; class Vampirovibrionia; order Gastranaerophilales; family Gastranaerophilaceae; genus Gastranaerophilus. Next base: position 9,149 of record JAMPIJ010000031.1, read on the forward strand.
ACCTTATTAACTCAGGGATTCCAAGACAATATTGGGATCCGATTATGCAGAAGATTGCGCTTACGATTTTTGAGGTTTCAAAAAACGCGTTCAGACAAAATGTTCCGCAGGAGCAGGCGCTCGAAGCAATCGAACACCACGTTAGAAAAACTTACGTTGACGCGATTGAAGAGTTGAAAAACCGTAATCTTATTGACGATGAGTTAATGGAAAAGGCTGTAAATCAATCAAATATTGACGCAATGGCACAGTCTGCGGATGAACAAATGCAGGCGGAAGCTGAAATGCCGCCTCCTCAAGGTGCCGGCGCACCGCCGCCGCAGGGAAGACCTCAGGGCGCGCCTGTGCAGGGTAACGTTAATCTTCCTAAAGCGCCGAACGGGTTGGAAAAACTTGACGAGGAAAGCGCTAAAATGCTTAAACTTGTTACTGTTGCGATGTTGTTTCAACGTATGCAGCAGGATAAAGTTCAGGTTATCCTTGACAGGTTTGAACCCGATGAGGCCAACGACATTATTCGTTATATGGGAATGCCTGACCTTGCGCAGAAAATTGATGCGCGTACGGTTATGCACTGCCTGAGAGATTTTAGAGATTTGCTTCCTGCGCAGCCTTTGAATGTATCTCCAACCAAGATTGTAAATAAAATTAAAGCAGTTGCGGATTTTATGGATAGGCCAAAATTAGAATTACTTTTAAAGCCTGAAAGGGCGCGTGTAAGGCGCTTTGTGTTCAGCGCGCTTGAGGGTGAAACCGTCGAAATGCCGTCAAAAGTCGCTTACATTATTGCCTCACATATTGAAAGTAGTATATAATATATTGCGTGAGCCAGAGTGTAGCAACGGGTCGACTCACGTGAGTGAGGCGAGCAGGTTGCGAAACAATTGATGACCGCCGTTGTGAGCGGTAACGTCAGTGGAGCGAACGAACAAAAATCTGTCAAGATTTTTGACAGGCGGAAATAAGCTATGATAATCAAAAAGAATATCAAGAAACCGGAACCGGAAGTCGAAGAGGTTAATGAGCCGCAGGCCGAAGCGGAACCCGCGAAAGAGGCCGACAGTTATAAGATTGATCTGTTTGACTTAGATAATATAGATTTTAAACAGCGTTACGAAAGACGCCGCGGTGACAGACGCCGCGGGTTTCGTCGTATTGACGATAGGAATTTGATTTCCCGTGCGCGCGAAGAGGCAATGACTATTCGTGAATCTGCGGCAAAAGAGGGTTACGACAACGGAATCGCTCAGGCTGAGAATGATATTGCGCAGTTAAGGGCGCAGATTATGAAATTTGCCGGCGCTGAACAGGCTGTTTTCGACGCTATTGCACCCGAAATTCTGGCGATAAGTATTGATATTGCTAAAAAAATTATTAAAACAGAGGTACAACAAAATCCTGATTTAATTCTGGCGAATATTCAACAGTGTTTGCGTGACCTGTCTAAGGAAGAAACAAAGATAATGTTGAAGCTTAATCCGGCAGATGTTCCGAATGTCAAACAAAATATTTCGACATTACTGGAAAATGCGGGATTAGATGTTAAAATAATGATAGTTCCAGACCCTTCAATGACGCAGGGTGGCGGAATTATTCAAACAACAAACGGGATAATAGATGTAAGTATCGACACGCAGGTTGATATCATCACAAAAGCATTGAGAGAGATTTAATGGCACAAGGGCAACCGGCACAACAAGGGGGAGGCGGCGCAGCTTCAAATCCTATAAGTGAAATTTTCATGGCAGTATTCGTACTGTTCATGCTTGTAATTTTGCTTTGCGAACTTCCACCTGCAATTGTTAGTGTTTGTATTTGTATAAATATTACACTCGGTATTGTGCTTTTGATGTTTGCGCTTTACGTTCAAAAAACATTGGAATTATCTTCATTCCCGTCAATTATTCTGATTGGTACGATGTTCCGGCTTGTACTTTCGATTGGTTCAACACGTTTGATTCTTGCAAAAGGTGAGGCGGGTGAAGTTGTAGAGGCGTTCGGACAGTTCGTAACCGGCGGTAATATGATTGTCGGTGGCGTAATCTTCTTGATTATCACGATTGTACAGTTCATGGTTATCACAAAAGGTGCGGAACGTATCGCGGAAGTTGCGGCACGTTTTGCATTGGACGCGATGCCCGGTAAACAAATGACAATCGACGCGGACTTCAACGCAGGACTTATTTCACCGGAAGAAGCTACTAAAAAACGTGAAGACTTATCAAGAGAATCAAACCTTTTCGGTTCTATGGACGGTGCGATGAAGTTCGTAAAAGGGGATACGATTGCCGGTATTATCATTATGTTAATCAACATTATCGGCGGTTTGGCGATTGGTTGCGTAATGAACCAGATGCCTATTGCCGATGCGGTTGCTAAATATACAATTCTTACAATCGGTGACGGTCTTTCATCACAGGTTCCGTCATTGCTGATGTCAATTGCAGCCGGTATCTTTATGACTCGTTCTTCTGCGCAAAGCTCTTCTTTGGGTTCTGACGTTGCCGGACAGATTATGTCAAAACCATACGCGCTGTTCTTCTCAGCTTTGTTCTCACTTTTACTTGCAGTAACAGGGCCGATAACAGGTTTGCCTTGGCTTCCGTTTACGCTTGTTGCGGTAGGTTTGGGCGTTGCAGGGTTCTCTGTATTGATTAACGCAGACGTTCAATCACAACTCGGACAACTCGAAAACGTACGCCAAAACATGCAAGACCTTGTTAACCCTAACAGAATGTACGAACGCTTAGGGGTTGATACATTGAGTTTGCAAGTTGGTTCTAACCTGCTTGTAATCGCCGACCCAGACCAAGAGGGACAATTGCTTCCGAAAATTGCGGCACTTCGTCAAAGAATTACCGACGAACTCGGTTATATTATTCCTAACATAAGAATTATGGACTCTTCAGCACTTGACGCGAATGAATATATGATTTCAATTCGCGGAAACACTGTTGCAACGGGTTATGTTTACCCTGGGAAATTCATGGTAATCGCTGACCAGTGGGATAGTATGAGAAAAGATGTTCCGCCAGACGCGATTATCGGTATCGACCCGACATACCAAACTCAGGCGTACTGGATTTCTGCGGAAGCCGCAAAATCTACCCGTGCGGTTCAGGCCGTTGACGCAACAGACGTAATCGTTACCCATCTGCAAGAATGCGTAAGACGTTACGTTGATGATGTCATGACCAAAACCGACGTCTTAAAACTTATGGAACTCGTTCGTTCTCAAGACCCGACACTTGTAAACGACCTTGTTCCGACGATTATTTCAACAAGCGATTTGAGAAAAATTTTCGTTAACCTTATTAGAGAAAAAGTTTCTATTAAAGATATTATATTTATCTTTGAAAGACTTTGCGATTACGCACGTTTTTCAAAAGAACCGGATATTTTATCCGAACGTTTGAGAGCCGCGCTCGGCCGCCAAATTTGTTTGTATAATGTTCAGGACGATAAAGTCTTGTATGCCCTGACGCTTTCTGCTGATTGGGAAAAAATTCTTGACGATAGCTGCCAGAGAACCGAGCTTGGAACAATGTTCTTGTTGAATCCAATGCAGGTGCAAGAACTAATCGAAACTACTGCTACGACTATGATGCGCGCCCATCAAGCATGCGGTCAACAACCTGTAATTTTATGCTCACCACGTATAAGATTGCCGCTTTATCAACTTCTTGAACGCCACATGCCAACAGTTGTCGTAATCTCATATTCTGAATTAATTACAGATATTAAAGTTGAAGCGGTAGATACGATTGGGGAAGCTTATGCTTAAGCGAATTGCGATTTCTGCAATCAAAGTATATCAATGGTTTTCAAGACTTACCCCGCCTAATTGCCGTTTTTATCCGACATGCTCGGAGTACATGCTCCAAGCAATAAAAAAATACGGAATTTTAAAAGGCGGCTGGCTGGGCGTAAAAAGAATCTGCCGCTGCCACCCTGGAAACGCCGGTGGTTACGACCCTGTTCCGTAATTTTTAACTTTTGTAAAAAGTTTTTAAAATTTTTTTGAAAAAAGTGTTGACATTAAAAATTCAGTGTGTAATAATAATGAATGTGGCCGGAAGGAAAACGGAACGGTCACCAAGCCGAAGATTTAGAATTTTAAATAGAGATTAAGAAATTTTAAGTTTTTTGTAAAAACTAGTTGACAAAAATTTGTCAGCAGTTACAATAAGGAAGCCGAGAAAAAGAGATGTTACCCTGATAAGAATCGGAGTGTGTGACACAAAGATTAAAGGGTTAAACAGGACGGCTCAGTTAGTACCTTGACAAAAGAATATTGAAGACGATAAGACAAAAAATCTTGTTAAT
>JAMPIJ010000032.1 GCA_023662905.1 Fusobacterium sp.
GGGGGGGGGGGGGGGGAGGCCTTCCTCCTTGGTTACAAAGGGCTTAACACAGAAGTCCCTGCACATATGTCAGAATTAAGAAGTGGGATTAGACTGCTAAAACCACTAAGCGCCGGAACTGTTGGAGAAACATATCTGGCGAACCAGAATGGGCGTGAAGTTATCGTTAAAATGATTAAAAAGAATGTTGATCAAGAGCAGCTAAATCTTGAACACCGAATTTTTATGAAATTTATTGATGAATTTGCTTCAACTTCTGATATGGCGGCAGAGCATAAGCGAATGATTAGCAATCTTTATAAAGATTGGGCAAAAGAGTTAGATTTTACGTATGAATATAAATATAATAAACTTCTTCAGCAAGGAGCTAAACGCTATAAGGTAGCTGATATAACGAAAATGTCACAAGATGCAAGCTGTATAATTATGGAAAAAGCTGATGGGGTTCAGATGAATAACCTGATGAAAATGCTGAAAGATTTTCAAGAAAATCCTGTTGCATATCAGGCACGCTATGCCGCAGAAATTGAGGCGAATCCGTGGCTTCGTAATCCTAATAATGTTATTGAACAGCTTCCCGATGTGATTACAAAAGCATTTGATGAGATGTTTTTGTTTATGAAAAAAGGTGGTAAATCATTAATGCACGGTGATCCGCACATGGGAAACTATTTTATTACAGAAAATGGTTCAGGCAAACTTATTCCGATGTTTATTGATACCGGAAACTGCGTTGAAAGAAATGCTGCACAAATAAAAAAGGATTTAGGTTTTTTAACTGATTATTTTGTAGGCAATTCAAGTGGGCTTGCGAGATACTTTGTTGCACAGTGTGAAAGGGTTGGTCAAACGGGCGCTATCAATCAATTTCCTTGCCGTGCGCTGGTAAATAACGGCGTTTATTCTTCAAAAACATTGGATAAAGAGGCATTGATAAATAAAATTTCTCAAGAAATACAGAGTGTTATTTTCGATAAACGTCATAATGTTACTGATGTTGACGCGGTTCAGAAAACAATCAGAATTATTCTGGAGCGTAATGGTTTGCGTATGAAACCCGAAAGTATTACTGCATTAAAAGCGCAAATGCAATTTTTTACAGGAATAACAGAGGCCGCCTCTTTATCCGGACGTACAATTAATGTTGGTACTATTGTTAAAGATATCCCTCAGGCTTTATTTAATATGGTACGTCATGGCCAAAATCCATATTCATCAGTGAAAAGTGCAGTGAAATATGCTTATAATAATCAGGTACAGGCAACAAATGTTATATCACAGTTCGTTTCAGAAAAACCTGGCTTCTATATTGAAATAGTAAACACACCACATACTATGGATTTTCCTGTGTGTCATTTTAGGGCTTAATGTAAAATTGGTAATAAAAATTGCGCTTGGCGCGATTGTCTTGCTCGCCGGCGTTAAACGGGTCTGCGTGTTTTTCAATCGGGCTTTGCCCTCAATCAAAAGCACTCCGCCCTCTGCCGGCTCGCGCTCGAACGCAAAAGACGTCCCCAATCTTTGCAAAACAGCAAAATAAAAGAGGGTTTAAAACCCTCTTTTATTTTGCGCTTGGCGCGATTCGAACGCGCGACCTATCCCTTAAAAGGGGAGTGCTCTACCAGCTGAGCTACAAGCGCAAGTGTTAACTATTTATATCTCTATTGGGTCAAGGCCCACTTTTTCAACCAGCTCATCGCCAGTGAGTTCATATTAGCAAGAACAAAATTTAATGTCAAGCATTATTTTTTGTTTGTTAGAAAATTTACTATTTCGTCGGATGTTTTATCGCTCAAAATCGTTTCTAATATATATGTTTACCAATGAAAGGAGTAAGTTATGTTTTACAATGTTTTGAAAGTTAAGGATTTGGTTGATCTAGACGGCAGAGAACTTGATGAAAAAGTTTTGATGGAATCACAAACAGGCGCCTTAAAGGCTGTCGCGCTTAAAAAAGAGGAAATTCTTGATACTCACACATCAACCTGTGACGCTGCAGTTTTAGTTGTTGACGGCGAAATAGAAATTCATTTTGATGCTGAAAAGTTTGAACTTGATAAAGGCGAAATGATTATGTTCAAAAAAGACGCTCAGCACAAAGTAGTTGCAAAAAAAGACAGCAAATTTCTTATTATAAAAATATAATAAAGAGGCGGACTTTATAGTCCGCCTTAAAATTAATTTATTCCAAAACTCCTCATATAATAAAACATATGAGCCCTATTTCTGTCTTATCCCTATTAAATTTTTCGGGGTAAGCTATTGATTTAATTTTACATCTAAAAATATTTTTTTTGCAGAAAAAGTTCTCCGGCATGCCAATTTCGTTACAAAAAAATTTACTAAACTTTTGTAAAGTTTGCCTTACAAATCTATTGCAATGAAGCGCTGATCGTTCTCATGACTAAGTTTGGATTTTGGTATATAATTCTTGTATGAAGTTTGTTGAGTATTCACTAAATTCTGGCGTTGAGAATATGCGAATTGATTCGGAACTATTGGACGACGCAATTCGAACACAATCTGTGGAACCTATTTTTCGGCTTTATGGCTGGAAGCCGGCCTGCGTTTCGCTCGGGAGAAACCAGAAAGATGATTTTCTTGATTATGAATACCTGACATCGCTAGGGCTGGATGTCGTAAGGCGCTTGACCGGCGGACGTGCGCTTTTGCACGATGATGAAATTACATACAGTTTTGTCTGTCCTGTAACCTATTTGCAAAACGGTGGTAATGTCGTTGAATCTTATAAAGAAATTTGTCAAATATTAATTGATAAATTTGCTGAAATAGGTATTGAACTATCGCTTGGTGCAGAAAAAGGTGTGCATACAAAGTTTGATTACTGCATGCTTGTGTCGACCGGTGCAGATTTGTGCTATTGCGGGAAAAAATTAATCGGTTCGGCGCAGTTTCGGAAAGAGGGATATATTCTTCAACACGGCTCAATTTTGTATGATTATAACCACGAACTTCTTGAAAAAATATTTAAAAATCCCGTTTCTACAGATGAAATAACCTGTATAAAAGATATAAATCCATCATTAAGCCGCGCTGATATTGTGAGATTGTTAAGTAATGTAACATTGTAAACCCTCTGAGAAGCAATTATTTCTCGTTTAAATACTTTATATATACAAAGGAATTAAAAAACGAGGATAATAATATGGGTTGCAATGGAGTTTACGGATTATTTGGCAATGGATTTACGAATCCATATCTTCCGATGGCTAATTTTTTGACTGGTACATTAGGATATAAGCCATGTAATATCTGGCCTGCTCGTAATTATACTCAATTCGCTAATGTATGGACGCATAATGCTTCATACCCTTATGGTTTTTATTTTAATTTTTCAGGTAGACCGCATTATACAGTAGCTGATGCGTTCCGTATGCCTTATCAAACGGCGATGGGATTACAAACTGGACAAACTTACGGTGTTCCTAGTATCGCTGCATTACAAATGCAATTTGCACAGATGAATGAAGCATCAGGTATAAGAATTGATTCACAATTGACTGCAAGTAAGCTTGGTAAAGCAAAATCAATAGGTGCTTGTAAAGATGAACCTTTCATGAAAGCTGAGGAAAATAAAGAACTCAGAGAAGAAGTTCTCGCAATGGAGAAAAAGGCTGATGATTTATTGAAGCAATTGGAAGATGTTATGAAGCAAGCTTCTGAAGAAAAATTATCTTCATCAGAAGCTGCTGCAAAAATAAAAGTTCTTTCTGACGCTGCAAAAGAGCTTGTTGGTGAAACTGATGAATTGTTTAAACGAATCACTGAAGCGCAAGAAGCTTATGATAAAGATGCGGCAGAAAAAGCCAAAGCAGAGCAAGAAGAAGCGGCTGATCAAGCTGGTTCCGGTAGTAATGGTTCATCAAATGTTGATGGTGAAACTACTGTTACTACAACCGAAGGCGATAAAGAACTTAAAACTAACGATGCCTTAAGCAAAGAATATGGTGTTAAAGAACCGATTATTGCATCTAATCAAGATGTTTCTGAAGTTACTCAAAAATTGAAACAGCATACGGACAATAATGATGATGACAAAGACTATGAAGCTGTTTTGGCTATGTTTACAACAGGTGAAATAAATTCTGATAATATAGTTGAAGTAATGGAAGAATATGGTGACTACGCGAAATTATATGACGGTATTTATGAAATGGATAACAGCAAAGATATTATGATTAAATTCACTGCAGCGCTTACCAAACGTGTAGAAGCCTTGAATGTTAAAGGTTTTATCACGCCTGCTGAATATAATGATTATATTAAAAAAATCGGTAAAGTTAAGGCAAATCTTGGTGGAAATACAGAAGATATCAGCAGTTCAGAAAAGAAAATCGCAATGACAGATGGTGGAACAACTAAAGATTTGAAGATTTTCTCTGAATACTTGAAAACTTATGTAATTGACAAGATTAAAGGCAAAGGTACACAAGCTGATTTTGATGCAAAAGTTACAGCGAAGAAAACAGAACGTGAAACAAAAGCTAGAAAAGATTTCTACGGGGCGCATGCAAAAACCAAAACCGGCAAAAGCGTAAAAAACGAGAATGCAGCGTTACCTGAAGGCGTTACATATTTACCAAACTCTAAACAGTTCCAATGGAAATGTGGTGACAACGTATTCAAAGGTGAAACTTATACCAAGTTGAACGATGCAATTTTGAAATGCGGTAAGGCTGATGTTATTGCTAACTGGAACGAAGTTCTTAAAAAACTTGATGAAAATTTAAAATAGAAAGATCTACAAAGGTCTTTGGCAAAAAGCTTCCCCCGCAAGAGGCGGGGGCTGGTAGAAGGTCGAAGAGGAGCTGGTAGGTTAAGTTAAGGAAAAGGTATGGGATTCGGTCTTATACCTTTACTTTTTTAGGCGTTCGTGATTTACTATATCTGTAGTGATTAGAGATTAGTGTTTTATGAGGATTTTGCCTGTTACACAACGCCAGAATATTGCGTTTAAACGTCGTTTGACAAATGACGAAGAAAGGGAGTTGCGCACTCTCAACGCACAGGCAAAAGAGGTTCTTGGGAATACCGGAAATTCCGTGCTTATTGTTCACGATGCGTGTTTGCCGCAGGCACCGGCGAGAAACACCGGTGTCGCTAATATTTTAGGGCAGGATTCAGAAGAGTTTTTTGATTTCGCTAAAACGTATTTCGGCGTTAATACCATTGAAGTTTTACCTCAGGGCGAGGCTGGCAGGGTTCATAAAAACGGGCTTGTTTGCGCGTATGGAAACTCTGCACTCGGGCTTAACGATTCATTGATTAATCCTGAAATTCTTACAGAAGCCAAGTGGCGGCATATTATGCTTCCCGAAGAGTTCGAGGCAATTGTTGCTGCAAATAACGCTGTTGATAAGGCTACAACGGTTCAGTATGATAAAATTAACGGGCAAAATTCTGTTTTTCAGAAGCAGTTGAGAAACTCTTTTGACCGTTTTATGGTGCTTGATAAGAATGACGATTTAAGAATTGAGTTTGAAAAATACAAGGCTGAGAATGCTGATTGGCTTGAGCCAAAAGTTGTTTACGATGTTATAAAACGCCAAAACGGCGGGCGGGAATTTGACAGATGGGATAGTTCGCTTGATAAAAATCTTTATAATCCCAGATATCCTGAAACGCAACGAAATGAACGGATTAATGATGTTTTAAGTTCTAATAAAAGAGATGCAGAATTTTTCAGGTTTAAGCAATTCGTTGCGGAAAAACATCTTCAGTTAGGGCGTGAGAAGCTTAACAAGCAAGGTTTAAAACTTTTTGGTGATATGCCGATAGGGTTTGCGCGTGAGGAAATTTGGGCTAATCCGGAAGCTTTTTTGCAGGATTGCCATGTCGCTTCAAACGATTGGAAAGCGCCATGTTTAAATTATCCAACACTAACGGATGAGAATTCCGCTGCGTCAAGGCTTTTGAAACGAAAGGCTGCATTGAATGCAAGACGTTATGACGGGATTCGTTTTGATGCGTCGTGGCTTTATATTATGCCGAAAATGGTTGATAATAATTCGCAAACTATTCGCAGGCTATATTTTGGTGGCGATGTTTTAAAAATGATGGAAGATGAAATCAGACGTGTTCAGGGTGATAAGTTTTCAATGCAGAACCTTATACACGAATTCAAGGCTAGCCGTGATGATTTTTCTATATTTAATCAGGGTGATATTATGCCGGAAGTGGCGTCAAGGGTTACTATTTTTGAGTCAGAAAATTTAGGACATTCGTGGGGAAATAATGATTATTATTCTAAAACATTGGGCTTGGCGGGTGATTCGTATATTTTAGGGGTGGGTGATCATACTGCTCAGCCTTTAAGGCAGATTGCGGAGGGAATGCCGGATTTGGTCGCGCATAGTATTGGATTGGTTCGTAAAGAAGAACAGATTCCGGTTCTTGCGCATATTTTTAACGATACGGTTGAAAATTTATCTCATCCCGCAGAATTTATTCGTTCAAAATTTGCTGATACGATGAGCGCTAAACATAATTTTGTGTTTTTTATGGATGCGCTCGGAAATATGAGTCGATTTGATTCACAGCGTTTGAACCGTAGAGAAAATTATGCTTTTAAAGTACCTTCGGATTTTAAAACAAAATTCCATCAGGCATTACAGAAAGGGCATGCGTTGAATTTACCTGATATTCTTGCGCGTGCGTTTGAGAAAGAGGGGCTTTGCGAACAGCATGCAGAACTCTATAAAAAACTCTGCAAATTTGCCGCGATTTTAAGGGAAAAAGATGTCGCGAATGTGAGTGAAAATGTTAAAAAAACTTCCAAGGGCGGAGGTTGGAAAACTGCAGGTATCATTGGTTTAAGCCTTGTTGCGCTGGTTGCGCTTGGAATGGCTTTTGGCAAACGCTCGAAACAGTCGGATTCTGAATAATTCTTATTGACAGAATATATAAAATCGATTAGAATAAAAAGCATGAAAAAGTTTATTTTATTGGTTGGATTATTGATTATTGGATTGCAGGTTATGGCTGCGACTTTTACGTTCAAATTTGACGGAAGCGGTTTTATTTCTGACGGTGCTTCTGTTATTGAAGATACCGACAAAGAGAAAATTTCGTTCTATCTTGATTACGTTAAGGCGCAAACCTCATATTCAATCCTTGTTGTAACTCTTGATTCATTAGAGGGAATTCCTGCAAGTAAGGTTGCAAGAGTTGTTTCTGAGCGCGGCGTAGCCGGTGAAAAAGAAAATATTCTTGTATTCTTGATTGCTCCTACTGAGGGCAAAATCGGGGTTGAAATAGGGGAAAACCTTAAATCAGAAATTTCTTACGTAGCACTTAAAAACATTATTCAAGAAGAAGTTTCTCCATCTTTCAAAAATGGTGAATATTCTTCCGCGATTACAAAAGGTATTTATTATATTTCACGTGCTATTGAGCCATCTCTTGTTTTCGTAAAACAGGATTCAGGCGTTAAATTTGAACAGATGAGTAAACCTGTTCAAAATGGTTTCTCATTCTCGAAAGAATATTTACTTGCCGCATTGTTCGCCGTATTCGGAGTGCTTCTTATCGCGCTTAAAAGAATGGTTAAGAAACCTCAAAGAATTAAACGCGGCGGTTTTGGTAATCAATTTGGATTATAGTTAGAATAATTGGAGATTCAGATGAAAGATTTAAATACATTTGTTGTTTCATTGCAAGATATATTTTCAGATAGATTGTTGTCAGTTTTCATTTTTGGCTCTAAAGCAAATTCGTCTGAACATCCGCTAAATTCAAATGTGGATTTATTCGTTGTCGTTGATAACTTGAATACTGATGATTTGACAAAATTATTGCCTTCAGTTCAAAAATGGATTGCAAAAGGAAACCCTTATCCACAAATTATGTGTAAAGATGAATTCTTTGGTATGTGCGATATTTATGCAATTGAATTCTCTGATATTAAATGGAATTATCAAATTATTTACGGAAACGACTTCGTAGAAACTTTGAATGTAAACTATTTTGACTTACGTTTGCAATGTGAGCGTGAAATTAAAAACCTTATTTTGAAGTTAAGAGGCTTCTATCTTGAACACGGAAGAGCAAAATCCGCTATTATTCCTGCTATTGACACAATTGCTAAAACGATTGTTGTTATATTTAGAGCTTTGTTAAGGCTTAAAAATATGAATCCGTCTGTTTATAAACAGGATGTCGTTGAACAACTTGGTTCTGTTATTAGAATTGATAAAGTTTTCTTCAAAAAATTGATTGGTCAAAAAGAGGGAACTTATAATTACACAGCATCAGAAATCTATGAGTTCAATGAATATCTTTTGAACCAGTTGGCAAACATTCTCAGACAAGTTTCTGAAATGTAGGATCCTGAATAGAGATTCAACTCTTTGAATGATAAAAAAATCCTTTCAATATGCTATTGTTTTTATATAGTATAAATTGGAAGGATTTTTTATGGCTGGATATTTTGATTACCTTGGCAGAGTTTTTACAGAAAAAGGCTCGTGGTATAAAATTTTGATGATAGTTGCACTGCAGGGCATTGCAATACTTTTCAGTCCTAAAGCTATGATTCAGCAGGTATCTCACGGGACGGTGCCTGAATTTAATATTCCGGGAATAGTTCTTTATATTCTTGCGTCAACGCTGATATTTGGCTTTGTTATCCAAATATATCGTGCGTTTATGAATGATAAACCAAAACTTTTGCCTGATGTGGATTTTCTTAATATGTTTACTACATCTTTAAGGCTCATACCGTTTGGACTTGTGTGGATGATATATTTGTTCATTGCCGGAGTCTTTTTGGCGATGGCTGCTCCTGCTTTTGCAAGTGTTGATAAACTTTTTTTAATTCTGTTCTCAGCATTAATGTTTATTTGCATATTGGTTTTTGCAGGTATGATAGCTGTGTTGATGATTATTCATGCCAAAAGTTTTTCTTATAAATACGTTTTGAATCCAGTAACAGCATTTAGAGTTTTGCCAAGAGTCATAGGGCCTATGGCATTATTGATATTGTTATATGGCATAGTAAACTTGATACTTTACGGTTTGTTGTTTGGCGGTGCTGTTTTGATGGGTATTTCTGGTGAAGAAAACAGCGTGTCAGCAATAGTTGCGTTTGGAATTTTGCTATTAGGGTTCGGCTATTTGAATAATGCGTTTTCATTCGCCTATAGCTTGAAGCTTGCTGATATCGTGAAAACCCGACTTGCAGATACAGAGTATCTTGATTCTGACTTTGAGCTTCCGGCAGAGGAGGAAGAGCCTGATTCAGATGATACATTGGATTATTAAAATTTATATTAAGAATTGTAAATTGCCTCTCAATCAGAGAGGCAATTTTTTTGCGCAAAAATACTTTATATATACAAGGTTAGGAAAATTTTAATTTTAATGAAAGGTTAGGTTAGTTATGGGAATTAATCCAGCAATGGGAATGGGTTATGGCTTTGGCGGTGATGATTTTTACACGCAAATGCTTTACCAACAAATGGCAAACGGTGGTGCCGCAAATTCTTCAATTTGGAACAACGCCGGAGTAAACAATTCTACAGCCGGGGGGTGGGGGGCTTCCTCTGCAGGTCAACAAACAGTGAAACAAGGCCCTAGTATTGGCAAGGCTTTGATGTATGGCGCAGGCGCAGGCGCGGCTGTTGGCGCAGGTACTTATTTCACAAACAACCCGTTTACAGCGGCAGTTAAAGACGGTAAATTCACAGACGACTTTTTAGCAAAATTCTCAGGTGAATACGCTGCGTTACAAAACGGTGACAAAGCCGAAAAATTCTTTAAAGGGCTTGGTACTACCAAAACTCCGATTACCGTTGAAAACTACGGTGCAACAATGAATTCTATTGAAGAGTTTATCAAATCAGGCGATGTTGATGATTTGTCTGCAGAAGCAAAACAGATGTTGAAAAAGAAATTTGGTCTTGCAAAAGTTGATAAAACAACTTTAAAGGGTTTACACTCTACAGACTTGGCTGAAATGAAAAAATTCTTCACCGATACTGTTTTTGACGCTAAAGATTTAGCAAGTGCTAATAGTCTTAATGCAAAACAAGCAATGTTAGATTCTCTTGATGATATTCGAAAAGGTTGGAAAGACCTCGGCACAGGTAAAGATTCTATCCCTGCAAAATTAGAATACTTACGCGAACATGGTCATACAATGGGTATGGACAAGGCTGATTATCAAAAATTGTTGTGCAATGCGGATGATATCAAAAAAGTAGAAGACTTGGATGATATCTTCAAAAAGTTTAGTAATCCAAGCCTCAAGAAAAGTAATCCGTTCAAAGCAAGAAAAACAGCGTTGACCGGTGAAGTTAATACAATCAAAAAAGCAATGCAAAAGTTCGCAACAAAATGGGACAAAAACGCCGGCTGGTTTGGTAAAGGCTTCTCTAAAGCTGGCAACAAAAAGACAATGGAAGCGTTAGAAAATGCACTTTCAGCGATGAAAAAAGGCAAAGCCGGTAAATATGGCGCAATCGCCGCAGCTGGTGCCGCAGTACTTTCCCTCTTCGTTTAATAATTTCCTCTTTCCCTAATCCTTTCAATAAATAAGCCCGCTTAACCGGCGGGCTTTTATAATGCTAGAATTATGTTGTGACGTTTGTCAGTCTTTGTCAGGCGGTAAGAGAAAAATCTGTCATTTTCGCAAACCGTGCAGTAAGGCATTACGTCGATTTGAGTGACGCCGATTTCTTCCAGTTGGCGGCGGTTAGTAGCTTTCAAATCTACCATAAACTTTTCTGTCCGAGAAAGACTCGCTAGCGAGTCTTTTGAGTGGCGTATTAGACAGCGCAGGCCGGTGTCGACACGCGTGAGCGTGGCGAGCAGGGCCGGAGAACTGCTTTTAATGCCTTTTGGCTCGTACACAGTGTAAGGCTGTAAAGCTTCAACGACCTCGCCTGTAACCTCAAAACAGCATTTTGAAATGCAAGGGCCGATTGCCGCACGTATGTTTTCTGGCGCGGAACCGAGTTCAATCATCTTTCGTGCGGTTTTTTGTGCGATTTGTGCCGCGGTTCCGCGCCATCCTGCATGAACTCCCGCCGCGATATTTAAAACAGGGTCAAAAAGGATTATAGGAGTGCAGTCGGCAAAATTCATCACTAACCCTCTACCCTTTTGGGTTAAGATAACTGCGTCGGCGTCGAATCCTTCGTTTAGTGACGGGTCGATTTCTATATGGTCGCCGTGAACCTGTTTAGGACGCACAAATTTTTCAACCCCCATCATTTGCGCATAAAAATCAACACGCTCAGGGCAAAAATAATCATCACGCTCTGTGAAACAGTGCTTTAATCCGGTCAACAATTCTGATGTAAACATATTAATAACCGTACTGTTCTCTAGCGTTCAGGTATTGTTTGATTGAAACAAGCGCGGCTTGGACGATACGCGTAACGCGTGAAGATGAAAGACCAACCTGTGTCGCGATATCTTTAACCTGCATATTTCTGTAAAAACGGTATTCGACAACGGTTCTTTCTTTTGGCGGAAGATTTGCGATTGCTTCTTTAATCATTTTCGCGAGTTCAGAAATCTCGGCATTTTCATCCGGCATTGCATGCGGGTCTTTGACAAAGTCAAACGGTGAATCGTTATCGCTTGCCGCAGCGGCTAAACCGTCAATGGAAAGGATGGTTTCGTAAATGGATTCACGAACCTTAGCCTTTTGCGCTTCCGGATTGCTTTCATCGTAAAGCGCTTCGTCGCTTTCCTCTTCTTCTTTGTGTTTTAATGAATACCATTTGTAACGGATACGCAATTCGTTTCTCATTGCCCAGCGAACAGCAGTTGCGACATACGCTGCATTGTATTTTGCCAATTGTTCCGGCGTCTTGTTCTTAACTAAAACTTGTACAGCAATGATACCGATGGAAACAAGTTCTTCGCAATCAAGCATGTGTGCAGGAATCCGGCGGTATTCCACGCGGGCTACTTTCTGCACGATGTCTATATATTCCTGAAGTTTTTGTTTATCTACGTTAATCATTGTCCCAATTGTATTCTAGCATATCTGCTATTAAATAATACCTTTATTTGTATGATTTTTTCTTCATATTGTACACGAAAAGCAGAATTTCCGCTACTGCTTTGTAAAGTTCCGGCGGAATCATCTGGTTTAAATCTACCATTTTATATAAAGCTCTTGCCACCGGTGCGTTTTCGATTACAGGCACGTTGTGGTCTTTTGCAATCTGTATAATCTTTTTGGCGATAAGTTCAGTACCTTTCGCAATAAGCATCGGTGACGCCATTTCATCCTGTTTATATTTAAGCGCGCAGGCTACGTGGATAGGGTTTGTGACGACAAAATCCGCTTCCGGCACAGCATCCATCATACCTTGTTGCAACATTTGCATACGGCGCTGACGAAGCGCAGCTTTTACGTTCGGATCGCCTTCGGTGTTTTTATATTCATCTTTGATTTCTTTGAATGACATTTTCTGGTCTTTCAGAAATTTCCATTTTGTAACCCCGTAATCCGCGGCCGCAATGACTAAGAACGCAATGCAGGCTTTGAAAATAAATTCTGTGATAAGTTTCCCGAATTCTATCATTACCGAAAAATTGTTGTCGATAGACGCAAGCATAAGAATGCTTTCAATGTGTTCTTTGTAAACACTCCAACCGATGAAGCCCAGAATAACAACTTTCACAATGTTTTTGAAAAGTTCAAACAGAGTTTTTATAGAGATAAGGTTTTTGAAGTATTTTGTGGGGTTAAGTTTATCGAGTTTCGGTACGAGTGGCGCGATTGCAACGAGCGGGCCAACCTGAATAAAGTCTGCAAGGATTGCGACGAGCCACGCAAGAAACAAAATCGGGCCGATAATCATTGCCGCGCATTTGATTGTCGTTGTCCAAATATAGGTCATACCGATTGAATCGAGGTGGGCGTTGGGGATTTGTTCGTAAAGCAGGGTATAAATCTGTACAATTTGCTCCCATATATGCGGTGCAAGTCCGAAGATTGCGGTAAAAAGCACGAGCAAAGAAACTGCCATCGAAAAGTCTTTAGACTTAACGACCTGCCCTTCTTTTCTAGCCTGTTCGAGTTTTCTCGGCGTGGCGTCATATTGCTTATCTTCATCACCCATAATTTTATTGTAGCATGGATTGTCCGCGGGTCAACGCGTGCGGTCTTGACTAATTTAGAAACATGGTTCATAATAAATTTAGAAAGGAAGGGTAAATATATGAAACAGATTAAAAACGTATTGTCATTGACAGGGGGGGGGGGACTGCTGAGCAGGTCATAAGCCGTGGCTTCACGATGGCCGAAATACTTTTATCCCTCACAATTATTGGCGT
>JAMPIJ010000033.1 GCA_023662905.1 Fusobacterium sp.
TGTATTAACATGGACAGGGGGGGGGGGGCCTCTCTCATCAGGTAAATCTAACGTAACCGATAGCCGTCCAGCCAAATATGGAACCGGCTCAGCCGGGGGCTTTACTATGGCGGAGATACTCCTGTCATTAACAATTATTGGCGTTGTCGCAGCTATAACACTGCCGTCACTCACAGGCAACATTAACGAACGAACATGGAACACGCAGAGAAAAGCGCTTTTTGCAAGATTCTCACAAGCAATCGCGCTTATGCCAGCTTTAAACGGCTATGGCACACTCTCTGGAACAATTGATGCCAGCGGAAGTCAGGCAATTACAGAAGATAATGTCGCCGAAACATTCATAACGGCAGGTTTATCAAAGGTTTTGAAGATGAATAATGTTTGTGACAATGACCATCTTGAAGATTGTGGTGTTCCTGCTTCTATTATAACTCTACGTACTGGAACAAAGATTGCTATGCCGAAAAGTATTTTAGAGTTGAATTCTATTTTTAACATGACGCGGACAGATGGTACTCACACTTGGACTTACAGACAATTAGATACGAAAGCTGCTGCGTTTGAAACCGCGAATGGGGAAAGCGTTGTTACGTATTATAATCCGTATTGTAAGGATTTGAGTTCTCACTTGCTGGCGCAACAGGGTGCTGGAGGAGGATCTTTATGGGTTTATATGCAACCGGCAATGTGCGCAAATTTTATCTATGATTTGAACGGTACGAAAGGGCCAAATACGGTAGGAAAAGACATTGGAGTTATCTCCGTACTATATCCGACGGATTCACTTGTAGTTGCTCCGGTTCCGCTTGTTGCGATTTCTAATGAAACAACGACCTATAATGAGGCAAACGGGTTCTGTGGTTCTTTGGATTCCGATAGCAGAATGCCGAATTTGTACGAATTATCATCAATGTTTTATAATATGCGACTTTTTGATTTGTCAAATTCGGTATTGTTATCTTCTACAACGATTTATCAGCATGATGGAATTGAAGTTTGGCGTCTGCACTTAGGGTTAGGGTATGCGCAAGCATATTACAAAAATTCAGGCGGTAATGTTCGTTGTGTAAAACGTTAATAAAAAAGCTCCCTTTGGGGAGCTTTTTTCTATTCTTCTACTGCTGCGGCTTTCGCTCTGCTTTTGCGTTTCGTCGCTTTTTCAAATGCAATTTTATCATCAACAAGGGTCATCTTAATTGTGTCGCCTGCTGAGTATTTGCCAGAGAGGATTTCTTCCGCAAGCATATCTTCAATCTTACGTTGGATTAATCTTCTCAACGGTCTTGCACCGTAAGCTTCTGAGTAGCCGTCTTTGGCAAGATGGTCTTTAACCTCGTCTGTTACTTCTACTGAAAGTTCTCTTTCTGCAAGTCGTTTGAAGAGGTCTTTTAACATCAAGTCAACGATTTGTCTGATTTCTTCTTTAGAGAGGTGGGCGAATACGATTGTTTCGTCGATACGGTTCAAGAATTCAGGTCTGAATGCTTTTTTCATTTCTTCTGCAACTGTATCTTTGAGTTTTTCGTATTTGTCTTTTGACTCGTCTGCTGAAGTTGAGAATCCAAGACGTGATGTCGTTGTAATCATGCTTGCACCAACGTTTGATGTCATAATGATTACAGTGTTTTTGAAGTTGATGTAGCGACCTTTAGCGTCAGTTAATCGTCCGTCGTCGAGGATTTGAAGCATGATGTTGAATACATCAGGGTGTGCTTTTTCGATTTCGTCGAAGAGGATTACTGAGTAAGGTTTTTTACGAACCAATTCTGTCAGGTGTCCGCCATCATCGTAACCAACGTATCCTGGAGGTGAACCGATGAGTTTCGCGGTTGAATGTTTTTCCATAAATTCTGACATATCAACACGAATCATGTTGTCTTCAGAACCGAAGATTGCTTCTGCGAGTGCTTTTGCTAATTCTGTTTTACCAACACCGGTAGGGCCGCAGAAGATGAAGCTTCCGATAGGGCGGTTAGGGCTTTTTAAGCCGACACGCGCGCGGCGGATTGCTTTTGAAATCGCAACAACCGCGTCGTTTTGACCGATAACTCTATCGTGAAGAGTTTTTTCTAGGTTAAGAAGTCTTTCGCTTTCGCCCTCTGTAAGTTTTGTTACAGGAACACCGGTCATGGTTGCGATAACTGTTGCAACGTCTTCTTCTGTGACGGTTGGTTTGTTTGCTTCGTGTTCTTCTCTGTATTGTTGTGCCATTTCGCGAATTCGTTCTTTCATATCAGCTTCTTCGTCGCGAAGTTGAGATGCTTTTTCAAATTCTTGGTTGCGAATAGCGTTTTCTTTTTCTTTGATTAAGTCTTTAAGTTCTTTTTCGAGTTCTTTGCCCTCAGGTGAGAGTGTAGAAACTTTAAGACGAACTTTTGAACTTGCCTCGTCGATTACGTCGATTGCTTTGTCAGGTAGGAATCTGTCTGTGATATATTTGCTTGACAATTTCACAGCAGATTCGATTGCGCCATCAGAAATAATAAGTCCGTGGTGTTCTTCGTATTTAGGTTTTAAGCCTTTGATGATTTCAATAGATTCATCAACAGACGGTTCATCGATAATAACTGTTTGGAAACGTCTTTCGAGTGCTGAATCTTTTTCTACGTATTTTCTGTACTCGTCAAGTGTTGTCGCACCGATAACTTGAATTTCGCCTCTTGAAAGAGCCGGTTTTAGAATGTTAGCGGCATCGATTGCGCCCTCTGCGGCACCTGCACCGATGAGGGTGTGCATTTCGTCGATAACGAGGATTACGTTACCTGCTTGACGAATTTCGTCCATGATTTTTTTCAAACGTTCTTCAAATTCACCGCGGTATTTTGTGCCGGCAACGAGTAAGCCCATATCAAGCTGGATAACTTTTTTACCGTCAAGAATATCCGGAACTTCAGCGTTTACGATACGGCTTGCAAGTCCTTCTGCAACGGCTGTTTTACCAACCCCCGGTTCACCGATAAGAACAGGGTTGTTTTTGGTACGTCTTGCAAGAATTTGGATAACGCGTTCAATTTCTTTTTCTCTGCCGACAACCGGATCAAGTCTTAATTCTTGAGCGGCGAGGGTTAAGTCGCGTCCAAATTCATCAAGGCTTGGAGTTTTAGCTTTAGATTGGGAAGAGCTTGAAGAAGAACTAGAAGTTGAAGATGTGCTTGATGTGGTTGTTTTAGTTTCACCAAGCATTTTAACTACGTTTGTTCTGACTTTGTTCAAGTCAACGCTCAAGTTTTCAAGAACTCTAGCTGCAACGCCTTCGCCCTCTCTGATTAAGCCTAGTAAAAGGTGTTCGGTTCCGATGTAGTTGTGGCCGAGTTGTCTTGCTTCATCCCAAGAGAGTTCGAGAACTCTTTTAGCTCTAGGGGTGAAAGGTATTTCAACAGCGACGAAACCAGAACCGCGGCCGATAATTTTTTCAACTTCGGCTCTTGCGTCTTTAAGGTTTACGCCCATTGATTTAAGTGCTTTTGCGGCAACGCCTGTTCCCTCTCCGATTAAACCGAGAAGAACCTGTTCGGTGCCGACGAAGTTATGACCTAAACGGCGCGCTTCTTCTTGTGCAAGCATTATTACTTTTATTGCTTTTTCCGTAAAACGTTCAAACATAGTATGCTCCTATTCTCTCCATATTTTATTCCATCATACAGGGAAAATAAAAAAGTTTCAAGGGGTTCGGGAGGATAATACTATAAATGATTTACCATTCGTGGGAGCCGTATTTTGAATAGTTATTAATATAATTATCTATAGATGCGATTAATTTATTTAACATTATGCGTTTGTTTTCAGTGCAATCTTTTAAAAGTTCCTGCTGGTATAAGAATTTTTCTTTTTTTAGTGCTTTAACTTTGTTGATTATTTTAAGCTTTTCTTCTTCCAGCCACTCTGTAAACCCGCAGTCCGGCGGAACGACAACGAATGCCGTTGACGGGCAGTGGCGGCAAAGATCTTTTCTTGTGTCGTAGCGGGAACATAAATTATTCTTTTGTAAGAAACGGCAGTGGTAAAAAGTTGTATTTTTATCGTAGCCTATGTGTTCTACTTGTTCTCTGTCGACAAGCATTGCGTCTTCTATTGATTCGTAGGGTTCAAAAAGTTCGAGAAAATCCATTGCTCCTTTGTCGTTTTCGGCCGCTAGTTGTTGAAGTTCTTCATAACTTTTTGATGTCGTGACAATTCTACAGCATTTGCCGCATTTTTTACAAAGCTTTTGCGGTCTTCTTTCCCATAAAAATCCATTGTTTTCGCTCATAAATTTATATTAGAATATTGATTTGCGTTAGTCAATAGTGTTAATACATTGGAGAATGTTTTATTTCCGCGTTGGATTTATAACTCCTGTATGGAAAATTCTAATGTTGTGAACAAGCTTTTAACGGCTTTGGGAGAAAATACAAAATTAAAGAGAGATGATTTTGCGCTTTACATTGCGTTTCACGGAATTGACGGCGCTTATAATAAACGTTGGCTTGCTAATATTGTTCCGGCAGATTTGTTGAAGCTTTCAGTAAAAGACGCGGTTAATATTATTGCAACGCTGTCCGAGGGAGGAATGTTTTACGAACACTTCCCTGATTATATTGAATCGCCGAATTATGGACACAACTGGGGAAGACTGGCGAATTATATTGAACTCAACAATCGCGCGATTGCGTATATGGATTACGGCTGTACCTGTATGGGAATTCACAGTTGCATAAAGCTTCTTCCGGCGATTCCGCCGTCTGCTAAAAGCTGGGCAAACTGTGTTATTCTGTCGCAAATCTGGCAGAATATTTTTGGTGACGCGTACGAAAAAGGCCCGTTTGAAGAAAATTCTATATACGGAATACGTTTGAATACGACTTACAGCGACAACGTTATTGACTATTCGATCGTTGATAAAATTTCACCAGAGGAACAGTTGAAAGCGTTCAATGATTTGGCGCATTTTCGTGGAATAAAAACTGGTTTCCGGCATGTAATCTCTGCCGACCAGATTAAAATCGGAACCCCGACAGGCGATATAGGCTTCTCGTGGGATAATCCCGAACATACAGAACTCTATATTAACGAATGCGTTAAGTTGATGAACTTAGGGTTTGAATGTATGTTTATTGATTCTGCAAAACACATTGGCGGCTACGACATGGGAAATTACACCGGTGTCGGCGCGCTTCCCGGGTATGAACAAATGCAGTACATTCTGCACGAAATTAGAAAACGTTCCTGCAAACCTTGCATCTCATTTGTCGGCGAAAAAAGTTCCGATGACTTTGAACGTTACAGATTTATGGGCTTGAATGCCGGAACTGATTACATAAACGGCGACGATTTCTATGCTGTCCGGCAGCTTTCTGAACGTCTTAAATATAACAGAGTTTACGCCCCTGGGGTTGAAGTTTCTAACGACAACAATGAGGGCGGAATGTCCTACGAACAACGTTTGAATCGTATAAATACAGCACTTTTTGGTTTCTATCTCGCAAGCGACAAACTCCCTAGTTTTATGCAAATGGGAGATTTGTTCCCGCTTCGTTACGATACGAATACCCACCATCTTATGATGACAAACCCATCCTATTCCACCGACGGCACCGCCTTAAGTCACTGGCAAAACCTCTTCGCGTGGGAGGATGGAAGAAATTACAACAAAAAAGCGGGGGAATTGTTTGCCCATGCGCTTAATCTATAAAGGAGAAGAATATGAACTTTAATGCATTGAAAGAAAAAGGGGTACCTTTAGAAAAACAGCTTAGAAGCTGGCATGACATCGTCAAAAGACCTTTTGACAAACACGAAGTTGACTGCTATTCAAGAACACGCCAAATCCTTATGAACGGTATTGAGGTTGAAGCGTGGAACTTTAAACATAACCTTGCAAGACTTTGTCCTGATCCGGAAGTTAAGAAAATTCTTGCATATTCACGCAGAATCGAAGATATGCACCAAACTACAGTAAACTGGCTTACACCTGCTTGCCAGAGCGTCCTTGAAACAACTTTAGGTTATGAACAAGTAGCCGTTGATTTGACCGCATGGTTAGCACAAAACGAACCTGATGATTATGTTAGAGAAACTTTTAATTTCGGCCTCTTAGAAGACTTTGACCACCTCTACAGATACAGCCAATGGGCATATATGATTCACGGAATTAACCCTAATGAGATTTTGCAAGGTCAAACAGATGTTGTAGTCAGCCGTCCGACACAAAATCATCACAACTGCAACGCTATGCGTCTTAGAAACCATTATGATAAAGATACTGCTTCTGTACAAACTAAAGTAAATATCTTAACTCTAGTTGCCGGTGAACAGCAAACTCACAACTTCTACGCTGAACACGGTATGATGTACGGTAACGACGATTTACGCAGAATGTATGGCGAAATCTGTGACGTTGAAGAAGAACACGTTACAATGTACGAATCACTTATCGATCCGACGGAAACAGTTTGGGAAAAACTTCTTCTCCACGAGTTCACCGAAGTTTGTACTTACTACAACTGCTATCAGGACGAAACTGATGAAAAATTAAAAGCTATCTGGGAAGAATTCCTCTATCACGAAATTGGCCATCTTCATGTCGCTGCCGAGTTGTTAAAAGCAAAAGATAATCGTGACCCTGAAGAAATTATCGGTAACAAAATTGTTCTTCCTTGCCACTTTGAATCCCAAAAACCTTACGTAACTGACATCCTCTTGAACGAAGCAGATAAACGTTTAGACGGCACAGAGGAAAAAGGTTATACAACAATCGATGAACTTCCTGAAGATTGGAAATCTTATGAAATTCAAGAAATCGTAAACGCCGAAGGTTCACCGACCGAACAAGCAATTCAGTTGATTTCAACTTCAATCGGCCGTGATATCGCACTCGCAGATAAAAAGTTAATCAATAAAGAAGCAGAAATCGTTGAACGTGGCTTAGAACCGGAAGCGCAAGCTCCAAACACCGTAACAGCTGAAGATTATAAAGAAATGCTCAATGTAGAACTTATGGAGTTTTAGTTTAAACATCAGTCCAAGAAAATTTCGCTTAGCGAAATTTTCTTGGACACTTGACATTCGTTTATGCTTCACATAGAATGAAATAGCGAATTAAGGCGACATGGCCAAGTGGTAAGGCAGAAGCCTGCAAAGCTTTTACCCCCAGTTCGAATCTGGGTGTCGCCTTTTTTTAATGCTTTCCCACAAAGGATTTTAAGAAGTTTGGGCGATTAGCGCAGTTGGTAGCGCATCACATCGACATTGTGGGGGTCACGTGTTCGAGTCACGTATCGCCCATATAAAGAGAGGTATTAACCTCTCTTTTTATATTTTGGGTAATCTTATTTCTATCTGGTAGCTATTACCCTGTTGGTGTTCGTTAATACTGCCGCTATGCGCATTGATTATTTCCGTCGCTACCTGATATTCTAACACGTTGCCAACACAGTTATAACGGTCGCTTCCAAGAAAAATTTCTTGATCCGCCTGATATTTGAATCCGCAAATTTCACCCTGCGCTTGACCATCTATATTTATTAGAATTTGAGAATGATATTCGTTTTCCTTTAATGATATGTTTATTTCTGTGAAATGACTCGTTTTCGTGAAGGAATAATTTAATATTTTATCTAACGCTTCTGATAATTTTTCCCTGTCCGCATTTATATATTGCTCTGACGGAGGGATGTTTAATTTTACACGGTTACCATGTTCAAGAAGTGAAGTTTTATATTTGCGTAAACAGGTTCTTATTAACTCTGTAAGGTTAAAGTAGCTGTGTTTTAATATGATTTCTTCTTGCTGGTATTTCATTTTATTTATTAGGTTTTTAATAATTTCGTATTGCGCGTTGCAGGATTCCAGAATTGTTGTGAGCATTTCTTTAGTATCTGCTGACAATTTGTCTTTCAAAAGGTATTCTATCGCTCGAAGTTGTGCAAGCGCGGGCGTTTTTATGTCGTGTGTTAGAGTTTCAATATAGCTGTCCAACCGTCTGTTGAATTCTTCTTTTAAATTATATTTTAATAAATATAGTTCGTAACTTTCGTTGTTTTTAATGGTATCACTAGACAGTGATATTAATCTTTCTTCCATCTTTGTATTCCTTATCGAGTTTTATTCAGTGGGGTATATTTAATATTAACATTTCAGTGCCGGAAGCCTATTGCCCATCTGTCTAATTATATAGATTTTAAGATTGTCCGGCTGTGGAATTGTGAAATAATGGTGTTTTACGTTAAATATAATTAAATCTTTTTCATACTTCCAGCTATTCTTAATTCCAAGCTCCGCGACGCGGGGCTTTTTTTTGTTGATTATTTATGATTGATAAATATTTTGTGGTCAATATTTGTATGCTAATTTAAAATTAACCTTAGAACTAATAGTTTAGTTTGTACTGAATGGAGTTATAAACTTGGATAATTTATTGTATTGGTATGGAAGATTTGAAACGTACAGTAGGTAATAATATACGTTTTTATCGAAAACGACTCGGCATGAATCAAGAACAGTTGGCAGAATTGATTGACATTACTCCGCCGAGTTTGTCTAGTCTTGAGAATGGCGTTACATTTTCTGCTTATGGTACTTTCATTCGATTGATTGATAAATTACGCATTAGGCCTTATCAGTTATTTATATCTGACGGAGAAGATTTAGCAATTTCAGATAAGGAGCTACAGGTTTCTATAGTTGAAAAATTTCAAAATATAAGCGCTGAAAATCGTAAGATTATTTTTACAATTATTGAAGCATTGAATTAAGGAGTAGAAATGAAAGGCAAACGCTTCACTGAAAAAGAACAACAAATCGCTGAATTAGTTGTGATGGGGTTAACTAATCAGGAAATCGCTGTGGCGCTCGACAGAAAACGATGCACTGTTAAAGCTTTTGTTGAAAAACTACTTTCTAAAACGGGTGCCAAAAATCGAACACATTTCGCGTATATGCTCGGATGTCAAAACTATGACGCAACAAGCCTTGATTTTGAAAATCTTATTTAGCAGAACTTGACGAATTGTATCTTTTTCGGTACAATGTATGTATGAAAGAAATTATCTACTATAAGCTTAAAAATGGGAAATGTCCGTATTTAGAATGGTACAATTCGCTTGATAAAAGTGTAAGATTAGTTGTAGATAGAAGAATTGACCGTTTAAAATTAGGCAATCCCGGTTCTTATCGCAAATTCGATAATCTTACAGAATTGAAATTTACACAGGGGGCAGGTTATCGAATATATGCATATGAATGTGATGAAATAGTTATCGTATTTTTTACCGGTGGGGATAAATCGACACAAGTAAAAGATATAGAACTTGCCAAAACATATTTGTTAGAATTTAACGAAAGGTATAAATAAAATGGATATTAATAAAATTAAAGCCGAAAACATCACTCACGAAGAACATTTGAATAATGTTTTACAAGATGAAGAATATCAAAAAATGTATTTGAATAGTGCGATTGAGGAGTTTATTGCGGATGGAAATTATGATTTGTTTTTCCAATCGTTGGAACAGGTTATAAGAGCCAGAATGAGTATTAGTGAATTATCTAAAAAGACAGGCATAACACGCAAAGCTATATATGAAATGTTTAGAGGTGAACGTGTGCCAAGGCTAGATACTATTGGTAAACTCTTAAAAGAATTGGGTTATACTCTTTATGTAGCATAAATTGATAGCTTTAAAAAAGCTCCGTGACACGGAGCTTTTTTATTTCTTTTTTCTTTCAACGCGTTTGAGGCGTTGTTCTATTTGTCTATACCATTTAAGATGTTGTTTGAATAAACATTTATAACCTTGAAGGTTGCCTGTCGAAATATTGTGTTCTTGTTCCATACAAGTCGCTTCAAGTGCGCGTTCTAGTTGGTGCGTTAATTCTTTTCTGTCCTGTTTTGACTCGGTTAAAGTTATAACTTTTCCCATAGAAACAATTACTTCCGGACGGTTGTCGCGCAAGAATGTGTAATCTACCGCGATTGGCATGAGGTTTACTTTGCCGTATTTCTTCACAGCGTTTTGTGCCATATACGCAAGCCCTGTTTGAAATTCAATCGGTCTGTAGTGTGGCGGTCTGATGATTCCTTGTGGGAAAATTGCCAGAATGTTTGAAAGTTTTCCTGCCTCTTCAACGGCGTATTTAAGCGCTTTCATTGAAGATTGTGGAGATTTTTTGTTGACTGAGAATGCACCGCCGTGGCGTAGTAGCGGGAACCTGTTTAATTCTTCTACCATAAGGCGGATTTCGCGGCCAAAAATTTTGTTTGTTATGTGGTACATAACGATTCCGTCCCACCAGTTGCAGTGGAGCGAGAAGATAATTGTAGGGGTTTCAGGGCCGTTTGCGGCATAGTAGTTTTCTGTGCCGGAGTATCTGAATGTGCAGAAACGGTTTCTGAGCATGTTGCAGAAAAACATGTCAGCAACCCAGAGCCAAAACTTAGAAGTTTGTGCTGCTTTGAATTTTTCTTCCTTACCCCTGACCATTGTTGGAGGAAGATCTGGATACAACTTTTCCTCTACTTTTTCCATAAGTATAATAGTAGCTTGCGGAAGATTTTTTGTGAATAGCTCTCGGGGATAGTTTTAATAAAATTTTACATGTTATGAGAAAGTCTATAAAATGCTTTTAATAAAAGTATTAATTGCATTGAGTTTTGTTTTGTCATTTTTCAGCAGTGCAAGGTTTTTAAGGATTTCTTGTTCGTAATCTTGGCAGGAATATTCATCTATAAAAGTGAATAAATCACTAAAAGAAACTTCTAACGCGTTTGTAATTTTAACGAGATTATCCGGTGATGGAAAGAAGCGGCCGCGTTCAATTGAACTAATGCTGTTTATTTCAACGTCAATCATTTCTGCAAGTTTTTCCTGTGTGATGCCTTTGAGTTTTCTGTATTTATGTATATTTTTTCCAAGGTTTTCTTTTAAGTTCATTCTAACATTTTAATATTTTATTACGGCGCAAATAACATCTTAATACTTGTATATTTGTGTTGAAATTAAAAGTTCTACATGTATAATATCCATGTGAAACTTGTAATAACTTTGTAAAAATATAGATGTTGCGTGTAAAATGTGTGAAAAAGGTTTGATATCAGTAATAATTCCGGTTTATAACGTGGAAAAATATTTAAGACAATGTTTGGAAAGCCTTGTCAAGCAAACTTATGCGAGGCTTGAATTTATTTGTATAAATGACGGTTCTCAGGATAATTCGCTTGAAATTTTATATGAATATGCGCAAGTGGATGGGCGTATTAGGATTATAAATCAGGACAATCGTGGTCAGGGCGTTGCGCGCAATAGAGGTATTAAGGCCGCAAGGGGGGAATATATCGCGTTTGTCGACGCTGATGATTTTGTTGAACTCGATTTGTTTGAAAAATGTTTGGCAAAAGCTTCTGATGTTATTGTTTTTGGTGTGAAAACTTTTTATGAAAATAATGGGCGGGTTCGTCAGGGGCAGTATTCATCAAAGCATTTCAGGCAGAGCGGGTTATTTGAATTCCATACTATAAGCTGTAACAAGTTATATCGTAAACAATTTTTGGATGAAAATAATATTTCATTTGCTGCGTTGAAGACCGGTGAAGAACAATTGTTCTTTCTGAAATGTATGCTTCTGGCAGAAAATATTTCAGTCGTGAATGAAGATTTATATTTTTACCGAAAAAATAGAACTGGTTCGCTTACTTCTGCTAAAAAACGGTTAGATTTCTCACCGGTTGAGAATTTTTATATGATTGAAAATTTTCTTGAACATTCCCAGATAGATTCTGAATTGCAACTCAAAATTTTAGGTCATTATATGCTTAAAGCGATTTCTTGGTATCCGAAAATCGATGTTTCGATTCGTTCGAAATATTATGCACAACTTGAGGCTGCATTAGAGTTTTTGAAACAAAAAAATGGACGTTACTGGTGGGATTATTTTACGTTAAGAAATAAGCATTCGTATATTTGTTTAAAGCTGGAATATTTCAAATCATTAATTTTTTATTTTGTATGTGAAAAATTGTTTTATATTCCGGCAGCACTTTGTTTTTTTATGTGGGTAATAATAGGAGATGATGAATAATGTATAAAATTTCGGTTGTAATTCCTGTGTATAATGTTGAAAAATATCTTTCAAGATGTCTGGAGAGCGTTGTTAATCAGACGTTTAAAGATTTAGAAATAATTTGTATTGATGATGGTTCTTCTGATAAATCTTTAGAAATTTTGCGCTCCTACGCAGAGAAAGATTCCCGTTTTGTAATAGTTGTGCAAAAGAATAGCGGTCCATCTGTTGCACGCAATAAAGGTATTGATATTGCCAAAGGTAAATATATTAGTTTTATTGACGCTGATGATTGGATTGATTTGAATTTTTACGAAAAGCTTTATTCAGCGGCTGTTGGGCGTAATGCAGATATCGCTGCCGCTGGAATTATTAGGCTTAATAATTATAAAAAGAAGTTTTATATAAATTATACTTGCGAAGAGCTTTCTAATGACCCGAACCGCAAGTTTGAACTCTGTGACGTGCCAGACCGGAACTATGTTTGGAATAAAATTTATAAGCTTGAAAAAATTCGTCAGAAAAATTTAAGGTTTAAAGCCGGTGTTTTTTATGAAGATATAATATTTACACCAGAGGTTATTTATAATTTAGAAAAGCTTGTAACTGTTGCGCAAACTTTTTATTACTACTGGAAAACCCAGAATTCTATTGTTACCCAAAAGTCCGAAAAATATAAAAAAGACCTTGAAGCCGCAATGTTAGAGGCCGAAATATTTATGAAAGAACATAATATTTTTGTAGAACATCATACGACAAAGCTTATAAGGTATAAATTTTTAGGGCTTTCGGTTTTTAAAATCCGAATTCGTGGCAAGAAAAAAGAATTTATTTTGTTTAATATATTAAAATTCCGTCCCTTGACTAATTAGAAAACATGGTTTAAACTGGCTTTAGAAAGGATGGAAAAATGAAAAACAAAACTGTATTAACATGCGCAGGGGGGGGGGG
>JAMPIJ010000034.1 GCA_023662905.1 Fusobacterium sp.
AGGGGGGGGGGGAGCCTGCTGAGCCGCCCGACTGAGTCGGGAGCCACCCATTGCGGCCCGAGCGCGTGGACGAAGTCCCGTGCATTTACGATGGCGGAGATTTTATTGTCATTAACAATTATTGGCGTGGTCGCAGCGATAACTTTGCCATCACTTACCGGAAACATTAACGAGCGGACGTGGAACACTCAGAGAAAAGCGTTATATGCGAGATTTTCACAGGCAATAGCCTTAATGCCGGCATTGAACGGCTACGGAACCCTTAGCGGTACAATTGGTGAAGACGGTTCTCAGTCGATTGATATCGATAATGTCGCAGAAACTTTCATTACAGCAGGACTTTCTAAAGTTCTCAAAATAAACAATATTTGCGATAACGAACACTATACAGATTGCGGCTTGCCGGCTAAGCTTACAACTCTTAATGCTTCTATAATCAGTATGCCTTTGACAATGAAAGAACTCAACCCGCAGATGATTTCTGTGACGGATACTCAATATAGTTTAGTTCTTACTCATAGGGTTTTAGATACGAAAGCTGCAGCTTTTGAAACTCAAAACGGTGAAAGCATTCTTCTGTTCTACAACCCGAATTGCATTGCTAATATGGGCGAAACGGGACGTTATCTTGTTCAGCCTAAAATTTGTGCAAATATGATTTATGACCTTAACGGCGCTAAAGGGCCGAATACTGTAGGCAAAGATATGGGGTTTATAACAATTCTTTATCCATCGGATAGTGTTGTTGTCGCTCCGATGCCTTATAATAGGCTTGTTGGAAGATTTACATCTGAGGAAGCTTCTAGGGCTTGTACAAATGAAGTCGGCAGTGAATATAGACTTCCGACGAAGGATGAATTGGCTGCATTGTTTGCTAATCGTTCTATTTTAGGCTTTTCGTCATCAGCTAGTTCTGATGGGCATTGGTACTCTTCTTCAAAAATTGCCAGCAATGTAAACTGGGTTATGGTTCAGGGTTTTGGTGAATTCCGGCTTCCAACCTCTGCTGGTGAATGGTATTCTTACTGTGTCAAACGTTAAAAAAAAGAGGCCTTAGGCCTCTTTTTTCTCGTTGTAATCTGTCATTCCTGGAAAACTGTTCTGTCCTGTCATTTTCGCAGTTATCCAATATTGGATTTTCGGGATTAATGTTGAAAGGAACAACGCTGAAACTGCAAATCCTACGCTTCTGTTGAAAGCGTTTTTCGCAAAGTTCATTTTATCAGCTTTTTCTATAGTTTCTACTGTGATTTTTTTACCGGTACGTTCAGCTTGGTTGATAATCTTTTTAACGTACGTATTCATATCGTTTTTGAGTGACGCAAGTTCTTCTTGAGATACAAATCTATATGGATCTTGATGCGCGTAAGTTGTTGATTTGCCAAACATTTCATTGTTAGAAGCAAGTCCGTATAAGTTATTCAAAAATTCCGGCATGTTGAGCGCGCCGCCTTTGAACACGTCTTCCACCTGAACTTTTGTCAGAATGCTGACACCCTCTTTTTGAGGCTGTAAGGTTGACATACGTTTCGCACGGTCTATTAACTCTTTTACTTGTTCGGAAGAAAGGTTTTTGTTTTTCTTGATTTGATCAACTAAGTCGTCAAGTTTCATTATGTCGTGGTCGAATTTTGAATCCAATTCTTTAGTCATAAGACCTGTATTTGTATCATCGCCAAGCGCTAATTTTTTGAATTCAGCGGCAGTCAGACCGTCTTTTTTATCAGCTATCGCAAGTTTCAAGTGGTCTGTAACCTGTTTTGAAGCAACAGGGTCTAAACGGGTTTTCTTGCCGTCCTCAATCCAGTTCAACCAAGAATGAATGTTTGGAATACTGAACATATAGAAGTAAATTGATGATAAATCACGGAATAGAACTTCTGTACGCTCGTGGTCGTTTCTAGAGCTTATTGCGCGGCCGCCTGCAATACCAACGTCAGTTGAAAGAAGCTGGTAAACATTATCATTCTCAAAATGGTTTGCAAGTGACAGGATTCTTTGTGCGTTCATACCGAATGAAAGCCCTTTTTTCTTGTCATCATTCTTAAATTTATCCATTGAGAATGTAAAATAATCCTGTTCGTTTCTTACAGGTTGTTGAGTCGGTTTGTTTTTGCTTTCGCGTTTGTTGTGCAGTTGTACTGTGATTTTTTGGTTGATTTTTGGTACTACAAGACCAACCAAAATGTTCGCAAGAATAATACTTGCGCCGACTTTCGCAAGTTTGAATTTACCGATAGTTTTTTCGTCAAGCCCTTTACCTTTGTCTTTCAGGTAATTAGCAAGAGGGTTCCTGAGTTTATCTTTGCCGACGTCGAAGTTTGTATCCGCAAGGTTAAGTACTTTTTTGCCGATGTAATCATTCATTCTATTGAACACTTTAACGCCTGCAAACCAGAAAGCCGCACCGATTGATTCTTCTGTGAAACGCTCTCTGGCTTCGTCAAAGCCGCCTCTTTTGTAAGCCTGAATAGTTCTTCCGCCAGTAACAAAGCACTCCAAACCGATTAAAGGAAGCATTGCACCTGTTCCCATACCACGGGCAAAACGGCGTGCAAAGCTGTAGTTGTTTATTGAAGCTGGTTTTATACTTGTTGGATTAATCGGCATTGTTATATATTTAATATCATTTCTTAGTCTTGTCGTACACTGTTGCAAGTATGGTGAAGCTTATTTTTTGCTAAAATCTTAAGAAATTGTAACATAAAAAGCTTGAAAAGCGTTTAAACTATGTTAGAATATAGTTAAAGTACATTAACAAAAGAATATGGGGATGTTCTGGATTAGACAGGATGTTCGGTTGAAACAGGTTGCGTGTTCGGGTGCTGTTCCCGATTATCAACAAGCAAACAAATAAGTGCAAAAAACACTGTAGATGCTAGTGCTGCATTCGGAAGATACGCAGTAGCTGCCTAGTCGGCAGTTTAGCCTCTCGTAGTTCCCAGCTTGCCGGAATTGCGGGACAATTATGCAAGCCGCAGTATGTTGATGACGGTAGACATATCAAGCTAGCCGTTGGAAGTTAGCCATTCTGCAAAAATGGCTTTGGAATACAGATGGTAGTGATTTTATCCTATGTATTTTGAGAAGAATTAAAATCTACACACGTAGAGATTTGTTTAAATCCATTTTGGACGCGGGTTCGACTCCCGCCATCTCCACCATAAAAGAGTATATCTTATGATATGCTGTTAAAATTCGATTACAACAATTTCAGGTGTACAATTAAAACGTATTGGTAATATACTTGTTCCAATTCCTGTTGTCGTGATTAATTTTTTCCCATTTTCTTCTATAAAACCTTTTGCATACTTGTTCCCAAAATCTGAGGCTGTAAAAATGGCTCCAATTAATGGGAGTCTTATCTGCCCGCCGTGAGTATGGCCTGCTAATGTTAGACTTATATCCTCTGGAACTTTAACAAATAGGTCTGGAGAGTGTGTAAGTAAAATCGTTGGAGCCTTTGTTCCTGCTAATGCTTTATTTATATTGGGTTTACCCGTTGTTAAGTCTTCGACGCCTGCAATATAAAGTTTTTTGCCATTTAATTGTATTGAAATATTTGCATTTGCAAGAACTTGTATTCCATTATCTTGTAAAACTTTGGTTACTTTTTCAGAATCATACCAACCCTCGTGATTCCCAAGTGTTGTATAGAAACCGTATTTGGCTTTAACTTTACCTAATTCTTTGGAAATATCTTCAATCGGCATTGTCATTTTTTCATTATGACCTGAAACGAAATCACCAACCGATAAAACTAGATCAGGGCTTTCTGCGTTAATGGTTTCAATTATCTTCTCAAGTCTTTTTTGTTGATGAGGTTTTATGTGGAGGTCACTTGCGAATACTATTTTTATTCCTTTAAGCCGAATATCTTGAACTTTGTAATGATTAACATTAAGTTTGTTAGGTTCTATAAAAAGACTATAGACTCCTAGCAAAATAAATATAAAAATAGATATTATAATTGGTAAATTTTTGATCATTTGATATTATTATAACATTAAAAAATCTTTCCTCGTTCCAAATATTCAACAGAAACTCTTTAACGCTTAACAAATCACTATTTATGGTGTATTATATAAATAGGATAGGTTTATATGATGAAATCAGTTAAAGAATTATCAATAGAATCAAAAATTTTACGCAGATTACAGCACAATTCTACGTGCTTGAAGCTCGTTCATTATCTCTTCGCTGATGAAGAACTTCAAGAATTGCAGGATTATGCGAATAATGTTTCGATTAAACGTTTAGGGTTTAACGATCACGGGCCGGTGCATATGCGTCAGGTCGCAGGAAATGCTATCAAAATGCTTAATATCTTGCAGCAAGCAGGAATCAGAACTTCGCTTGAACAGGAGGAAATAGGGACATTTGAAGACAGTATGTGTGCTGTGATTATGGCGGGTTTGATGCACGATTTAGGTATGTCAATCGGACGTCAGGGACATGAGGAAATGTCTGTAATTCTGGCTCAGCCGATTATTGATAGAGCCTTGATGCATCTTTTCCCTGATGATTTGCGTCGTCGTGTGATTATTAAATCGCTTACGACGGAATGTATTATAGGCCACATGTCATCAAGAAAAATTCATTCTATTGAAGCTGGTATAATTTTGATTGCAGACGGTTGTGACATGACAAAAGGCCGCGCACGGATTCCGATGGCTATTAACACGACGCCAAGGGTTGGTGATATTCATAAATACAGTGCAAATGCTATCAATCGTATTGGGCTTCATCGTGGAGAAAGAAAGCCGATTAGAATTGACGTCGAAATGTCTGGTGATGTAGGTTACTTCCAGATTGAAGAAGTTCTTTTGACAAAAATTGACTCAAGTCCTGCGAAGCAGTATGTTGAATTATACGCAGGCGTTCTTGGCCAAGAACCTAAGTGTTATTTGTAAAATTTGAAGTCTGAGAAAACGTAATTTATAATATACAGTAAGAAGAGGGCTGAATCTATGATGAGTAAAAGTTCGTTTAGAAAACTGTATTTATACTGTAATGTGGCACTTGTCGCCGCGGCAATGATTATAGGGCTTTCGTTTGTTGCGCAGAAAGCAGGCATGCAATACGTAGAGCCGTTTACTTTCAACACTTTGCGATTTTTTGTTGGAAGTTTGTCGTTACTGGTAGTTATTTTTATTGGTGATAGATTGGGCCTTTTTAGAAATGAAAAGCATTCAACAACGGAACTCTTCAAGGGCGGAACGCTTGCCGGTGTGATTTTGTTTGCTGCGTTTTCTATTAACCAGTATTGTATGGTTGATGCGCAGGCGGGGAAAGCCGGATTTATTACTGCGTTGTATATAATTTTTGTTCCACTGATTTATACATTGATGGGGCATAAGTTAAAGTTAAACGTTAAAATTGGAGTGGTAATGGCGCTTGCGGGGCTTTATCTTTTGTGCGCAACTGGCGCTTCGGGCATTGAGGCGTGCGACGTCGGGATTTTGGTAAGCGCTGTATTTTTTGCGCTGCATATTATTGTGGTGAGTTTTTATACAAAGAAAGTTAGTGCGGTGAAACTCTCTTGTTTTCAGTTTTTTGTAGCGGGAGTTCTTTCTTTACCGTTGATGTTTGCATTGGAAAACCCTGCAATAACGAATATTATCGCAGGGTATCGTCCAATTTTATTCATCGGTGTAATTGTGACGGCTGTTGCATATACTCTTCAGATTTTTGGTCAAAAAGCGGCAAAACCGGTTATTGCAACGATGATATTAAGCAGCGAATCTGTTTTTGCGGTTCTGGGAGCGGTTGTGTTGCTCGGTGAAACACTTAATCTGCGCGAAATCAGCGGCTGCATAATGATGATTTTTGCAATTATGCTTTCACAGCTTCCTGTAAAGATTTTTCAACGTCATGAAGAATTAGTTCGTTTGTAAGGTGGTAGCGTTCATAGAGTTCATTGAGCGGAACGCGGTCAGTGAACTCTTTTTTAGCGCCGAAGTTGAGAACTTTCATTGAAGATGCCCCGTAGAAACTTGCAACTTTTTCGCCAAAGCCACCCTCGAGGCAACCATCTTCAAGCGTGATAACAAGTTCGTGGTTTTGTTTTAAGCTTTCAAGAAGTTCTTCATCAATGCCTGAGATATAGCGCGGATTGATAAGTGATGCGTTGATTCCGCGTTGTGAAAGTGCGTCTTTTACATCTTTTGCTTTTGCAAAGAAGTTTCCAAGTCCGAGGATCGCGACTTTTTCGCAGTATTCTTCGACTTTAAACTTGTTAATTTGTGAATAATCGCTTGTGTCAGGAATTCCAGTTGATGTCAACGGTACAAACGGAACACGGATTGCGACAGGATGTTCTGTTTGGTTGAGTGACCACTCTAGCATTGCAAGATATTCTTCTTTGTTTGTTGGCGCGAGGTAGACGATGTTTGGAATGTTACTGATTAGTGACATATCGAATGTTCCAAGGTGAGTCGCGTCTGCACCTGAGATTGCTCCCCAGTAAACAAGCATTGTGATTGGAGAGTTGTTTAGGGCTAAATCTTGAGAAAGTTGGTCATAAGTTCTTTGAACAAATGAACTCATAATCGCTAAGATTGGTTTTGCGCCTTGATTTGCAAGGCCTGAGGCGAATGCTACGGCGTGTTCTTCTGCGATACCAACATCGACATATTGTGAGCCGAGTTTTTCGCGGAAGTCTTTTGTGAAGCCATAAGCGCCGGGGGTTGCAGGTGTAATCGCAACGATAGTTTTATCTTCTGCCGCTTTTTTTAGTATGAAATCAGTTGTCACGCTATAGTAACTTTCTTCGACCGGTGCAGCGGCTGAGCCTTTTTTATCAAGCGTTCCTGGTAAAATCCAGTGGAAAGCTTCTTTGTTGTCTTCTGCAACCGCAAGTCCGTGGCCTTTTACTGTATTAAGGTGAACAACTACCGGATGGTCGGTGTCTTTTACTTCTTGAAGTGTTTCGATAACTTTTTCGATGTTGTTTCCCTCTTCAACGTAGTAATATTCAAAGCCCATTGAGGTGAAGAAATTGTTTTCGGCTTTGCCTTTTGTGTCACGAAGTAGTGACAGGTTGCCGTAAATTCCACCGTGGTTTTCTGCAATTGACATATCATTGTCGTTTACAAGTATAATTATGTTAGAACCCAACACTGACGCGTTGTTTAGCCCCTCGAGTGCTTCACCGCCCGTGAGCGAACCGTCACCGATGAGTGCGATTACATTGTGTTTTTCACCTTTTAAATCTCTCGCTTTTGCAACACCGCAGGCAAGACTTACTGATGTTGAAGTGTGGCCAACTTTGAATAAATCGTGTGCGGTTTCTTCCGGTGCTGTGTAGCCGGTGTATTTTAAGTAATTCTCTGGATTTGTGAACCCGTCTTTGCGGCCGGTGAGAATTTTGTGCGGGTAACACTGGTGTGATACGTCAAAGACGATTTTGTCCTCAGGGGAATTGAAAACGTAGTGCATTGCAATAGTTGTTTCTAAAATTCCGAGGTTTGGCCCCATGTGGCCGCCTGTTGTGTTAACCTTTTTTATAATAAGTTCGCGCATTTCATCCGCGAGGTTGTTTAATTCGCTCAATGGCAATTGTTTCAAGTCTTGTGGTGAGTTTACCTTGTCTAAAATCATAGTTTCTCCTTTCCATGTAATTCTATTTTACATGCTGATAGTAACTATCAGTCAAGAGGATTTTTTAAAAGTCTTTGAAAACATTTTTTTGTGTAGTCGATAGCTTCTGTTTCGTCAAAGAAAACGCGGGTTTTGCCGATTTGGCTGATTATTCCGTGGCCATCAAGCTGGTTGTATAAATCTTGATTGTGAAGAACAAGGATTGTTTTGATTTTTTGAGATTTAAGGCGGATTAGAATGTCTTCGAGCGCAAAGATTGCCGAAATATCCATCAAATCTTCTGATGAGTAGTCAAGAATTAAGTATTTTGTTCCGAGGATTTCGTCGAATTGCGAGATAAGTTGCGTTGCAGAGCCGAAGAAGAATTGACCCTCGATATGGACAACGCGGATTTTGTGTTCAAAATCTTCTTCAAGCTGTTTTTCTATTTCCGTTAGGTTGTTGTCGAAAAATCTTTTTTCAACGAGTTTGGTTTTGTCGGCAATTCTTTTAGCATAAAGTAGTGCCGCAAATACTATGCCTGTGCCGACGGCGACTATAAGGTTATAAAATACTGTCAAGAGAAAGACTAAAAATAGCACATATAAATCGTCTTTAGGTGCGAATTTTATAACTTTCAAGAGTTTAACGTCGATTATATCAAATCCAATTTTGATGAGGATTCCGGCGAGGACTGCGAGTGGAATTTCAGCGACAAAGCCTGAAAATTTAAAGAGTAGTATTGCAAGGATTAGCGGGTTAATCAGAATCGTAAGGCGTGTCGTTGCGCCTGAATTAATCGCCGCAACGGTGCGCATAGTCGCAGCGGTTCCGGATAGAGAACCCGTTAGGGCGCAGAAAATGTTTCCGATACCTTGTCCGAAAAGCAGGCGTTTGCTTGAAGTTTTAGTTTTTAATAGAGAGTCTGCGACAAGTCCTGTGAGCAAACTTTCGACACAAAGTACAATCGCAAGCGTTATTGCATAGTGCGCGTAAGTGATTATGTCATGAAGATTTGACTGCGGTATATGAATCTGCGGGAATGAAATCGAAACTTCTGAAATCCTCGTGAGGTTCAATCCCATTTTTATTGATATAAATGTGCAAATTATTAGCGCTAAAACTTGAGATGGAAATTTTTTCGGCAGTAAAAACACAATCGCAAGCGTAAGCCCGCCGATTAAAAGCGCGTCGGTATTGATATTTGAAAGGTTAGTAATAAAATAGTGCAGGCTTTCAATAGTGTTTGATTTTGCGCTAAGGCCAAATAGAGGGTTCAACTGCATTATAATCAGAATTACGCCAATACCGTTCATAAACCCTGAGATTACGGGATACGGCATATATTTTACGATTGATGGGAAAGATGTCAGTGACAAAATCGTCTGTAAAATTCCGGCCATTGCAAGTATTAGAACAACTGCTGAAACATCACCATTCAGCGCGTGCATAATCGATGCGATAACGATTGTTACAGGCCCTGTGATTCCAGAAATAAACGGAACTTTTGGCCCCAGAATTGCTGTTACAACGCAAAGAATAATTGCGCCCCAGATACCTGCGCTTGCGCCAAGACCGGTTACGACACCGAACGCTAAAAGTTGCGGAAGTGCAACAATTGCTGAACTCAACGCGCCCAAAGTATCGCCGATTAAAAGCTTTAATTTAAACATAAAGTTATGATAACATAAATTGCTGTTTTTGACAAAATCAGGCGGTTGGAATAAAATCAGGGTATGAGAAGTGACAGTATTAAAGATGGTATAGCAAGAGCGCCGCATCGCGGATTATTAATGGCAGCGGGTGTTAGCAAGCAAAATATGAAAGCTCCGTTTATTGGTATCGCAAGTTCGTTTTCGGATTTGGTTCCGGGGCATATCGGAATGCGCGATTTAGAACGCCAGATTGAAAAAGGTATTCATAGCGCAGGCGGTCAGGCCTTTATTTTTGGGGTTCCGGCGGTGTGTGATGGAATCGCGATGGGACATTCCGGAATGAGATATTCTCTGCCGTCGCGTGATTTGATTGCCGATTGTGTCGAAACCGTTGCTGAGGGACACCAGCTTGACGGGCTTGTTTTACTTTCTAACTGTGACAAAATTACTCCTGC
Organism: Fusobacterium sp.; assembly: GCA_023662905.1. GTDB lineage: Bacteria > Cyanobacteriota > Vampirovibrionia > Gastranaerophilales > Gastranaerophilaceae > Gastranaerophilus. The sequence goes on from JAMPIJ010000034.1 coordinate 9,692, forward strand.
GATGCTTATTGCTGCAACACGTTTGAACATCCCGACAATTATCGTTACTGCCGGCCCTATGCTTGATGGGGAAAGTAAGTGCGAAAAACTCACTATGATTAAGGGTTCGTTTGAAGCGGTTGGAAAATTCCGCGCTGGGATGATTGATGAGAAAAGATTTGAGGAATTAATAGAACACTCTTGTCCGTCAGCGGGTTCCTGTCAGGGGCTTTATACCGCAAATACAATGGCTTGTCTTACAGAAGTTATCGGAATGAGCCTGCCGTTTTGCGCAACTTCTGCGGCGGTATCGTCACAAAAACGCAGAATAGCGTTTGAAAGCGGAATGGCCATCGTGGAACTTGTAAAAAATAATATTACGCCGGATAAAATTATTACAAAAGATTCATTGCGTAACGCGATTATAACAGATTTGGCGCTTGGCGGTTCAACAAATTCGTTCTTGCATATTCTCGCTATCGCGAACGCTGGCGGAATCGATATTACGCTGAAAGATTTTGAAGAATTGAGCGAGAAAGTCAGACAAATTGTAAAACTAGACCCTGCGTCCAGTTTTACTATGACAGATTTGCACAATGCGGGTGGAATCCCTGCGATTTTGAAAACTCTTTTAGAGGGTAATGTGGGGCTGAAAGATACAGACATGATGGTTGAAAACGCTTATGTTAACGGCGATTTAATCCATCCTTGCTCAGAACCGATTACAACAAAAGCCGGACTCGGGGTGTTGTATGGAAATATTGCTAAGGGCGGCGCGGTCACAAAGATTTCGGGAATTGACGAAAGCTGTTATGAGTTTGAGGGAGTTGCAAACCCGTTTGATAGCGAAGAAGACGCTATGTTCGCTCTGGAAAATGACCTTGTAAAAGCTGGTGACGTCGTGATTATCCGTTACGAAGGCCCTAAAGGCGGCCCCGGAATGCGCGAAATGCTCGCACCGACTTCTTTGCTTGTCGGTAAAGGTTTAGGAACAAGTTGTGCGCTTATTACTGACGGACGTTTTTCAGGCGCAACCCGTGGGGTTTGTATCGGTCACGTTTGCCCAGAAGCGGCTGATGGCGGCGTAATCGCATTGATTGAAAAAGGTGACAAAATTAGAATTGATATAAACAAACGTACGGTTGATGTTCTTGTTGACGATGCAACACTTGAAGCGCGTCGTAAAAACTGGGTCGCTCCAAAACGTGAAAACCTTTCAAAATATCTTCAACGTTATGCACGAAATGTCGAAGACGCTTCACACGGCGCGGTGATTCTCTAATGTATGAGCGATTTTTAAAAGAATTTGCCGAAAAACTTGCCGCTTATTTTGAACATGACGCAGCCGCTATTAAGTGCAAAAAAGGCTGTACTTTTTGCTGTGAAAACGCTGATTATCCGCTCTCACGACTTGAGATGGAATACCTGATGAAAGGCTTTTTGCGTCTTGATAAAGAAAAACACGACCTTGTGCGCGAAAGAATAAGAAAAATTACAGCCAAACCCTATCCTTGTCCGTTTTTATTGGAGGGCGAATGCTCTGTTTACTCATATCGACCGTTGACGTGCCGTGTTCACGGGCTTGCGTATATGCGCTCTGATGGTATTGTTAAACTTCCAGAGTGCGCGCGTCAAGGCCTAAACTACAGCGAAAACTTTGACGGCAAAACAATTAATTTCGAACCCATTAAAGAAGATTTGAACCTCGATAAAATCTTTGCCGCTCATCCCGAATTCGATTTTGGCGAAATTCGTTCAATGATTGATTGGTTTTTGTAAAATATTGTAACAAATTCCGGCATGATTTAAAGTTCCACCCCCGATATTCCGACAATTAGAACAATAGAACTATAACTATAAGGAATATCATTATGGGAATGGCAGCATCACAAGCAAGATTATTAAGCATTACGGCCAGAATGTCCGATAACGAACAGTCCGGACAACAGCTCTCTTATGCAAAAGAAAGACTTGCTGATAGAACCGATCAGGTAACTAAAGAATATAACGAAGCCCTCAAAGCTACTAAACTTCAGGTTATGACCGGCTATTCTGATGGTGCGGCAAGTTATACCGATATTTCTTTCAAAGCTCTTGTCAGCCCGCAGGTGGTTTCATCTCTTGGCAGACAATACTGCGTTACGGATAAGAATGGTAGAGTTCTTGTTGAACCAGATGTGGCTAAAGCATTTATTAACGCAAAAGGTTCGCTAAATGCGTTTTTAGGAGCATTGACAGGCACTCAAGGTGGGCCGTTCTCTGTTTCTGACATTGATCCGGCCAAAAAAGCTAATACTAATCCTGATCCGGATGTCGTTGAAAAAATTCACGAAGCCTGGGATAAATACTTCCACAGCGTTGGTATTGATAAATTTGGTTCAAATGGTGATGAAGATCATAGATGGCAGTTCGCTTTCTTGGAAACCGGAGATAAGATCGGACAAGGATATGCAACTATTTCTGTTAACGGTGAAGCTGCTGAAGTATTAAACTTTTCCGGCACAAACCAAGAACAATTAGAATATTATAACTATGCGATGTCACTTACGGAATCTTACTATTCTGTTGGCGATGGTAAAGGTGATGCGCATGATTTTACAAATATCAATACTCAATACGATAAAGGCAATAGTTCTATGATGAACTATTATACAAACTTGTATAATAAAATGCTTACATCAGGTTTCTACAGTTATACAAATACTTATGCAGATACGCAAGACGCTGAAAATGGCGAACACTGGGTTTATAACACCGATTTGTATAAAGGTATTAACTTAACAACTGATAAAGAGCTTAGAAGCGGCGCCACAGATGGAACGCCATTGACAGATTCAAATACATTCGAACAATTCTTGAGAAGCGGTGAACTTTTATTGGAAACTTATTCAAAATCAGAGGGTAAATTCGTTTCAACCTCAATCAGCGAAGACACCTGTGTTCAAGAAGTCGAAGATGAAACAAAAATTGCAATCGCTCAGGCTGATTACGAAAATGATTTAGCACAAATTCAACGTCTTGATTCCCGATACGACTTGCAGATGAAACAACTTGATACCGAACACAATACGCTGCAGACTGAATATGAATCAGTAAAAAACGTTATAAGCAAAAACGTTGAAAATTCATTCAAAACATTTGGATAAAAAAGGAGCCATAAGGCTCCTACTTTTTTATTGACAATTTATAAAAAATAATACATAATGAACGTAGAAAGGAAGGTAAATATATGAAATCAATTAAAAACGTATTGTCATTGACA
>JAMPIJ010000035.1 GCA_023662905.1 Fusobacterium sp.
ATAAGTTTGTTTTTCATTTTTCCATCCTTTCTATTTGCATTATGTAACATGTTTTGGAGCATGTCAAGAGCATAAAAAAGCCGCCTTAGCGGCGACTTTTTAAACTCTAATGAAACTTTTCATTTCTGTTTGTTCTTTAAAGAAATCTGATGTTGAATCAGCTGTAGGCGCTTTTGCCGCTTCCTCTGCCGCCAATTTTGCCATACGTCTGTTTGTAAGGTAGGCGTTGAGTTTTGGAAGTCCATAGCCCAGTACAAGTCCTGAATACAAGTAACCTGCAACCTGTGCAATATTCAATTTTCTTAATTTAGCTTTGGTTACAGCGTCACTTGCCGGAATTTTCTTCAACATTTCGCTGTATTTCAAAGATTTACCGTTTTCAACAGCTGAGATACCCTCTTTTTTCAAGCTTGAAAGAAGAACTTCATCCCTTGTTTTTACGCTTGAATTATTGAGCCATTTGAAGAAACCTTTACCTTTGTCTTCTTCTTTAATGTTAATCAAATCTTTATCAAGTCCGTGAGCAACACCTTTAGTTACGATGTTACCGAGGATTAACCAGTTAGCGAAACCAATTACGTCTTTGATTGCAGATTCTGTCAATTCGTTGTCGTTACGGGAAGCAAGGAAACGTGACATAATTGTCAAGCCGTAAATAGCTTTAAACTGGTCTAATGACGGAATCATACCACGGAATTGAAGTTTCGGAAGAATTTCTTTTACGTTTGTACTGATAAAGGCAAATGAGCCTGTACCAAATGCAAGTGCTGCAAGGCCTTTTCTAACTTTGAATCCAAAAGAATCATCTTTTTCACCGCCGCCAACGAACTTATCCTGACCGGTTCTTTTCTTAGTGATGTATCTGTTAATCGGCTGAATTGACATACCGATAGCACCTGCGATACCAACACCGAGCAATGAACGACGCATATTAAATCCTTTCATAGATTTAATAAACTCGTTTGCGCCGAAATCTTTTGTTTCTTTGAACACTTTACCAACTTTTTCGGAAGTAAAGGCTTTAGTCACAGAATAAGTGTTTTCGAGGATTGTTTTCAAATCCAAACCTGTAACGGTTTCTTTTCCGCCAAGCCCTTTCAAGCGCATTTTAGCTTCTGCGCCTGTTGAGGAGGTAATAAGGGTGTGAATATATTTTTCTGTTTCACCGCTAATTTTGTTTTTATTAGAAGTTTTGATATCGTTTTCTAATCTATCAACGATAAGTTTCTGAGTATCTTTAGAGATTCCAACCCAGCCGTCTTTTTCCTGTGACGGGTTGAAACCTTCAATAGAACCAACGACTTTTTCGAGATGTTTTCTAAGCGGTTCTTTGTTACCGGCCTGAACCTCATCATGCCAGCTTTTACCAAGGTTATCAAGAATCTTATCACCCGCAAAAATCTGGTTAAATTTAATACCAAACTTACCGTTCAAAGTGCTTGCAAGCAAAGCACCCGCTAACGCACCGTAAACACCGACTAATGCGTGGTTAGCAGAACTTGAAGATTCACGTGTTGCTGTTTCTAAACCTGCGTCAGCGCCGCGTTGGAAGTCAACAACGGTTCTAGGGATTACCATGGAACCTAAGTCAACAGCAGTCGCGCCCCACGCCTGATTTGTGTCGAGGAATCTTAAGCCTGTTGATACAAAATCAAATGCGCCGTTGAAGTTTTGTTGATTATTCTGTTGTTTGTTGCTATTTATTCTTTGCTGAGGGTAATTGTTTAAATTATTAACTTGCATTTTTCTAACCTACTTTACTATTAAATCTATCGAATGAAAACTTGTGGAACCTATCCGTGGCAGCGGTGTCTGATTTGGACGTCGATGCGATTGAATCCGTGGACGTCGTTTTCGCTGCCGGAGCGGCGGCGCCGGTCGTGCCGGTTCCATTCGATGTAGCCAGTGTATTTTGTTTTTGAGCTTCTATATCTTTTTTGCGGCCTTTTTGTGCAGAGCCGACAGTAAGCATTGGCACGAGCAAGCCGAGAAGTGCCAATGAGAAACCGATGTTTGCAACTTGACACCATGTACGCATATTCTTAGCGTGAGAAGTTACCAATTCATCTGAGGATTTAAGGCTTGTATTTTTAACCCAGTTCCAGAATTTCTTGAACACATTTGCGTCTTTGTCGACATCTTTAAATCTGTTCAACAATTTCAAGTTAGGGTTAGATTTTTCCATAGCAGTAGCAACGCCTTTAGCGGCATAGTCGCCTAAGAAGTACATGCTTGCAAATGTTGTAATATCACGAACTGTTGCGAGTTGAAGTTCGTTTTTATCTTCAGAAGCAGCCATTCTGCTTGCAAATGTTGAAGTTGCGACGATACGCGCCATATCCATTGAAGGGAAGATACCGCTGAATTCAAGCATTTTCATGTTCGGCATTTTCATCATAGATAAAAGTGCAACGCCTAGCATTGAGGATACTGAAATCACTTTTTGTTTGAATAATGCGGCCTTATCTTTCGCAGAAAGGTTTACTTCAGTTTTAGAATCTTTATCTTTAAATTCATCGTAAATCGGCGCACCCTTTTTGCCAGAAGCGCGTCTTGTGAGCCATCTGTTAATAGGTTGAGCGGAGATTGCGAGCGGAAGTATCAGCGCAAGGCCGGCCAAACTCTTATATTTAACGAGTTTTTTAGCTTTCGCGATGTAATCTGTCATACCTTTTTCGGTTGTAATATTTTCTTTATGGAACTCTTTAACCAGTTTAGACGTGTTGGTCATTAAAGTTTCAAGGTTAGTAGAGAAGTAGTTTTCTTCACCTTTAAATCTAATATGTTCACCGATATGAGTTTTTGCGATGAGGTTTTTGTAAGCATCTTTTAAAGATTTATCACCGAGTGTAGCGTCAGCGAGTTCTTTAGCGTTTTTGTCCAAATCCGCAAATGAACTAAATGCAATGTTGCCTTTTTTCGCGACATCACCATCAGCGCCTTCTAAAGAATTCAACATGTTTTTGTACATATTGAGAACTTTTTCTTCCTTGTTAGCGCCTTTAGCTTCCAAATAGAATTTAGAAACTTTATCTAACGAATCAGAGTTAGCCCAAACGCCTGAAAGGTTTGTTTTATTAAACCCGTTCATAATAGGACGTTGAATAAGTTTAGCCACCCCAGCAACAATAAATCCAGGGATTAAGCAGTTAATAACGAGTCCAGAAGCTTCACGTCTAAACGCTTCCATGCCGGCGAAAACGTTAGCTTTGCGTTTTTTGTTGCCGTTTTCATCAACAGTAGCATCGCCGGAATAAGCTTCAATAATCGTTCTTGGCACGATTGCAGTAGACAAATCAAGCACAGAAACGTTAACCATCGGATGGCGTTCGCACATTTGAACCCCTTGCAAAATAAGGTCGCCAACGCCGCCAAATTGTTGGTTACGGGCATTGTTTTGACGAACATTCAAACTATTTCTGTTTTTTACTTCACTTGATTGAATCTTTTGTAACATATAATCTACTACTACACGAATACTAATACTCTTCTATTTTACCAAGAGCATAATTAAATAAAAGCCATAAAAGAAAAAAATTGCTAGCAAACGGCCAATTATTAAGAAAATGTAAACCCTAACTTTAAAATAAATATTTAAAAATAAGATATATTAATTATTTTTCTTATTTTTAACTAAACATTCAAACAGGCAATAAAACAGCATATCCATTTTCTATATTTTACATCACCAAACTAATTGTAAATTTTTGTAAAGATTTTGTACTTTCTACACTTAAAAGATGAAATAATACGTTAAAAATTGCGAAACAGTGGCTTATCGGCTATAATTTCAGCATGACTAAAAAATATTTTCAGTATGAATACCCTAAACTTTCACTCAATACTAAATTGTTATTCTTTGAACAACTTAGCACATATATGAGTTCGTCTATCCCGCTAACAACAACACTTATGAACATCAAAACGTACTGCGGTGACAAAAAGATTCAAATCATCTGCCGCCTACTGCTTAAAGAGTTGGACAGCGGACAAAATTTCTCAGATTCAATACTGAAGTTCAAAAAAGTATTAGGCGGTGCATACTGTGAACTCTTGTCGCTTGGCGCGCAATCCGGTGAATTACCGCAAATTATAAACGATATTCAAGACACATTAAAACAACAAAGAACCATAATTTTCACAATTATCAAACAGGTTGCATATCCCGCGTTTTTATTCTTTGTCATTTTCATACCCGCGGTTATTGCGCTATTCTTCTTCGTAATCCCACGACTCGCAAATTCCTTTGAAATGATGCTCGGAACAACTCCGGCACATCTCAAAACCCTACAAAATATTTCATCATTATTATTTCAAAATATCATTCCGATTCTAATCTTCTTAGCATTGGTAATATACACAACGACAATCGGAATCAAACTTCTTATCAAATCAGAACTACTTCTAAAGCTTCCAGTTATCGGCCAGCTTGTGAAATATTATAACATCGGACTTTTCACAAAGCTTCTTGCAATCTCTTACACCGCCGGAATACCGATAACAGAGGGAATTCTCATTTCAAGTGAAGCCTTACCGAACAAAATAATAAAACAACAGCTTATTAAATGTTCACCGCTCGTAACAAGAATCCCGTTCACGAATGCAATCGCACAAACAAGACTCTTCGACCCTGCAATGATAAGCAAAATTCAAGCGGGCGAACTAACAGGCGACCTCGAAAAACCTTTAATCGAAATTTCAAAAGATATCAACGAAGCGCTAAGTACAACGATTTCGACACTATTAAAACTAATAGAACCAGTTTTAACAATAATTATGGCTATCTTGATCTGTATTTACGGCGCAACAACAATGGGAATTGTCTAAATTTCAACGCCTTTCATCATATTTACAAGCGTAGAAATCGTGTTTTCCATCGTTACGCTATCAGAAGTCCGCTGTTGCAAAAACGCATTAATCTGCGGCATCATTTGGATTGCAGTATCAAGTTTAGGGTTAGACCCTGGTTGATACATACCAACGTCAATCAAATCCTTATTTTCACGATACATTGACATAATTGTACGCATTTTTCCTGCGGCACTTTTGTGTTCCGGCGACGCAATTGCGCTCATAAGACGCGAAATACTTCCCAAAACGTCAATAGCAGGGTAATGGTTACTTTCCGCAACTTTCCGCGACAAGAAAATGTGACCGTCAACAATACCACGCACAATATCGACGATAGGGTCATTAATATCATCACCCTCCATCAATACGGTATAAAGCGCAGTAATAGAACCTTTTGGACTGTTTCCGGCACGCTCAAGAACCTTTTGAAGCCAAGAAAAAATAGACGGCGGATAACCTTTCATCGTAGGCGGTTCACCAAGTGACAGACCGACTTCACGCCCTGCCATCGCGCAACGCGTTACGGTATCTGTCATCAAGAAAACTTTTTTACCCTGATCGCGGAAATATTCACAAACCGCAGTTGCAGTAAGTAGAGCCTTTTGACGAATCAACGGCGGTTGGTCGCCCGTTGCACAAACAAGAACAGATTTAGCCATACCGACTTCGCCAAGAGAATCCTCAATAAACTCCTTAACCTCACGGCCACGTTCTCCAATCAGCGCAACGACGTTAACGTCTGCATCAGAGTTTCTGGCAATCATCCCCAGAAGCGTACTTTTACCAACACCAGAACCCGCAAACAAGCCTAAACGCTGTCCGCAACCCATAGTAAGTGCCGAATCAATTGCACGAACACCTGTCGAAAACTGTTCCTGAATAATCGGACGCTCAAACGGCCCTGGAGGCGGCCCCTCAATCTCTTTCCACAACGCGCCGGTAATATCCATAGGCTTACCGTCAATCGCATCACCCAACGGGCTAATCAAACGCCCAAGCAAAAAATCCCCAACAGGAATAGTAATCGGCTTGCCGGTAGAAGTCACCAAACTTCCCTGTCCGATTCCGTTTCCATCGAGTAAAAGCAATAATTGAGCGACTTCACCCTTGAACGCAGAAACCTCAGCCGGTTTCTTTTCACCGGTATTTGTTTCGATATAACATAAATCGCCAATTTTCAACCCAGGAAGTTTAACCTCAACGGTCAACCCCAAAAGCTTAGAAACCGTCCCTTTAAACTGATAAAGGGACGTTTCCTCTAACTTATTATGAACCCTGTCTTTCAAGGAATGTAACTGACTTAAATCAAGTTCGCTCATAGTATAAGTATACTATCTAATCGGGCAATAGACAATAATGTTAAGATTTAGTAGCTACGCAATAAAATCCGTAATATTAACGTCCTCAGACTTAGGATGGGAATGTTTTGACTCGCCTGCGATACCTGTTTCATACCCCGGAACAGTCAGGAATAATGGTATAGTTTTCGCGATAACCTCGCCAACAGTGGTTCCTGGTGCCATCAAAGTAATGGCTAAACATAAATCATCTACGTGTGGCGCAAAATCTGTTCCGCGGATTTCACGATGTTGTTTGCGATGTGACAATTTTTCATTAATAAAATTAGAAACACGGTTTCCGGCAATAATTCCCGTTCCAAGCGCAACACCAGTAATCATCACAGGCGGCACAGCACGCATTGCACGGTTTGCCAATTTAACAAAGCCTTTATCTTCTCCTTTTATTTGTGGAACGTGTTTTAATATATCAGTTTCGTGGTTTTTATAGAATTTTGAAGCCTGCCCAACGCATAAAATAGGAATAGCAACGTTTCCGACCATCTGGCTTAGAGCTTCACGGAATTTAGCTTTCATATTTGACTTATCATCAAACAGCGCACCGCCAATAAGCCCTCCGGCAACAGAACCACCTGCAAGCCCGATGACTTCCGGCTCCTCTATTTTTAAAGTTTTATCTTTTATCTTGAAAAGTGCCCAATCTTTAATCGGGGTTTTAGGCAAGTTTGAAATCTTAAAGCCCTGCTTGTGGGAAATCACGCCAAAAGCCGCGGCAGAACCTAACGCCGCAGTTGCTAAGACTTTGCGCTTCATATTATCATGCCATTGTTTGTAATGATGTGGTTTTATATTAACGTTTATGACCGGATTTACTGACATATATTACACACTTCCCACACTAATAAGAAAGCGCCTAAAAATTTTAATTGTTAGCGCTATAACAATTTTGTTACAAAATTAAATATAATACAAGCGTTTTCGTGCTAAGCTTTACTTATGGAAACAAAGCGGGGCAAAATTTTAATAATCAGACTTAGCGCGATGGGAGATGTAATCTTCAATATTCCGCTTGCAAACTGCTTGAAAGACAACGGCTACGAGGTTCACTGGCTGGTATCGGAAAAAGGATATTCGCTTGTAAAAAATAATCCTTGCGTGGATAAGGTTTATCTTGCGCCTGTTGAAAAATGGAAAAAATCTGGCAAACCGTTTGAAAACTTCAAAGAATATTTAAGCATTTTAAAAACGCTCCGCGACGAAAAATTCGATATTGCGATTGACACGCAACTTATTCTAAAAAGTCTTTACTGGACACGTTTTTGCGGTGCTAAACGTAGAATTGTAGCCAAAAATGCTCGTGAGGGAGCGATTTTGGGTGGAAACGAGGTAATTCCATCAACACGTGATGGTTTCAATCGACACGTAGTAAAATGTTACCTAAAGTTTGCCGAACACTTGGGACTCCCGACAACCGACATAAAAGTTACGCTTCCGGAAACTTCCGGCGAAACGAAAGAAAAAATTGACAAACTTTTGACGCTGCTTGACGCGACGAAAAAGACTATCATCATTGCCCCTGCGACGACATGGGCGCCAAAACACTGGAATAAAGACAACTGGCGCGAACTTATTGAACGCCTTGGCAACGATTACAATCTCGTTTTCACCGGAATGCCGACAGACGCCGAACTAATATCTTACATCGGCGGCGACAAACATATTAACCTTACCGGAAAAACAAACCTCGAAGACCTGCAGGAACTCTTCTCACGCGGGGATTTAATGGTGTCACTCGACAGCGGAAGCACTCACCTTGCGTGGGCTGTTCAAAAAATAAAAATCGTAACTATTTTCTGCTGCACACCTGCCGGACTTTACGCACCACTAGGCGAGCGTACAAAATACATCGCGCTTTCTGCCAACACTCAATGCGGGCCGTGCCACAGAAAAAAATGCCCGAATAAAAACAATCTTTGTACACTTACACCGACCGTCGAGGAAGTTCTCAGCGCAATTAAAACGCTACTTCAATAAATTTTCGTCGAGGTACCCGAGAACATCCTTGTAATATTTAAGATTTTTTTCGCTCGCAGAATAAACCATTCGCAAAACATCTTTTCTCAAAGGTGATAAATCTTCTTCGACATCTATTCCAAAGTCTGCCAAATCAAGTCCTAATGCCTTTTGAAGCTTAAAAAACAAACTTAAAGACGGTGTATAAGTTGCGTTCTCAATTCGCGAAATGTGCTGTTCGTTTACGTTGACAATCTCCGCAAGCTTTGCCTGCGTGTATTTCAAACCTTTTCTTGCCTCGCGAATCTTCTTCGCAATAAAAACTTTATCATCAAATGTCATAGAAAAATTTCACCTCGTACTATACAAAATAGGACGTAAATAGGCGCACGCAAATATGGTAAACGGCATGTTTTAACAAATATATACGCAAACAAACATGGTAAATGTATCTACACGTAGGATTATTTTATACTAGTACAATAGAAATTTCATCGCCCGAACGGATATAAATAAAAAAAGGCGGTTCGGGAACTCCCGAACCGCCTTTTAATCTATAGTTCTATTCTTTAACGTATTCTGCATCGATAACGTCATCATCAGCTTTTGAAGAAGATTCTGAGTTAGCGTTGCTGCTTTGTGCAGTTTCACCCTCTTTTTGAACCTGTTCGTAAGCTTTTTGAGAAATTGAGAACATTGTTTGTTGCAATTCATCTGATAATTTTTTCAATTCTTCAGGTGATTTGTTTTCATCAAGAGCTTTTTGTAAAGCTTCTTTTTGTTCTTTCAATTTAGACTCGTCAGCAGGATCGATTTTGCCTTCAAAGTCTTTTACGATTCTGTCAGCTGAGCCGATAAGACCTGATGCGTTGTTTTTAACTTCTGCATCTTCTTTTTTCTTTTTGTCTTCAGCTGCGTTAGCTTCTGCTTCTTTAACCATTTTGTCGATATCTTGATCAGAAAGGTTAGAAGAGTTTGTAATCGTAATTTTTTGTTCTTTGTTAGTAGCTTTATCTTTTGCTGAAACGTTTACGATACCGTTAGCGTCGATGTCGAATGTAACTTCGATTTGCGGCAATCCTCTCATTGCAGGCGGAATACCATCAAGTCTGAACATACCGAGAGATTTGTTATCAGTAGCCATCGGTCTTTCACCTTGAAGAACGTGGATATCAACAGCAGTTTGATTGTTTTCAGCAGTTGAGAAAACTTGTGATTTAGAAACAGGGATTGTAGTGTTTCTAGGAACCAACGGAGTCATAACACCGCCGAGAGTTTCAATACCCAAAGTCAAAGGAGTTACGTCCAAAAGAACGATGTCTTTAACTTCACCGGCCAAAACGCCCGCTTGAACAGCCGCACCAACTGCAACAACTTCATCAGGGTTTACAGATTGGTTAGGTTCTTTACCTGTGTAATCTTTAACCAATTGTTGAACAGCAGGGATACGAGTTGAACCACCGACTAAAACAACTTCATCGATTTCAGATTTAGAAATTCCAGCGTCTTTAATCGCTTGTTCAACAGGTTTTTTACATCTTTCCAACAAGTCGTAAGAAAGATCTTCAAACTTAGCTCTTGTCAAAGAAAGGTCTAAGTGTTTAGGGCCGTTAGCGTCAGCTGTGATGAACGGCAAGTTGATGTTAGTTTCAACAACAGATGAAAGTTCACATTTAGCTTTTTCAGCCGCTTCTTTAACACGTTGCATAGCTTGTTTATCAGAACGTAAATCAATACCTTCTTGTTTTTTGAATTCTTCGCAAATCCAATCCATAACTTTTTGGTCGAAGTCGTCACCACCTAAGTGAGTATCACCAGAAGTTGAAAGAACTTCGTGAACTCCGTCGCCGATTTCAAGGATTGAAACGTCGAATGTACCACCACCAAGGTCAAATACTAAAACTTTTTCGCTCTTTTCTTTTTCTAAACCATAGGCCAAAGCTGCCGCAGTCGGTTCGTTGACGATACGAAGAACGTCTAAACCTGCGATTTTACCAGCGTCTTTAGTCGCTTGTCTTTGAGCGTCGTTGAAGTATGCAGGAACTGTGATTACAGCAGAAGTAACTTTTTCGCCCAAATAGCTTGAAGCGTCATCAGCCAATTTTCTCAAAATCATAGCTGAAATTTCTTGCGGAGTGTAATCTTTTCCGTCGATATTTACTTTGTAATCTTCGCCCATATGACGTTTGATTGAAATAACTGTTTTATCAGGGTTAAGGATAGCTTGTCTTTTAGCAAGTTGTCCTACTAATCTTTCACCAGTTTTAGAAAAACCAACAATAGAAGGGGTAGTTCTAGAACCTTCAGCGTTGGCGATAACGGTAGGTTTACCACCTTCCATGACAGCAACTACTGAGTTTGTAGTCCCTAAGTCAATACCAATTGTCTTTGCCATAATTTGTTTATCTCCTTTTCAAAATTCATGCAAATTTATTTTATACTTAATATATAACACTGTTTTTGAAGCATGCCGGAAAAATAAACAAAAAATTAATAATTCAAAAGCGCGGGTGTAACCCCCGCGCCCGAATAGCTTCTAATCTCTTTTAACGCAAAGAACTTCCCATTCAGAGCTGCTATCTGATGGTATTCTGTAATGTCCGTTATAAGCAACTATTAGCCAATTTTTAATCTTTCCGGCAGTTGAAATACGCTTAGAAGATGAGAACCAATGTGAAGCAGTTGTTCCGACTTCTGTTAGATTTTTGTTCACAAACAACGCCGCGAGTTCATCTTTTGTCGGAATCCTATAATCACTTCCTGCACTCGTCGTACAAGCCGAAGACGCAGCCTCAGACGTCACACCTGCCATTGTCTTTCTATGCGGCATAGGTGCAACAACAACGCTATCTGTAGGATATAGAATCGTCATAAACCCAATATCTTTACCAACAGTATTAGGGCCTTTAGTTCCGTTCAAATCATAAATCATGTTCACACAAATTTTCGGCTGTGAAAAATAATTCTGCATTTCCCCCATATTGGCGACACAATTAGGATTATAAAAAAGAACAATACTTTCTCCGTTTTGCGTTTCCAAAGCTGCAGCTTTTGTATCAAGAGCATCATAAGTTGCCGGCCCTGCATTTGTTGAATTATCAGCAGAAACCATTTGAGGATTCAATTCACTCATCTTGGTCGGCATAGGTTTATTAGGCGTACCGGTTAATGTTGTATACGTAGAGTTAATACCGCAATCCGCCAGATGTGTACTGTCGCAAATATTGTTAATTTTAATAACCTTTGATAATCCGGCCGTAATAAAAGTTTCGGCGACGTTATCTTCTGTAACGGTCTGACTTCTGCTAGCATCAATTGTGCCGGTAAGTGTACCGTACCCATTCAGTGCCGGCATTAAGGCGATTGCTTGCGAAAATCGTGCATAAAGCGCTTTGCGCTGCGTGTTCCAAGTTCGCTCGTTAATGTTACCCGTGAGCGACGGCAGCGTTATCGCAGCAACTACGCCAATAATTGTTAGAGATAAGAGGATTTCGGCCATTGTAAAGCCGCCGGCTGAGCCGGTTCCATAACTGGCTTGCGGGCTGGAGGTTACTGATTTACCTAATGAGGAACTCCCCCCCCCCC
>JAMPIJ010000036.1 GCA_023662905.1 Fusobacterium sp.
GCAAAAAGTTATTGAGAAAAACGTTGAGTCTTCTTTCAAAACTTTCGGTTAGGTCGACTACAATACCCTCAATAAGGGCTGACGGACTACGATTAATACTTTTACACACATAACTATAACTTTTGTTTCCTTTATTTTTTAAGGGGCGTATTTAATACGCCCTTTTTGTTGTATAATAAATTTATGAAAAAGTTTTTATTGGTTTGTATTTTTAGTGTTTTAATGCTTCCGTGTGTTGCAGATGATTGTGTTTACAATATGCAGATTCAACGTAGAGTTGATGATGTCGGGTTTAATATTCTCAACGCTAACAGAATTGATAAGCGAATGGTTTTCCGCTACGATGAGGCTGAGCAGAAGAAAATTATGCTGACCGACACGACACTTACGCGACGTCAGATTGTGTTGTATAAAAATCAGATTAATTATATTCGCGATGAGAACGAGTTGGCAGCGTTTTTGGCACGCGAAATCGTCAAGGGAACGCTTTCCTACGATGGCGGCGTAAGAGGCTGGGTAAGCGCAGCACAGATGAAAATGGCGCCTAAGAAATATGAAATGTTTTATGACCGTCGTGCGGTTGATTTGATGGTTACAGCTGGCTATCATCCTGTGGCAATGATTGTTTTGCTTAATAAAACAGGTGAACAAAAACGGTTTAATTTTGTATTAACGAACAATACGGTAAGCAAGCGTTTGGCTGAGGTTTACGAGTATATTACGGTTAAGTATCCGGAATTTTTGAAAGATAATATCTATTCGGAAAACGAATTTTATCAGAATTTCTTACTTACTTCTGAAAACAACAGAAAAATGCTCGAGGAAAAGATTAGGACGAATTCAACTAAACGGTTAAAGTATGAATAAAATATTTTTGACGTGTCTTATATTTTTTATGTTTGCGCAGGTAGGAGTACAGGCGAAAAGCGTTTGCAATTTTGAAAGCGTAGTTAGTGTTTCTGTGACATTGAACCCGCGTGAAACGATTTCTAGTAAAGAGTCACCGGAGGGCAAATTCGTTGACTTCTGTGTTAAAAATAATGTTTATTACAAAGGTAAACTTCTTGTAAAAAGAGGCGAAATCGTAACCGGTCGCGTTGAAACCATTGCGACGCAAGGAATGAACGGTATTCCCGCGATGATTATTCTCGGAAATTTTAATGTTCCGGGGCTTGATTCTCAAAAGCTTAAGTCATATTATATTAAAAGAGGGTTTAACATGACATACTTCGTGTTACCCATAAAATGGGCTTTAACGCCGCTTCCGCCGACAGGCTCGCTGACGAATTTTATTTTTGGCGGAACCGCTAAGATTAAACCCAAAGATGATATCGTGATTAAATATTACCCTGAATGGGAGTGTGTTGATAGGAACTGAGGTATGAAAGAAAAATTACAAGCATTTATCGAAAGCAAATCTGTTTCAAACTTTATACTCGCTGTAATTATCATAAACTCAATTATTCTTGGAATGCTTACATATCCGGCACTTTGCGAAAAGTTCGGCTATGTATTGCAGCCTTTGTGTGATATTTGTGTTTTGATTTTTACGGTCGAAATTTTTATTAAATTATATGTTTACAATGGTAGTTTTTTCAAAGACGGCTGGAATAATTTTGATTTTATGCTGGTCGCAATTTCATGGATTCCAACGGCCGGCGTTTTTTCATCGTTCCGTGCGTTCCGGGTTCTAAGAGCGCTCAGGGCTTTGAGGCTCGTCACAAAACTTGAAAAACTTCGGATTATTGTTCAAGCAATTATTGAATCTATTCCAAATGTCGGCTGGGCAAGCGTTTTGCTGCTTTTGCTTTTCTACATTTTTTCTATAATGGGAACAACTATGTTTTCAGAAGCGTTTCCAGAATTTTTTGGAAGTATAGGCAAAAGCATGTATTCACTCTTCCAGATTATGACGCTGGAAAGCTGGTCTATGGGAATCGCACGCCCTGTTATCGCTGAGTTTCCGTTCGCGTGGATGTATTTTATTTCGTTCATTCTTGTTTCGTCATTTATAGTTATGAACGTAATCGTCGGTATCGTTGTTAACGCTATTTCTGAATTAAGCGCTCAGGCCAAACAGGATAAACTTAGTGATGCGTCGGATTTGAATATAGAAATAGAAAAACTTAAAAATCAATTGAAAATAGTGGAATCGCTCCTAGAAAAAGATTTAATTAAGAAATAAAAAAGCACCCGAAAGGGTGCTTTTTATTAGTTAGAAACTGCTCTTAGAACATTAAATGATCTTTCCCAGCCATTTGTGTCTTTTGCGTTTTTGTATTTTTCGAGTTTTGCAAGACGTTTAGCTTTTAGTTTTTCTTGCTGTTTGTTGAATTTAGCAAGTTTTTTCGGGTCTGCATTTCTAGCTTTAACGATAGGCGTTGCATATTCTAGGAACTTTTTGTAAGAATCTGTTGAATATCCGAGTTTAGCTTTTGCAGGATATGTGTAATTTATGTAATCATAAATATACATTGTTCTTTTGTCGCCTGATGGGTGTGTTGATGTGAAATCTGCGTAGCTTCCGCTGATTTTGTAAAGAACAGAAACCATTGCAAGCGGGTTGTAGCCAGCTTTTGTCATTAAGTCAACGCCGGTGATGTCAGCTTCATATTCTTCACTTCTTGACATTTTGAGCATTGAAAGATTATTTGTCACGTTGGCCGCAGCTTTAATTCTATAGTCAACGTTTGCAGCGTAAATCGCAGTTGATGTTACTGCATTTGTGACGTTTTGTTTCGCAACGTGGTTGTTAACAATGTGGCCTATTTCGTGGGCGATTACGCCAGCCAGTTCAGCATCGTTGTTTACGAATTTCAATAAACCGGTGTAAACGTAAATCTGTTTGTCAGCGTTTGCAAATGCGTTAATTTCGTCAGTTTCCATGACTTTGAACTCAATTTTTGTCGGAAGATTGCTTTTTGAAAGCAGCGCTTTACCGATTTTGTTAACCCTGTCAACATTTGCCTGACTAGTCCAATTAGTTGCTGCACAGGCTGAAATTTGTAGTGAAAGGGCGAATGCAATGAATAGTCCAAAAATCTTTTTCATAAGTTTCTCCTTTTTAACTATTTCCAAACAGTATTATATAATAAAAAGGAGAAAGTAGGCCGGAAAATTTTCCGGCCTTTGGTATTATAATTTTACGACGGCTACGCTTTTTGTGTGTTCTTTGATTTTATTCATTAAAGAAGCGATTCCGTTTTTGCTTTTGCAGCTTTCGTAAACCCATTTTTCGTAATCGTTTACAAATTTATTCTCGTATAGAACTTCTTTGTTCATTCGTTCAATCATTTTGTTGATTTTTACACAGGCAAAGTCAAATAATTCTTCTGTGATGCCGCTTAACACTATATGAATATAAGAAAATTCACGTTTGTACAGGTGCGCAAATAGGTTTTTGTCGTTGATTTTTCTGCTTTTTAGAAAATCATGGATTTCGTCGCTTCTATCGAACGGGTTTGAAATGTTTACGATATTGCTTGAAGATGACGGGTTTGTGAGTCTGTAATAGTAGTAGGCGTTATCTGTATAAAAGATTCGTTTAGCAAGGCAAAGGGTTTGGATTTGAAACGGGTTATCTACCCAGCCTGCGCCTTTTGCTTCTACAAATTTGATGTTATTTTTATCAAGGAATGATTTTCTATAAATACATGACCAGATACTCGGGTGAAAATACATTAATTGTGAACAGTCATTGATTCTGAAAACTGTTTGCGGCATGTTGTACTGTTCGCTCCAGTTGATTTTGTATATGTTTTCAGGTTCGTCGTCTTTGTATTCGTAGAACGCTGATTTAACGATATCAACATCGTGTTTTTGGGCAAGATTGTATAAATCTTCTAACATGTTTTTGTCAATGAAGTCATCGGATTCGATAATGCTAATATATTCACCTCGTGCAAGTCTTATTCCGGTATTGCAAGCGGCTCCGTAGCCGGCATTTGCTTTGTTTACGACTATTACTCGTGAATCGGCATTTCTATACCGCTCAAGAACTTCTTTTGATGAATCTGTTGAACCATCATTTATACAGATGATTTCTATTTCTTTTAAAGATTGCTCTATTATGCTGTCTAAACATTGTGACAGGTATTTTTCAACGTTATAGACCGGAATAATTACCGAAATTTTATAATCCATATTGCCTCCTTAATATAATATCGCTTTGTTTCCAAACACTTCTTCAAAACACTCTAAAGCGCGTGCTGCAGCCTTGTCCATGTCATAGTATTTGTAATCTCCAAGTCTGCCGAGAAACCAGACGTTATTCATATCGCCGGTTAAATTTTTATAACGCGTATAAAGTTCAACGTTTTTTTCGTTGACAATCGGGTAGTATCTTTCGTTTTCTCCCAATCTGAAATCTTGTGAATATTCTTTGGCGATTACTGTTCTGTCAGATTTTTCGTCAAGATAATATTTGTATTCGTGGATCCTTGTGAAGTCATAATTGTTAGGGTAATTTACAACACTGTTTTCTTGATAGTAAGGTCGGTCATATTCTTCAAATTTAAAAGAAACGCTTCTATATGGAAGCATTCCGAGTTGGTAATCGAAAAATTCGTCGATTGAGCCGGTATAAAAAATACGCTTAAACTTCTTGTCTTTGACATTTTTGAAGTCTACGCCGGTTTTGATTTCAATTTTGGGATGATTAAGGATATTCTCAATCATTTTTGTGTAACCATCGCTCGGAATCCCTTGAAATTTATCCTGAAAATACCGGTTGTCTCGGCTTATTAGTACTGGAACCCTCGCCGTTACAGTGCTGTCGATTTCATCTGGTTTTAACCCCCATTGTTTAATCGTATAATTTAAAAATATTTTTTGATAAATAAAATCTGCTAGAAAATTCAAATCTTCATCGTTTAACTTCTGAAATTCCAGAATCGGAACTTTAGAATTGTACTGGAATTTTTTAAGAAGTTTAAGCTCTAAATTTTTGGCTAAAGTTTCAGGAAAAACGTCATTTAATGTGTTAAAATTGAACGGAATAGTCGTGTGAATTCCATCAATTAATGCATAAACTTTGTGCATATAGGTGTTAAAATTCGCAAATTTATTGAAAAACTTCCAGACATTTTCGTCATTTGTATGGAATATATGTGAACCAAATTTGTGAATTGTTATACCGTTTTTATCTTTGTAATCGTAGCAATTCCCTGCTAAGTGTTCTTTTTTATCAATAACCAGAACATTTTCATTAATGTTTTCAGCGATTTTTCTGGCAATAACTGCACCGGAAATTCCGGCACCTACAACTAAATTGGTGTCTTCTGACATATATTTGCTCCTGTATCTAAAGAAAAGATAAAGCAGGCGTAACGTATTTTTATTCCCCAATCGTATAAATCCAAAAACACCCGAAGGTGCTAGTTTAATAATATTAAATCCACCAATAGTGAATGAAATGGCAAAATAAAAAAGCAGATAACAAAAGTCATCTGCTTTTTTATGGGGCAAGCAATGGTAAAGAGTTAGAAAATTATTGCATAAGATTTGCTCAACTAAGTTTGCATGATAGTGAACTTATAGGAAATATCAAACATTTTATTTGTTTGTGCTAAAATTATTAAAAGTTTGGGTGATAATAAATGAAAGCTTATATTTATAAAAAAACAAAAAATGGCAAAGATTTTATCTGTTCTAAATTTGACAATTCTAATGAAAGAGTAACTATTTATCATGACAATGGTCATATTTTTCAACAATATTGGCAACAAGGTCAAGTAGTTTATGAAAATATAACAAATAATCTTTCTGACTCAGTTCCAAATGGTGCTATTTTATCCACAAATGAAGTTGGTAATATTATTTCACATGTTTGGCGACCAGGATTATGTTTAGATATACCGAAAGCTTTGAATGTAAATGAAGGAGAAAAAGCTCGAGCTAAAAGAGAATTGAAAATTTTAATAGAAAAGCTACATGAAATTCTTTTGTATATTGAACCTGATACTATTTGTTTGAAAACATATGGTCATAAAATTAGAGAGTTATTGATACTTGCGTGTACAGAATGTGAAAATTCTTGGGCTTCGTATATAAGACTAGCTGGCAATACGAGTGATAGGCTTACAACTTGTGATTATGTAAAACTTAAAGAAAAGTTATTTTTAAATGAATATCAAGTAATATTTTCCAATCATCCCATCACAATAAACTTTATACCATTTGCTAATTGGAATGATAAACAGCCTACTATATCTTTGCCATGGTATGATAGCTATAACAAGACAAAACATAACAAGGATAAATTTTTCAATGAGGCTACATTGGAAAGCTGCCTTAACGCAATATCTGCTGTTATAATTATGTTTTGTGTTAGATATAGTCCATATGAGCTTCTTGAGGTTGGAGATATTTGTTCAAATTTAATAAACGAATACTTTTCGGTAGAATTGATAAGTCCCAAAATTGAGACTTTTTATATTCCTTATTTGAAAAGTGTACAAATGGCTTCTGGAACTTTTTCAGCACCATTAGCTTCTACTTTTGAGCAAAATTGGTCTATTCAACCTTTCACCTTATGAAAAAATATATTTATATAAACCCTTGATGTGGTTAGAACCCTAAAATATAAAAATAGTAAAAGAATTAGCTTGTGTGCGTATTAAATATTAATAATTATTCTATTTTGCTCGAACCCTAGAAACCTGCATTATACCTAACAAAAAAGACCCCGAAGGGTCTAATTTATTAAATGGGGCGGATGATGGGATTCGAACCCATGTATATCGGAACCACAATCCGAGGCCTTAACCACTTGGCGACACCCGCCATCTATCTGTATCTTTATACTAACACGAAAATATTTTTTGTCTAGTATTAAAAAAGCCCTGTTTTAACAGGGCTTTAAACTTAGCTGATTCGTTGGAACATATAACCTATTCCGCGAGCCGTTAAGATTAATTCCGGATTCGCTGGGTCTGATTCCAATTTTGAACGTAATCTTGAAATGTGTACGTCTACAACGCGGGTATCAATTCGATGATCCGCAGGGTAGGCCCATACGTGTTGCAAAATTTCGTTTCTTGAGAACGCTTGGCCTGAGTTGTTTACTAACAATTCTAACAAGCTGAATTCCATTCCTGTAAGGCGGATTCGGTCGTTCTTTCTGTAAACTTGACGTCTTGCTGTATCGATTTTTATATTGCCTGCTGTGATAACATTTTTAGTAACCTTACCTGATGGTGTAACCATTTCACGGTTATTAGTACGGCGAAGAACGGCTTTTACGCGTGCTTCAAGTTCTTTAGGGCTGAATGGTTTGATTACGTAATCATCGGCGCCTAATTCTAGGCCTGTGATTCTTTCGGAAACATCGCCTAATGCTGTCAAGATGATAATAGGTACATCTGCTGTGCGTCTGATTTCGCGTGTAACTCCGTAACCGTCCATTTTAGGCATCATTACGTCTAATACAACTAAATCAGGATTATATTTGTTAAACGCGTTTACTGCGGCTTCTCCGTCTTCTGCTGTGTATACGTCGTAACCTGCCATTTTCAAACGTGTTTCCAAAATACGTCTGATACTTGCTTCGTCATCTGCCAATAAAATTCTAGGACGATCTTCATTTTCTATTGTCATCTCAGCATTTTCTGTCATTTATCTTTTTCCTTTTCTCTTGTAAAAGTGTTACTTTTGCACTTAATTTGTTAAAAAATGTTTATTTTTTTAAATTTTTTTGAACAATTGTAACCATATATTAACATAAGTTTTTAAAAATTACAAGCACTTTTATGAAATCGTGGAAAGTGCATTAGGGATTAGTAGAAGCGGGCAATATTTTTTATTTATCAAGAATTTTAAACTTTGTTTGAGAGGAGAATTTTATGAAAACCTATATTATTTTGTTTTTGTTACTTGCAATAGCTATTCCTATGGCTATAAAATATTCGATTAATCATACGAATATTCACAAGGCGTGTAGTGATGGGCCATGTTTGATTAATAATTTTACAAATGATTCGATACAGGAAAGACATTTGCCGACAAATTTGAACCAGATGAGTAAGCCGGACGCGTTTCAGCCGGAGCTTGATAATCATCCGAAAGATGGAATGGTTGATATGGATGGGTTTCAGGAAAATGAAAATAATCGTGTGGGACAGAAATGTGAATTTGGTTTGTGCTTGCCAGGGCAGCAGCAACCGGGGAACAGACAGAACTAAAATTTTAAAAGGTCGCGAAAGCGGCCTTTTATGTTATTATAATTAATATGGAAAACAAGAAGCTCGGGGCTGCGGGCGAGGATTTGGCTTGCAGGTATTTGATTAGAAACGGTTATGAAATTGTTGAGCGTAACAAGTCGTATCCAAAGCTTTGCGAAATAGATATTATAGCAAAACGCAAGGATAAATTATATTTTATTGAGGTCAAAACCCGTAAAACTGACGCGTTTGGCGCGCCGGCCGAGGCAGTCGATTCGAAAAAGTTGAGTCATATTCGAAAAGGCGCGTTTCTTTATATGCAGGAAAATAAAGCGGCCACGTTCCAGATTGATGTTATTGCGATTATGATTAAGCCGGAGTTAAAAATCGAACATTTCCGCAATGTTGGCTAAGGCTTCTGGTTTGTCGGTTTTTAGAAGCAAGGTTTTTTCTTTTGAAGTGTGGCCTTTGACGATTTCGATGGAGGTCTTAGGAATTTTGAACTGTTTAGAGAGGAACTCGATGAGCGCTTTGTTGGCTTTGTTGTCGATAGGTTGGGCGGTAATTTTAATTTTTATGCCATCTTCGGTTTTAATAATTTCGTTTTTTGAGGCGTTTGGTGAAATTTTAAAACTTATGAGCGCTCCGTTGTCGGTTTGTTTGAACATTTTCGATAATCCTTATGTATGATTTTTCCTGCCAACTCTTGAAAAAATCCTTATAATCTGTATGATTATTATATCATGGAAGATTTATTTAAGGATATAAAAGCAGTTTTAATCGAGCAAAAGCGGCCTGAAGAGGAAATCGCGAGGATTGAGTCTGCGTTTTTATTCGCACAAAAGCTTCACGACGGGCAGTTTAGGGTTTCCGAGGAGCCATATATTATCCACCCTGTGGAAGTCGTGAAAATCCTTGTCGGCCTGCACATGGACGCAAACACTTTGATTGCGGGTTTTTTGCATGATATTTTGGAAGATACGGATACAACGCCGGAAACAGTTGAAGAAAAATTTGGTGCTGATGTTTTAAACCTTGTACAAGGGGTTACGAAACTCGGCAAATTGCAGTTTAAATCTAATGAGGAACGTCAGGCAGAGAACTTCCGCCGTCTGTTTATCGCGATGGCGAACGATATGCGAATTATTTTCCTGAAACTTGCCGACCGTCTTCACAATATGCGTACGCTGAATTTTATGACAGCGGCGAAACAACAGAAAATTGCGCGTGAAACCCTTGATATTTTTGCACCGCTTGCCAACCGTCTGGGGATTGGTAAGATTAAGGCGGAACTCGAGGATTTGTCGCTCAGATACTTAGAACCTGACAAATATTATGAAATTTCCCAACTCGTTTCGCAAACCAAACGTGACCGCGAAGCGACTGTTAAACTTCTTATTGATGATATTTCAGGTGATGTTCAAAAGGCAGGGATTGACGCCAAAATCACAGGCCGTGCAAAACATTATTACAGTATTTACAGCAAAATGAAACGCTTGAATATCGCGTTTCATGAACTTTATGATATCACAGCAGTCCGCGTAATCGTCAACAACGAGAGCGAATGTTATGCGGTTCTCGGGTTGATTCACTCAAGATTTAAGCCTATTCCGGGACGTTTCAAGGATTACATCGCTATGCCGAAAGGCAATATGTACCAGTCTTTGCACACCTCTGTTATCGGGCCGCGTTCAAAACCGTTAGAGGTTCAGATTAGAACGTGGAAAATGCACGAAGTCGCTGAATTCGGGGTCGCTGCTCACTGGAGATATAAAGAAAAAGGTTCCCAAAAGGCGGATAATCAGTCTGATAAACAGTTTTCTTGGCTGCGCAAACTCGTTGAATACGACAAAGAAGTTACCAACGCCGAGGATTACGTTAAAACCGTCAAGATGGATATATTCTCTGATCAGGTTTTTGCCTGCACGCCGAACGGTGATGTACTGGATTTCCCTGCGAACGCAACGCCTGTTGACTTTGCGTATCGTATTCACTCTGACGTCGGAAACCGTACGGTCGGCGCGCTTATCAACGGACGTATTGCACAGCTTGATACTAAACTTAAAAACGGTGATATCGTAGAGATTTTAACCTCTAAAACCCCGTCACCGCGTCTTGATTGGCTGAACTTTGTAGTTACAAAACAGGCTAGTTCAAAGATTAAACAGTGGTTCAAGAAAAATAACCGCGAAGAACACGTTGAGGTCGGACGTTCCAACCTCGAACACGAACTTACAAAAGCCGTGTTCGATGAACTTTTCAAGCAGGGTGAATTTGACCGAATCGCTAAAATGATGAATTACCAGTCTGCGGAAGATTTATTCGCGGCGCTTGGTTATGGCGAAACAACGACAAATAAAGTTATTAATAAACTCAAAAAGCCTGAAAAGAAAGTTGACGATACAAGTAAATTCAAAGCATTCTCACGCAAAAAATCTGATAAAGATATTGTCGGGCTTGAGGGGCTTATGTATTCAATCGCGAAATGCTGTTCACCAATCCCTGGGGAGCCTATCGTTGGTGTCGTAACCCGTTCCAAAGGGGTTTCCGTCCACCGTGTTGACTGCAAAACTCTCGAAACAATCGAGCCGGAACGTTTGATGGATATTCACTGGTCAGGTGAGAACCCTAACCGTGTTTACAACACCACAATCCGTATTGAAACTGCTGAAAAAATCGGGCTTCTCAAAGACATTATCGCAGCTGTTTCGGATAATAATACAAATATTGTTTATGCGAACGTTAAGTCAAAACCTGGTAAAGTTGCGATAATTGAACTTGGGCTTGAATTGGATAATTTAGAAACCTATAAACGTGTAATCTATGCATTGCAGGCTATTCCAGATGTATTTAGTGTAAAACGTATTCAGTCATCGAACCAATCACAACCGGGGCAAAAGAAACCTAATAACAAACCGCGTCCTAAACGGTCTTGACATGTATTAAAACATGTTACATAATGCAAATAGAAAGGATGGAAAAATGAAAAACAAACTTAT
>JAMPIJ010000037.1 GCA_023662905.1 Fusobacterium sp.
TGACCGTAAGCCCGAAAGCCAGTGGATGGATCCCGCTCAGCGGGTTTACAATGGCGGAGATACTCCTGTCATTAACAATTATCGGCGTAGTTGCAGCGATAACGCTCCCATCATTAACGGGCAACATAAACGAGAGAACCTGGAATACCCAGCGTAAGGCTCTATATGCGCGTTTTAGTCAGGCAGTCGCCTTGATGCCGGCATTGAACGGGTATGGAACCGTTACAGAAGGGCAGGATGAAAACGGATCTACAGTTACGACATCCGACAACGCAGCCGAAACTTTTGTAACGAACGGTTTGTCGAAAGTCTTAAAGATTAACAACATCTGCGATAACGAACATATCGAAGATTGTGGATTTCCATTAAAATATACTGATATAGTCGGCTCATCCAACAAAGTTATGCCTAAAACACTTTATGAATTAAACAGTAAGTTTCATATTGCATTTACGGAAGGCGGTGTGTCTAAAGTAAACCATCAAGCAAACACTAAAGCAGCAGCATTCGAGACGGCAAACGGCGAAAGTATTCTTGTTTTTTATAACCCATTGTGTCAATCAGAGTTAGCAAAGCACGAACTTGAAGATTTCGCTCAGACTAAGATGTGTGCCAACTTTGTATATGACTTGAACGGCTCAAAAGGTCCAAACACTGTTGGTAAGGATATTGGGGTCATAACAGCATTGTATCCGAGCGATACATCGGTTGTTGCTCCTGTTCCATATAATAAAGTTTTTCATTCGGTAACTCAATTTGATGCCAGTAAGCAATGTAACGAACTTGATAGCGGTGCAAGATTACCTAACTTACAGGAATTAGCCTCTTTGTTTTATAATCAAAATTTATTTGGTGGATTTAATCTTGATACAGACTTTTGGACAAGTACCCTCGGGGAAAAAACTTCAAGCGCAAAAGCTTTTCACATGACTTCCGGACGGATTTATAACCTGCAGCGTATACAGCCTTATGCTGTTATGTGTGTTAAAAGATAAATTATAAGAGATTGGGTTTAATTACTCAGTCTCTTTTCTTTTTTATAGTTTTCCAGCCCCATAATCCAGCCGTCTTGAAATACCATAGATTTCATAACGATTTCTTTCGGAATTCCGGCATGATGAATTCGCGGCAGAAGATAATCTTCGCTATAGGCAACGGGGTTCGTTTTGTCGATATCACTGTTGAAACACAGAAATTCCGTCTTGCCGTTTGTGCCTGTGCGGGTGCCGGTTACAACGATTTCGTGGCCCTTGAGTTTTCCGCTTTTGGTTTTATTGGTTACGCCGAGAATGACATTCTCTTTTAGTGCAAGTGTGTCCAGAAGCTGTTGTTTTATTGTGTCAAAATCCGCTTCGTAACCAGCGATTTCCCCGTATTCGTTTATTCGCTGGTAATTCACCGAAATTATATTTTTATTGCGCACGATTGATTCAACAAATGTTTTTTCAAACTCAATCAGCCCGCGTTCCGTCACGTGGAATTTCCCACCGCGCTTGTCGGTTAGTGAATTGTAGCTTTGCTGTGAGCCGATATGCATAAATGTTGATTGCATTAAAGTGTCGATGTTGTTGCGTTGTTTGATTCCAGACGGCATTTTGCTGTTGAGGCGGACTTTTAATAACGCGTTTTCGTCAGGCTTTAGTGTAAGTTTGATTTTATCGAAATCTTTTTCTTCACGTGGAATATCAAATGTGTTCAAAAGCCAGATTGCGTCAAGTGTTTTATCCGCAAGGTTGTCCGAATCAATAACCTTTTCGACTTTCATATCTTTCGACGTAAGCCCCTCGACAAATCGCGTAAATTCTGCCGGTTCTAAACTCGCAAGGTCAAATTCTATACACGCGGCAGTGCAGGTACTGGAATCCCTTTTACCATACAATGGCGTTTTAGGGCTGAAAAAAGCTTCAAGATAATTCGTTATGCTGTTATCCGATTTCTGGCTGATTAAATACGGGTTATTCAAATGTCCGATAGTTTCGGAAATTATTTCGATCCTATCAAGCCCCTCTGCGCGCTCTGTTGTCAGAATGTTGTATAAATTATCGAGCGTCGAGGTTCTGTCATTGGATTTTTTATTAGTCAAAATTCCGCAGGTTCTAAGGTTTTCTAACTCTTTTGTTTTTTCCGGCGGAAGCTTTTGAAGAATTTCATCGAATTGTTTTTGTTCAGCCTCGTTCAATTCTTTTTTACTGAGTGTGAGTGAATCTGCCGGCTGCAGCCCGAACGAATATTGCAACGAAAAGTTAACCTTTTTTTGATTTCCGCCGCTTGTGATATAATTTCTTTGTAAGATGTTCGATACCGAAAGGGACATTTTACACACTCCGTAATCTTATAATATATAAAAAGTTTTTATTTTGCCATATAGTTTGGATATATTTACGAGGAATTTTTGAAAAAGATAAAACCGCTTACAATTGAACAAATTTTAATTTCGCTTGACAGGCTCACGCGGTTTAAAGAGCCTGAAAAACGTTATATGCGGGTGTTCGGTGATATTATTACCTCAAATCTTATCGAACCAAAATACAAAAAAGCTGATATTGAGAATTTGGACTATGCACTTGTTACAGATTTGGCCACTGAAATTATTAATTTTTCGCTGCGCGCTCTCGGGTTTGAATTGATTGAGGATTATTCCATTAATCAGCAGATTTTGGATTATGAAAAAACAATTTTTTACCTTACAGATAGGCAAGAAGTTTTTTTGAAAAATAAGATTAACTACGCCGCGGCTGTTAAGTTGATTCCTGATGACGCAGTGTTCAATCTTCGTTGGTTGAAATCGCTCGCGACTCTGCCGTGTTGCGCCGAAAACCGTAAGGCAAATCTTTATCCTGTTGAAAAAGTTCTACTCGTTGAGGGGATAACAGAAGAAATTCTTATGCCTGAGTTCGCGAAACTCCTCGGATACGAGTTTAAGAAAAACGGGGTTTTTGTAATCTCTGCCGGCGGGAAAAATCAGGTGGTAAAATACTTCTACCGCTTTGCAGAATGTCTTAAAATTCCTATCTTCATACTCCTCGATAGCGACGCAGAAGAAAATTATGCGCAAATAAAACCGCGTTTACGCGACGGCGATTTTGTCCACGTGATTACCAGAGGCGAGTTCGAAGATATTTTGCCAAAATCACTTATAAAAAGAACAATTAATTACGAAACAGAATATATTTCCATGGGCGATACCGCGTCACTTGAGAATTCGGCCTCAACAGTCGAGTTTTTGGAAGAATATTTTAGAACCCGCGGTCTGCACGAATTTAAAAAAGCAGAATTTGCGTCATTCGTTCGCGAAAATATTGCAGGTATTGATGATATTTCCCCTGAGATTAAAGAAATAATACGAAGTTTGGCCGCAACTTCCGGTCGTCCTTTGGTGTAGATGAATTTGCCCCCACATTATTGCCGGCTTGCGGAAACCTGAAAAAACGACATAATGGAAAAAATAGGAGGAAACATTATGTCGGACAAATTAGTGCATGTAAAAGCTTACACAAAAGATGATGGAACAAAAGTAAAAGAACACTACCGCGGCGGTGAAGAAGCGTTTCAAGATGACGTGCAAGTTCCTTTACTAACCGGTGGTGTAAGTGAAGAGGTTTATTATCCTTTACCTGATGATAATATGGAAATGGAGCAAGGATTTAGCGAAGCCGTTCAAGTTGCAATGGCTGTCGCGCAAATGTCTATTTCAATCGCCGCAGAGGGAATGAAAATTGTTTCAGAACTGAAATCTGTGAGTGAACAGAGTTCTGCTAAGTTAGGAATTCAGATGGAAGAGGTAGTCGGTCAAATGCGACAGGCACATGATGTAGCGGTTTCAGCCGAGCAAAAAACACTTGAAAGGTTGTCCAATACAACGAACCAGCGTGAGTATAAGGAACTTTATGACACATATCTGGCACAACGCGAGTCAAACCGTGCGACCGGTGCGATAATAAATCGTATTGCTTATTCTGCAGAACATAAGAATTATGACGATGTTGAAAAAGGTTTGAATGAGTATAAAGCGCTTCAAGCGGAGTCCGCCTCTGCCGTGCGCGCCCGCGCAAATTTGAATGTTCAATCCGAATATTGGCAAGTTAAAGACTTTTTAGAACCTCATTTTGTAGAGCCTCCAAGAACTTGGAATGACGTATTGAGAAATGTCTGGCATGATGAACCTGAAAAACGTAAAGTCGCGATTGATAGTATAATGAATGTCGCTGGGGCTTTGGGAAATGAAGACTCTAATATGTTTTGGAAAGTTGGTCTTGATGATGTAAATGCTTATAAAGATTATGTGAATCGTAACGGTAGGTTTGTTGAAAGTATTGCGGATTTACCTTTTGATTTTCAAGATACTGTTAGAGCAAAAGTAAAAGAACAATTACATGTTGATGATGCAAAGGGGGTGGTTTTAAGACCGGATAGTACATTATCTGCTAAGATTATTAGAGATATGGAGTTTAAAAATTTCATTTTAAAATCAAAGAATAAGCTTTTGAATGGAGAAGTCGTTTCAGGTAGTCTTAGATACTCAAAGTGGAAGAATCCTAATTTATGGGCAACACTGGGAAAAGCGGATATCTTGGATACTTATATTAATAAAAATGGTGATATCGTTTCATTTATTCTTGACACATATGATTTTAATCCTGATGAGGCTGGTTATATTGAATGGGGGTATTCAGTACAAAAAACGGGCATGTTAAAAGGGTTTTATTCAATTATAGTGCTAGTTGTTCCAGTAGAAGAATGGGTTAACTGGTAGGTTACAGTTTATGAAGTAAATTCAACATAATTAATGTAATAAAGCATAGCATTATCAATGCCGAGCATACTAAGCAAATTATGTTTAGTATGCTCAGCTTTTTCTTTGTAAATAATTCCCTTAGGGCAGGTAAGGTATTTATTAATGTGAATGCTCCTCCGAATGCAATAGAAACATATTTGTACAAGAAAAAAATACTCTCATCATCTAATGTTTTATCATAAGATATGGCAAAAAAAGTAAAACCTGTTATGATGGGAAATATAACAACTATATAGAACAATGT
This sequence comes from Fusobacterium sp., assembly GCA_023662905.1. Lineage (GTDB taxonomy): Bacteria > Cyanobacteriota > Vampirovibrionia > Gastranaerophilales > Gastranaerophilaceae > Gastranaerophilus. The sequence goes on from JAMPIJ010000037.1 coordinate 5,040, forward strand.
AAAAATAGTGGAAAGAATAAATAATACTATTTTATATTTGGGGATTACATCAGCATTTTTGTTTATATCTGTGTTATAGGCTTGTGTTTTTATAATATTTACTATTATATTAATCAAGATAAGAGTATATAAAATAGATGTTATAGAATAAATTATGCGTATTGAGGTTGAAAATTGTTCAGGAAGATTTTCTAAACCTGCCATTACAGCGAATACTAACGTAAACAAGTTGATAGTAAGCCATATAATAAGAAAAATCCATTCAGCGATTAATTCAATTTTGAGAATAGCCTTGTTCATATTTCTAATATAGTCCAAGTGGCCAATAAAGTACACTAGCCAAATGGCTAGTGAAATGTATGTTAAATGGATTCCGCCGTAGCCGTCCGCGACGGTAAACAATTTTTGATTACTTGTAACCGTCAAAAAATTTATATATGAATACAATTTGTTCCGGTGGGAGTTTGTCTATATTTTTTATAATTTTTTCTTTCATCTCTTCAATTTTAATTAAGTGATTAAAGTCAAATAGGGTCTTTAGCTCTAGATCTAAAATGTTAGCAATTTTTTCTATGGTTATCATTGACGGAAAGTGGCGTCCACTTTCAATTCCGCTCAATGAACTTGTTTCAATACCTATCATTTCAGCAAGTTTTTCTTGAGTCAGGTGTGCTGATTTTCTCAGCTCTTTTATTCGTTTACCAAGTTTTATTCTGTTGTTTGTCAATGAATTTCTCCTGTTTTTATATTAGTTGACAAAAAATGATTTAATAAGCGTAATAAAAGCATATTAATTGACAAAAGTAAGTGTTTAATATATAGTATTGAACGTTAGGTATAGGTTAAGAAATTATGGCAAAATTTAGAATTGAAAAGCTATTAAAAATCCGTGCGATTCGTTATTGTTTTTTAAAGTATAAATTTAAATTTTGCGGAGACGATGTCATTTTTTCTTCTGGTATCCGTTTTTTTAACAAAGATAATATTTGTCTTGGTAATAATGTTAGAATTGGCGTAAGATGTACTTTTTCAGCACTCGGGGGTATTGTTATAGGGAATAATGTAAGTTTTGGCCCTGAAGTTGTAATATGGTCTGATAATCATAATTATTATGCACCAGAAAAGTTACCTTATGATGAAGAGCATATAAAAATGCCAGTCAGGGTTGAAGATAATGTATGGATTGGGGCCAGAAGTTGTATTTGTCCGGGAGTTACGATAGGTGAAGGGGCTGTTGTAGGTATGGGGGCTGTTGTAACAAAAGATGTTCCGCCTTGTGCTGTTGTTGCCGGCAATCCTGCTAAAATTATTAAATATAGAGATATTGAAGTTTATAATAAATTAAGGAAAGAAAGTGCTTTTTTAAAGCTCAAGTCTGTTATGTAATTATTTTACCTGCATTATGTTACTAGTCAGCTCTTTGGTCGGGTTGTCTTTGGAGTAAACTTTGAACTCATACAGCCCCGTTTCGTTGAACACAAAATAATCTGTATAATAATTTTGTTGTTCATCTTTCAGTTTTACGGTTTTGCCGTAGACAAGTTTGTAGCCGTATCGCATTTCTTTGTTATCGCGTTTGAAAACTTGTATATAAAGTTGACGTGTCACAACAGGTTTCGGAAGCGTTACCAAATAATGTACGCGTTCGCCGGTTTTGAATACGTAATCAGCGTCCAATACGTTTTCAGGCGTGATTTCTTGACGGTTGAAAACAATGTAGGATTTATCCTGACACCCAACGCCAAGCAATGATATTAAAAGTAGTACGAATAAAAATCCTTTTTTCATTATTGCAATACTTGTAATTTTTCTCTAACGATACCCATTGTGTTGCTGTCGTCGCTGTATTGCAAGAACGCTTGGTAATTTTTTACAGCTTCTTTCACGTTGTTTTGTGATTCGTAAGCGATTCCGAGTGCAAAGTAGGCGTATGAGTATGTAGGGTCAATGTCCACAACCTTTTTGAACGCTTTAATCGCTTCGTCTGTATTTTTTTCTTCTGCGTTAACAAGTCCAAGGTTGAACCACGCGTCTGCGTAATTGATGTCGGTTAAAATCGCTTTTTTATAGTATGAACTTGCATTTTTGTTGTCTTTTTGCGCTCTGTAAACATTACCGATTTTCAATAAGGTTTTTTCATCTGTCGGGTTAAGGTTTAGAGCCTCTTTGTAAGTTGTGAGTGCAAGGTCATATTCTTTATTTTTGTAATTTTTGTCTGCGCTGCCCAGAAGTTTTTGGTATTGTTTGTCGACTTCTGTTTTTGGTGCGTTTTCGTCCTCGAAAGTTACGGTGACGATTGAGATGTTATCGTCGGCAGAACCTGTTTCGAGCGGTGCGATTTCATCAGGTTTCGCTTCAAGTTCTTTGTTGTAGGCTTCGGTGATGAAGTCAGCGTATTCACTACTGTATTCAAGGTTTGACGGGCTTAGTGAAATCGCTTTTTCATAGAATTCGCCTGCTTTTGCGGTGTCTTCCTGCGCACGGTAAATTCTTGCCATCATATAGAGTGGATAGCCGTTTTGTTTGTCGACTTCGGCCGCTTTTTCAAAGTATGGAAGCGCTTTGTTGAAGTCGTTTTCTACATAATAAATTTTTGCCTGCGTAAGGAGCGCAGCTGAAAGGTTACGCGTAACTTCATCGTTCGGTTTAACTTTGAGTAACTCGAGGTATAAATCGATTGCAGGCGGGTATTTTTCCCACGCGTGAAGCGCAAGCGCTTTGTTGAGTTTCAGATCGTAGTTGTCTGATTCTGTAAGAAGAATTTCGTTGTAGCCTTGAACTGCTTTTTCATAATTCTTTTGAATATGGTAGGATTCCGCGAGTGCTTTTTTCATATCAAGGTCGCTGGTGTTTTTCGCAAGTGCCATTTCAAAATTTTTGACTGCGTCGTCGATTTGGTTTTCACGTTTTAAAACCATACCGAGGTTTTTGTATGCGTAGCCGTTATCAGGATATTTTTCAATGTAAAGTTTGTATTGCTTGATTGCTTCTTCGTTTTGCTGCATATCTGCAAGGAGGTTTGCATAGTCAAAACGTATTACGTTAAGTGCAGGTTCCTGTTCGAAGATTGCAACGTATTGTGTTAAAGCTTTTTCGTTTTCTTCCATCGCCTGATAGCAAAGCGCTAAAGTCACGCGGCAGGAAAGATTCATCGGGTTTTTGTCGAGTTCTTTTAGAAGAAATTCAACAGATTTTTTGTATTCTTTTGTTTTGTAAAGCGCGATACCGTAATTGCCATAGCTGTTAAAATCATCAGGGTTTTTCTTGTAGAGTGCGGCAAATTCGGTAATTGCTTTGTTTACGTCGTTTTCAAGCAGGTAAGAATTCGCGAGATTTTCTCTGGCTTCAAAGTGTTCCGGATAGATGCTTAAAAAGTATTCGTAATTCTTGATTGCAGGTTTAAATTCTTTGCTCATATACTGCGCGTTGGCGATGTTGAGGTAGTTGAATTTATAATCAGGGAAGATTTTTTGTGCTTGTTCATAGTAAAGCAGTGCGTCTTTGTATTCGCCTTTGTTTTCGTAAATTCCGCCAATGCTGATGTAGATAAAAGCGTCTGTCGGCTTGAGTTCGAGTGCTTTTTTGTAGGCTTTGAGCGCAGTGTCATAATCCTGCGTGTCAGCGTAAAGTCCAGCAAGCTTTGTATAAAGCATAGATTCTTGCGGACTAATTGTGATAGCCTGCAAAAGCGCTTGAATAGCGTCAGTATATTCTTCTTTATATTCTAAAGAGCAAGCTTTTTGATAAAGAGCATTAGCTTCGGGCGACATACTTGCTATAGCAGCGCCGCTGTTTAACATTACTAATAACATAGCCGATATGAGTAAACGCTTGTTCGTAACAACCTCCTGAGAGTAATCCCTCTTCTTCCCTATGCCAATATTTTATCAGAAAATGAAAAATTTTACAATATTGAAAGGTAGGGCAAAATTGTTACAAAAGTTTACAGTCTGGAAGCCAAATATAGCGCAATTTTTTAGTTTTACATGTTTTGTACCACTAGCAAAGTTTATACTTATATGGTATAATGTGCTGTGTGAAGGTTAAACGTGGAAGGAGTTACAAATGGCAACTACCGAGACAACAGAAACCAAAAAGGTTAACAAATCAAAATTCAACGATGAATTTGAAAATTACTTGAAAAAACAATGTTTGAAAACAACATTTAACGGTTCTGAATTGGAAACATTTTCTTGGTACCGTAAAGTGCTTGGTTTAGCATAACTGATGGTCTAAAAATTTGTTTTGATAGAAAGCACCCTGTGGGGTGTTTTTTATTGTCCGAGTAAGGCTCGCGATACAAGAGCGAGCCTTAGGAGTGGCGTGTTAGACAGCGCAGCCACGCACGGCTCGCGGTTCAGCGAGGCGTGAAGAGGCGGAGTACTGCTTTTCAAAGACGAACCCCGCAGATTAAAAATCCGCGGGGCCAATATTACTTACTAAATCCCTCTTGATGAAACCTCATCATATTTGCAAGATGCCATTGTTTTTCTTTGACTTCTTGAATATGATCTTTGATTTCTTCAAGTTCTGACAACAGAGTTGCCATATCTTTATTCTGTCTGACGTATGGAACTTCGTTTTCTGTTTCCATCCAGCCAGGAGATAGACATAGATTTTCGAACAATTCCTTTTCGTTCACATTTACCTCCATTTAGAGCGCAACATTCTAATCAAACTTCTTTTCGGAAATGAATGCGTGGAACATATCCACTAAATCAAACTTACCGTATTTGAAAGCAACGGGTGCTTTGGTGTAGGCTTCGTTATCCAAATCCTGAATGGCTTTTACCTCTCTGTAGGTTGCTGAGTCAAAGTCAAAGCTAGTCATTTCCCCGTAATCTAACATCAGGTCTTCCATTGTTAAAACTTTTTTGTCTGTCATTTCTAACACTCCTTATTTACCTGAGTTAGATGTCGGAGTTTTGGGAATAAAACTTTAGGATTTTTGTGTAAACTGTTACAATGATTTACAATTTTATCGTTTAACGCAAATAACATTGTATGGATTGGTTCTGTCAAGGTTGTATATTCTTCCGCTATTCATGTCAAAAGCTTTGGCTTTTGCGGTGTTTTCTGAAAGTGTACTTGTCCAAAAATCTTGTCCTTGCTCTTGGCTTAGATTACCCAAAATGTCTTTATTATAAAATATTGCGGCGAACTCTTCAAGATTCGGTAAACGGGCTTCGCTGTCCAGATTCCGGCATTGTTTGCTTGCATTGTGTTGCGTTATACTTGCAAAGTTTTTGTTGAAAGGCATAGGGGCAACGACAACGGAGTCTGTGGGGTACAATACTGTTATTATCCCAATGTCTTTCCCAACAGTGTTCGGGCCTTTAGAACCATTAAGATCATAGATGAAATTTATACACATTTTTATTTGCGCGAAGTTTTTAAGCGGGTTAGTTTCAAACCCTGTATTACATTGAGGGTTGTAAAAAGTTAAAATGCTTTCTCCGTTGGCGCTTTCAAATGCGACGGCTTTGGTGTCGATTTGTGAATATCCGTTTGGTGTGCCATCTGTTTCGTTAAAATTGTAATTAAACTTCGAGTTCAGTCCATATACAGTTGTTGGTATCGTTTTTTGCGAGCCGGTGAAATCTGTAAATTTACTTGCAATCCCGCAGTCAGCGATGTGATCGTTGTCGCAAATATTGTTAATTTTGAGGACTTTAGAAAGCCCAGATGTAATAAAAGTTTCGGCGGCATTGTCCGTTGTATCGTCAAGCGTTCCGTATCCGTTTAAACTAGGCATTAATGCGATTGCCTGTGAGAAGCGTGCATATAAAGCTTTTCGTTGAGTGTTCCAAGTTCTTTCGTTAATGTTACCAGTCAAACTCGGTAAAGTTATGGCTGAAACAACTCCAATAATTGTGAGGGATAATAAAATCTCTGCCATGGTAAACCCGTACCGCTGATACTGCGGCTCGCGATAGACGCCACCGCTCGCGCTTGCTGCCGAAAGCGCGGTTTCGCCCGTCGCGCGCTCGACTCTCCACTTGCTATCGCAAG
>JAMPIJ010000038.1 GCA_023662905.1 Fusobacterium sp.
ACGCCAATAATTGTTAATGACAGGAGTATCTCCGCCATAGTAAAGGCCTGCTCAGCAGTCCCCCCCCCCCTGTCAATGACAATACGTTTTTAAGTAATTTCATATATTTATCCTTCCTTTCTTAAATCATTATGTACTATATTAAAAAACATGTCAAGCGTTACAGCCTGACATGTTTCTCTAGTATGGATGGCACTCAGTGCCTATAGATTTTCTAATCTTTTCGCGGTATCGAAGTCAACAAGCGCTTCATCGTGATGACCTGTTGCATCTTTCGCTAAAGCACGGAAATAATACAACTGCGAATTTTGTGGTTCGTCCTGTATCGCGATATCAAGGTCTAAAATACCTTTACGATAAGCTTTTGTGCTTACAAGAAGTAATCCTCTCTCTTTATAAACAACTCTTTGGGACGGGTTCAAACGCAATACCGTTGTATAGTCATTGATTGAATCATAGTTTTTACCCATTTTTTTGTAGAGTCTTGCTCTATCCAGATAAACATTATCATTGTATTTATCTTTACTAATAATGATATCGTAATATAGCAATGCTTCCTTATCGTTACCGCTGAGAACTTCAGCCTCAGCAACTCTCAAATGATCTTCTGTTGTAGCTTCAGCTTTTTTAATATCAACGATTTTTTTGTAATCATTAGACGCCTTTTTAACCTCATCAAGGGCTAAATAAGCTGTTGCTCTGTTTAAATAGTATTCAACATTATGTCTATCCTCAGAAATTGCACTGTTAAAATCAACAATGGCATCTGTAGGATTTTTCAACGCTAATTTAGACATAGCACTGTAGTAATAAGCTTCAGGTGCTTTTTCTTTTTTCGGTTTAAGGCCTAAATATTTTGTCATATCGGCAATAGCAGAATAGTATTCACCCATCTGATATCTAGCTTTGCCACGTTCAAGGTATGCTTTTGGATAGCCAGAAGCGTTTGAATCAAGCAATAATGATAAGATTTCATTAGCTTCTGAGAATCTGCCTACAGAATTTGCAGAAATTGCAAAATGATATCTATATTCAGGATTTTCAGGGTTTTCTCTGAGAGCTAAAGAATATGCACGGTAAGCATAAGATGGTTTATTTTTACCTTCAAATGCCTGTCCTTCTACAAAATAAGCACTTCCTCTATCAGCATTCATCTTAAGTGCCATTTCTGCATCTCTGATAGCGCCATCAAAATCTTTAACATTAAGCTTCAAATTTGCACGTTGAATATAGTTATCTGAATTAGACGGATCATTTCCTACAACGTTATCATAGAAAGCCACTGCGCTATAGACATCTCCGGTTACGATTTTTTCAGCAGCCAAACGTTTAGCAACTTCATTATCCAAAATTTCTTTTTCAGCCGGTTTTAATGAACCAGCTGCTGCAGCAATAATTGCCGGATCTTTTTCTGCAGAAACTTTAGGTTTTTCTGCTGGAACATCTTTTGCCGTCGCAGCAGATTTATCATCACCGGTTAAACCAACTGTTACAACTCCAAGATTTTTTGCCGTTTTGTAATCTTTTTTAGCGGCTGATTTATTACCAAGCAGTTCATTTGCTTTACCTCTAAAGTTATAAACGAGGCCATCATCTGGAGTTTCAGCAAGCGCTGCGTCAAAATCTTTTATAGCAGCTTCATACTGACCCAATTGATATTCTGCGATACCTTTATAATAGTTAGAATTTTCATATTTCAAATTAGAATTAAGAACTTTATCAAAACATTGGATTGCAGCATCATATTGAGCAAGATTCATTGAGGCAAGGCCTTTGCCATAGAATGCATCATAATAATTTTCTCTCAAATCAATTGCTCTTGAGAAATTATTATAAGAATCGCTGTAAAGCCCAGCTTTATACTCTGCTCTAGCAAGTTCAAAGTGGTAATCAGAACGTTCATCTGCGAACCTGATAGCTGAACGCATATTTTCAACAGCTTTATTATAATCCTGCGTACGGTAGTAAATTCTTCCGATATTAAATCTTGCTTCGTACAATGCAGGATTAATTTCTACAGCCACCGCAAAATCTTTCATTGCGCCATCAAGGTCTTGAAGCTGGTATTTTGCTGTACCGCGCTTAATATAAGCCTCGGTATTGTATTGATCCAATTTCAGAGCTGAATCATAATCTGCTATTGCATTTTTAAACTCACGGGCATCCATGTGAATATTTGCTCTGCTTAAATACCCGAAAGCATCACTTGCATAATCACGAATATAGTCAGTCCAGAGCGTAATTTCAGCCTCCTGATCCAACGTATATTGAGCCAGAGCCGGCGCAGATGAAACCATACTTACACTAAGCAAGCAAGATGTCATTAACAACGCGGCTAAAAACTTATCTTTTTTCATTATCCTACCTCTTCTATAGTATCAATTTATACCCATTCAAATTCTAACAAATTGCGCTGACGCTGTCAACAAAAGCAGGTCGTCTATATGGTTGATTTTGCAAAAAAATATGGCACGCTTTCGCGTGCCTTTTTAATTAATTAAATTCCTTTTTTCCTATTCTATCCGACGTGCATAATAACTTATGCGATGAAATTTGTTGCTCCAAAGCGGCTTGCTCCGTGAAAGAATGATTGTTTCAACAATCCGCTTAATGATTTTTTTATTACTGTGCGGTTATGCAAATCATTATTGTTAACAGCTTCAGAAGTTTCTTTATATAAATCGCTTACAGTTGTTGAAAATAATAACATCTCTTGCATATAAACCTCTCTTTTTCTTTAATCTCTCTGTATTTATATAAACGTTTTAAGCTTAAAATTATTGCCTTTTTCAATACGATTTATATAATTAATATTAACAATTCGTTACATTCTACCAATAGTATCTTCAAACGCTTGAGAGATTGCCGAGAAACGATCATATAATGCTATTCTGTACTCCAAGTCGGTCGGAGATTTAACACCGAGGACAGATTTTAAAACTTTTAAAGACGTATCATAAGCTTCACGTTCACACTTAGCCGTTGTAGTGATATAATTTATTACTGTTTGCATATCTGCATTAGGGAAACGCGCTACAGAGGTTTTTAAAGCCTTATTGATTATTCCAACAATATAATTATCAGCAGGACAATTTACAGTATTATTGTAGATAGCATCCAGCGCTTCCATCCTAATTTCCCGCACCGGACGTGGAAGATTATCATCCTTTTTAAGCGAATAAATCAGAGGGCGTTGAAACTCCATATCACAAAATGCAAATGTTTGCGGCATTGACATAAGCGTATCTTTTTTAGCTTCAAATGATAAATTTTTGCTTAAAAGTTTTTGAAGAAGTTCCAATTTACCTGTTCTATCAGAAGCTTCTTCCTGAAAAATATGCGTCATTTCATGCACCACATCACACAGAAGCTCAAGACGAGATTTAGTTGAATCCGGCCTTGCATCATTAATATAAATAGCTTTAGTGCCAGGGATAACATCACTTAAATCTCTAGTAAAATTATACAAGCAATGAAAATATGCACCGGTTCTATCATTAACATTCGCTCCTACTGGAATTTCCTTCAACGATTTCACAGCCGTTTGCGGCGAAGTCTTTTGAACTACTTTTTCAAGCCCCTTTAACGTTACTTCGTCTGCATGCAGAATATAATGCGAAACTTCTGGCACAAAGGAGTTCAACTTGGCTGTAATTGGTAAATTACAGCCAAATGATATATCATTTAATTTTACAAAAACATCTTTGTCCTGATTATTCGTATTAACATTGATCGCCGAACGATTTTGAAGCGGAACAAATGATTTTATATTATTAACAGATTGAAACGGTTGAATTCTCATATTCTAGCAACACCTGTAAATATAAAAATTTAATACAATCTTAAATATTCTTAAAATTTTGTAACAGAATTAAAGTTTTCAGCAAATTGAACCGACAAATTGAGAGTAAATAAGATAGGAGTAATTTATGGCTATTGACGGAATCGGAATTAACGCAGAAAACTGGCGTGCAAAACCGCTTAAAGAAATTGTTAATAATTTGGATGTAGTACAAGAAGAGGATTCGGATTGTGCCAAATGGGCGCAGGCAATGTCAGCCGTTGCAAACGCGCCGGATAACGTAACTTACGATATGGCCGGAGGTTCAATTGAAGAGTTTACGGCTGAACTTGAAGCGATTTCACAAAACGGGCTTCCTGTAGAAGAACAGCCGGAAGATATGGCACCGCCGGAAGACGTTGAGGGCATCGGTAAAGCCGATGAGGTTCCGCCGGAAGAGGAAGAGCCTGAAGTTGGCGATATTGACGAAGCCGCAGACGAACAAACTGCCGCAGAAGCCGCAACAGCAAACGACCCTAATGCAGCAGCAAAAACAAACCTCGTTGCAGAAGATGGTGCCGATGAGCCTACATCAGAAGTTAACGACGCAACTGCAGCAGATTCAATCAATACTGATAACGAAGCAATTCAAAAACGAAAAATCAAGAAAGGTGAAAAACCTCAAGAATAATTTACAAGGCGCGGCCGCAACGGCCGCGCCTTTCTTATACCAAAGCTTTCAATGCCAAAAGGATTAATATCACACCTGCGCCGATTTCAAGAAACTTCGTATTGAACTTTTTCAAAAAGCAACCGCCCCAAAAGCCTGCAAGCGACATCAAATAAGAACCAATTGCAATTATACCGCAGGATATGAGAAGCGGAGTTTCCGTTAATTTCAATGAAATTCCGGCACCAAGCGCGTCTATACTTGTTGCAATTCCAAGTAATATAAAAACTCGATACCCGAGTCGCGTATGCTGAATTTTATCTTCATTCTGGAACGCTTCAATAATAAATTTCCCGCCAAGAAACATAAAAATTCCGAAAACAAGTGTTTTGGCAAACGGTGCGACATAATCATACACCATTCCGGTCAAGAAATAACCAATCAAAGGCATTCCGCCCTGAAAAAGCCCCATAATGAGTGCAAGAAGATGAGAAATTTTGCGTCGCTTAAACCGGATGAGAAGCCCTTGCGAAAACGAAACCACAAGGCAATCCATCCCGAGCGCTATTGATAAAAATATCATCTCAATTAAAGTCAATTTCCACCTCAAACGACCTGTTCCACGGTAATTTATAACTTATTTCCGCATTGCAAGGAAATTTTTCCCGCAACAACCCCTCATAGGGAATCATTTTTTCTTTCAATTCTCCACCTGCTATCTGGCGGACATTTGCCTGATAAGCCCAATCATCAAGGAATCTCGTCAACATCAAGCGATTAAACATTTCCTGATTAAATGTGCCATTTTTTTGAGCATTAAGCGTAACTTTTAGAGCAAGAAGCAGACTTCCAAGTGAATTAGCAGAAGTATTCCATGCAGAATACCCGAGCATATTCTCAACACCTGCCTCAAACAAGACTTTCACAAACGCATTATCGCTTCCGTTTGCAAAACGCACATCAGCGATAGCATAAGGTTTTTGCGGTTTCGTCCACTCGCCATTAAAAGGCTCTGTTGGAATATTCATCACGATTTCGCCCTGCTTTTGTAGAAAATTATTCACATACAATTCAACATCCGGCTCACGGGAAACCATCATGCCGGCAAGCTCTATTTGATTACGAACACACTCATCGATAGAAATATCTTCATAGTTTGAAATAAGATTTTTCTGCCATTTTTCTAAAAATATAGGCTTAATCTTATACTCACCCTCTAATGCACGCGCAAAAAGCGAAAGCGGAATTTCATCAGCACCGGTTTTAACAGTTGCGCCAAGAGATTTCAGTGTTTCAGCTTCCTGAACATTCAGCCCGAATTTTGCACAATCATCTTTTGAAAAAATCAGGGTATCAAAAATTCCCTCCTGTTGCCAATCAAGATAAACTTTATTCACCATAAAATTTCTTCTTCGGGTAGCAAGATAATCAGTCAAAATCTCTGCGGGAACTTCACGCGTCATACGATTTTCCTTGTGCAACACCCACGAATATTCAAAAATTTTCTTGCCCCATTCATCCCAGTAAGGCTTTTCTTCCTCGTTAATATTGTTGTTTGAAATCCGCATTATACTTGAGAACGCATAAACTTTTTTACCTCTCAAAACTTTTTTCAGTTTTTCAAGACGCTCAAGAATATCTTCAAATGTGTCGGAACTTCTTCGTGACGGAATAAGGCCGCCATGCGCTATTGTATCAAGCGAAATTACAAACGCATCGATATTTTTCAAGCCCTCAATCCATGCCAGAATCTCATCAACATCTGCGCGTTTTTTCAAGTCCCCGAGGAGTTCACGCGGTGGAAGAAAAAGTTCTAAACTGTTATCAATTCCTGCAATCAACGCCGGAAGCGTATAACATACAGGTCGATTGTCTATTGGTACAAATCCTATTCTCATAGGAAACATTATACACTAAACTACTCTATTGTCATTCCCACCTTTGAAAAAATCTCTAACAGAGTTCATAGAAGTTTCCAGAATATAATCAATAGCCTCCTGAGTTTCGTATGCGATATGCGGAGTTATGATAACATTGTCATAGTTAACAATCTGTTCAACGAGTTTAAGTTCATCAAAACATCCGGCCTGACAGATTTCAACTGCCGGACAGTAATCTTCACACCGGAATGTAAAGGATTCACACGTCAAAACATCTAACGCAGCGCCTGCAATAAGCTTTTTATCAAGTGCCTCTTTTAAATCACGCAGGTTAACAAGTTCACCGCGGGAAGTATTAATAAAATACGGAACACGTTTCATCTGTTCAAACATTGGCATCGAAAACATATTGAAATTATCGTTAACATACGGGATATGAAGACTTATAACGTCAGATTTCTCTAAAAGTTCAAACATATCGACATATTTCACGCCCGCTTTTACAATAAGTTCTTCTTTAGGAACCAAATCATAAGCAAGAACTTTCATGCCAAAATCGCTTCCTAATTGACAAACACTTCCGCCGATTGCCCCCGTGCCAATAACGCCGAGTGTTAACGCTTTCAAATCACGACCAAGAAAAAGATGACTGCCGCTCTTCTCATTACCTTTCATATACAAATTTGCCGGAACGATTTGTCTGATAAGCGCAAGGATTAATGCAAATGTATACTGAGCAACTGTAGTCGCGCCATAATTCTGAACATTCGTGACAGCGATATGATTTCTTCTGCAATAATCGACATCAATATGGTCAACACCGGTAGAGCGTGCCGCAATTACACGAAGATTTCTAAATTTCTTTATAACAGCTTCATTAACAATAGAATCAACAAATACACTTAAAACCGTAACATTTTCCAAAACCTCCTGCGGAAGCTCTTCAACTGTCGTTTCATTCAAACTCTCTTTGAAAAACTTTATATTAAAACACGAAGTATCATATTCCTCGAAGAACTTTTCCTCCGGTCTTCTGAACTCAAACAATAACATATCAATAGCCATTTGCAAAAACTCCTTTTACCAAAAATATTTACGTGAACAAATAACGAAAACATCAGACAAAAGCGTAATATTCAACCGGTAAAAAGATTACCCTCGCCGGCAATGAAGCGGCCCCAAAAAACTTGTATCTTGAGAGTACCAGAACGAAAGGAGAACAAACGTGAAAAACGATTTGATAATAAGAGAACCTGACCTCTACTTTGACAGTATCCATCAGGAGTTAAATAATTTCTTACGCGATACATTCCTAACCCACGCAGTAGGAAATCCGTTAAATATAAAGAAAACTTCAATCTGGCGTCCTGCAATTGAAGTTAAACAAACAGACAAAAACTATAAAGTAAAAGTTCAGCTTCCGGGCGTAAAACGCGACGACATATCTGTCGAACTGGATAACGACTTTATGACAATCACCGCCGAAATTCAAGAAGAAAAAGAACAAAAACAGGAACAAGAAAAAAATGAACGTTACCACACCTGTGAATTTCGTTACGGTAAATACCAGCGAACAATTTCATTCGACGAACCGGTAAAAATCGAAGACAGCCGCGCAGAATACAAAGATGGCGTCTTGATGATTACAGTTCCGAAACAAGAAATCAAAGAACGCAAACCTAAAAAACTAGAAATCAATTAACACGTAAAGTTTTTTGTTAAACTAAGCCGTCAATAAACAATTGCGACGGGTCTGGGAAACAGAGAATCTTTACGGTTCATCCGCTTTCCATCGTCCCATATAGATAAAAGCCGGATTAAGTCCAGATAGTTTGGACCGTACACAATAGCGGCGGGTTTTATGGAAAGCGCTGGCTGTCCGAATCGGTACGCTTTCGGGTTAATACAGCCAATATTAAAGGGAAGGGGCCGGTCAAGGCCCCCTCTCTTAACTCAATCTGAGCATAAACTTAACGCTTTACACATAAAACACCCCAGCTCGAAACTCCTGCAGATGGGATCCTATATTCACCATAGGCCGCAACCATTACCCAGCTAGTTATAGAGGTATTCCTTACAATTTTAGAAGATGAATACCAGTGATAAGCAGGAATCACTTCATCAATCAACTGCCTGTTTGCAAACAGTGATGCTAATTCATCTTTTGTTGGAATTCTATAATCATCACCGGCTTGTTTTGTACACTCAGTCGCAGCAGCCGTCGACGTTACGTTAGGAATAGGAGTTCTATATGGCATTGGAGCAACGACAACACTGTCTGTTGGATAAAGAATTGTCATAAATCCTATATCTTTACCTACAGTATTCGGCCCTTTGCTTCCGTTTAAGTCATAAATCATATTTACGCAGATTTTTGGTTGAACAAAATAGCTCGTAGATTCTCCCATATTGGCGACACAGTTTGGATTATAAAATGTCAAAATACTTTCGCCATTACCAGTTTCAAACGCAGCAGCTTTTGTATCTAACATTTCAAAAGAGTTTGCCGAAAAACCGGTATAACTGTTATAAGACGCATAAGTCATCAACGGATTGAGCTGCGTCATTGTTCTTGGCATATCATACGGCCCGCCGGCGGTTAAATTCGTAAATTTCAATGGAACACCGCAATCATCAATATGTTCACTATCACAAATATTATTTATTTTTAATACCTTTGATAATCCGCTTGTAATAAACGTTTCAGTTACATTGTCCTTAGTAATCGTTTGGGAATGACTTTCCCCGATAGAACCCGCGAGCTGGCCATAACCATTAAGCGCTGGCATAAGTGCTATCGCCTGTGACATACGGGCATAAAGCGCTTTTCGCTGCGTGTTCCAAGTTCGCTCGTTAATGTTGCCGGTCAGCGACGGAAGCGTTATCGCTGCAACTACGCCAATAATTGTTAGAGATAAGAGGATCTCCGCCATAGTAAACGCACCTAAGAGAG
>JAMPIJ010000039.1 GCA_023662905.1 Fusobacterium sp.
CATAGTGAAGGCCTGTTCAGCCCGCCCCCCCCCCCCCTGCATTAGTTAATACTTTTCTTCGTTTCATTTTTCCATCCTTTCTACATTTATTATGGAACATGTTTAAATATTTGTCAATAGAAAAGCAGGGCCGAAACCCTGCTTTTTAAGTCTTATCCAATTATAAAAATTATAATTTAGAAGCAACCATTTTTGTTGTTTCAGCTAAACGAGTTGAGTAACCCATTTCGTTATCGTACCAAGAAACAACTTTAACCATGTTGTCGCCCATTGTCATTGTCAATGCTGCGTCAACAGTTGAAGATTGTGATGAACCGATAAAGTCAGAAGATACCAACGGTTCTTCAGAGTAGCAAAGAACATGTCCATCTGCTGCTTCTTTCAATGCTGCGTTAACAGCTTCAACTGTAACAGGTTTTTCAGTTTCGAATACAACGTCAACAACTGATACGTCTGGAGTAGGAACTCTCATAGCGAAACCGTTCAATTTACCTTTCAATTCAGGAAGAACCAAAGCAACAGCTTTAGCAGCACCTGTAGTTGTAGGAACGATGTTCAAAGCACCAGCTCTAGCACGACGTGGGTCTTTGTGGCCAGCGTCTAAGATTCTTTGGTCGCCAGTGTAAGAGTGAACTGTTGTCATCAAACCTTTAACGATACCGAATTTTTCAGAAATAACTTTAGCAACAGGTGCTAAGCAGTTAGTTGTGCAAGATGCCATTGAAATTACGTTGTGGTTAGCTGGATCGTATTCATTTTCGTTAACGCCAAGAACGATAGTTTTGTCTTCGTTTTTAGCAGGAGCAGAGATGATAACTTTTTTAGCACCAGCTGCGATGTGAGCTTTAGCTTTTTCAGCATCTGTGTAGAAACCAGTTGATTCAACAACAACTTCTACGCCCAATTCTCTCCAAGGAAGAGCTGCAGGGTCTTTTTCTGCGAAGAATTTAATTTTTTTGCCGTTGATTACCAAACCGTCTTCAACAACTTCAACTGTACCGTCGAATTTCCCCATAACTGAGTCATATTTAAAAACGTGAGCTGCGTTAGCAGGTGTCAAACCTGGGTCGTTGATTGCAACATAATCGATTTCATTGAAGATACCTTCTCTGATAGCTGCTCTCAATGTGTTTCTACCGATTCTGCCGAATCCGTTAATAGCTACTTTTACCATAATTTTTTACTCCTTCTTCATTAATAGTAAAATTTTTACATGCTTGGTTATATCACTAACAAAAAAACTAATCAAGTTTTTTATCCGAATATTAATTAAAAATTAATGTTTGTGATAAGATATGTTCACTGAGGTTAAAAATATGATAGAAAATGTAGGAATTGCCTTTTTATTAACTCTTTTGGCCGGACTGGCGACGGCTATCGGCGGCGCAATTGCGTTTGTGGTGAAACCTGATAATTTGAAAGCGCTTTCAGTTGCGCTTGGTTTTTCTGCGGGAGTTATGATATTTCTGTCTTTAACCGAAATTATTCCGACAGCGAGCGAAACGCTGGCCTTAAACTTTCCAAATTCTAATGAATGGCTTGTTTATATAAGCTTTATCGGGGGGATTATTGTTGCGGTACTAATTGACTACTTTTTGCCAGACCACATTGATCAGGAGGAAGTTTTGCACCCTGACGATCCGTGCCACTGTGAACATCCACACAATAAAATCAAAAAAGCCGGAATTTTTACGGCGATTGCGATTTGCGTACACAATTTTCCAGAGGGGATGGCGACATTTTTGTCTGCTACACAAAGTTTACAACTAGGTGTATCAGTTGCGATTGCGATTGCTATTCATAATATTCCAGAGGGGATCGCGGTTGCGATGCCGATTTATCATATTACCGGCAAAAAACGTTACGCAATGCTATACGCTTCACTTTCAGGTTTAACCGAACCTTTAGGCGCGTTTTTAGGAATGTTCTTATTAAAATTCTTATTTCCACAAATGGTTGTAGGCTTCTTGATGGCGGGTGTTGCGGGAATCATGATTTATATTTCGTTTGATACGCTTTTGCCGCTGGCCAAAGAATACGGTGACTGGCACTTATCAATGATTGGAATCGTCACCGGAATGTTATTTATCTGGTTAAGTTTGTTGTTATTATAGAATTAAAAAAGGCGCTTCGAATGAAGCGCCTTTTAAATAGTGTAATCTTTTTACGACTATGCTTTTTTACCGTAACGTTTGTTGAATCTTTCAACTCTACCTTCAGAGTCAAGAATTTTTTGTTGACCTGTGTAGAACGGGTGGCAGTTTGAGCAAATTTCAACTGTGATGTTGTCCAATACTGAACCTGTTTCGATTTCGTTACCGCAAACACATTTGATAGTCATTTTCTTATAATCAGGATGAATACCTTGTTTCATTTCTTTTACCTCATTTCTTTCAAGATTCCAAACTTGAATTTTATACTTCGACAATTTACATATTACTATATAAATTCAAAAAGGCAAGAGGGGTTTTACTTTTTGTTACACTATGATATGATAGAACACATGAAAAAGAAACAAATCGTTCTGCTGGTTATTACTATAATATTTTTGGTGCTTGTGTTCAACAAGGTTGATTTTGCGACACTTCTTGAAACTATAAAAACCTTTGATATAAAATATCTGGCGGCGATTGTTGCGGTTTTTCTGACGAGCCTTTATGTGCGCGGAATCCGTTGGAAGTTTCTTTTAATGAACGACCGGAAATACAGCGCGTTTAATCTGGCTGAAATTTTCACGGTCGGGAATATGTTAAACATTTTCATGCCGGCGCGCGCGGGTGATATTTATCGTGCATATTACCTTGGCGAAGAGAAAAACGAGAAGAAACTAAAAATTTTCGGAACAATTATTCTGGAACGTCTTTTTGACGGAATCGCGATGTTTTGTATACTTTTGGGAGCGATACTTTTATATAGTGACGCTCAGTGGATTTTGAATTTAACGCTTGGAATCGGCGCTGTATTTATCATTGGTACACTAACTTTTTACCTGATTTTCAAATACAACAAAAGTCGTCAGGTTTGTAGGGCGATTATTTCGCACATCAAAACAGAAAAAATTCAAAAATTAATCCGCAAATTAACGACTTATATGAATATTTTTATCAAAGGGTTTTCAGCGTTCAAAAAGCCGCTTTATATGTTGTCAATTCTTGCATTGAGTTTTGTTGCATGGGGCTTGGAAGCGACTGCGGCGTGTTTAATAGTCAACAGTTTCGGCCTAAACCTTGGAATTCTCGCGGGCGTATTTGTTTTAACTCTGACATCTTTTTCAACAATGATTCCATCAACATCCGTACTTGTGGGGCCATATCAAGCGGCGTACATTCTGGCGCTCGGACTTTTTGGAATCGAAAAATCTCAGGCGTTAGCGATTTCAGCGGTTCACCAGATTATTTTAATTCTGATTTTCACATTAACAGGCGGCCTAATCATGTTGAAATTCAACATTAAGGCACAAAATCCTCGTCAATAAGAAGATTTTCACCGAGAGCAGCAGCAACGGCAAGTTTGTCACAGCGCTCATTGTATTCGTGGCCGGCATGGCCTTTAATCCATACGAATTCTACAATATGCGGCTGTTTTGCTTTTATAAGGCGTTTCCATAAATCAATATTTTTAACAGGATTTTTGGAATTTTGTTTCCAATTTTTGAACACCCACGCGTCAAGCCATTTTTCATTAATCGCGTCAACAAGATATTTACTGTCTGACGTCAAAACCACTTCTGACGGGCGTTTCAAAGCTTCCAGCGCGACGATTGCAGCGAGAAGTTCCATTCTATTATTTGTTGTTTTTTCGTAGCCTGCGCTTAATTCTTTTTCGTGATACTGGCCTTTTGAATCCACAAACGTCAAAATCGCGCCGTATCCGCCTTTTCCGGGGTTACCTTTGCAGGCGCCGTCTGTGTAAATTCTTATTTTATTATCGTTTTCCAAAACTATAACTCCTCGTATTCAATCAATTTTTCGTAGTGTTCCAAATTATCCTTGGAAATATATGGCTTAATGTTTCTCACAAGCTCGTGCATTCCATCGATGTGGTAGTGCATAGCGTTTTCAAGATCAATAAGCTTTATATTGTAATCATAAAGTGTTTCAATATAAAGATTTTGGGCGTCAAGATAGGAATTTCTGGCATCTTGAAGCAAGTTGTAATCTTCTATACCTTTTTCGTAGCACTCATCTGCTATCGCAAAGTTTTCGAGTGAATGTTCGACATTCAAAAGAGCTACAGGAAGCTGTTTTTCAACGTTTTTAAGGTTTACGATACATCTTTCTATATCAAAAAACAAATCGCGGCGGAACAAATCTACAGCGTTTTCAGCGAGTGAAATCTGTGCTTTTCCGACATCAATTTCGTGTTTCAACTGTTTCATATTAAGAGTGCTTCTTAAATTCAGCCCCATAAAGAAACCGTGGTTAGAAAACCGTCTAAAATTATTATATCCGTACCCGACATCCCCTGTTAAATCCGGATAATACTGGCGTTTAATGTAAGTCAGCGAAGCGTCCATTGCTTTTTTAACGGATTCGAGCGCCCACAAATCAGGACTGTTTTTGAGTGCGAGTTTGTATGCTTTTTGCGAATCAACCGGAAGTCCTGAGTGTTTTTCGAGAACTTCTATTTTCTTTTTCAACGCGGCGAGAACTTCTTTGTTTTCAAGACAGTCGTTTTCAGGGTAATCCCTCAAACTATCCGGCGTTGGAACCTTATATTCCTTAAAGTAATCGTTATTTTTTACCGCGATTTCAGAGGTATCAATATAAAGACTGTTCGCAAGATTTATTAGCGCATTTCGGTACTCGTTATGCGCATCAATAACCCTAATTCGCTCATCTGTTACAAGGCTTCTGGCGTTAATCATATCGGATTTTTCGACCATTCCTTTGTGCGAAATCGCTGTTGAGCGTTTTAAATTTCGTTCAAGGATTTTCAAGAAATCTTCTTCAACGACAACTCTTGCCTGCGCTTTCAAAACCGCATAATAATTACGCTTAACGTCAAAAACAGTATTATAAATACTATTCGTCAAATTGTATTCGCCAACAAGCTGATAAAATTTTTCCATTTTAATAAGCGAATTAGATTTGCCAAAATTCCAGAGGAGTTGACTCAAAATAACCTGAGCCGACGGAAGTTCACTGTTTTTAGAACTCAAATAATTGCTATTAGAATTATACTCCTGAAAAACCGAAGCCTGTGCGCCAATCGTCGGGAAATAAACGGATTTAGCGATTCCAACATTGCCCTTTGCTATCTCAAGATTATAAATATTTTTCTTAATCAACGGACTGTTTTTTATAGCAAGTTCAATACAAGAAGCCAGCCCTAATGCTTCCTCTTCAATAGCAAACACCGGCAAACAAAGCACCGAAAACACACATATTCCAGCTAAAACTTTCAAAACTCTCATAGATTAAAATCATTTTAATTTAATCCCCAACATAAGTCAACCATACGGAGGATTTTTCGCGTACAAGCGCCTAATGACCCTTTTTTAAGTTGATTTATTTACAAAATTACGTTATACTATTAATATAAAAAGTAAAGAATAGTTTATATTATTTTTATAATTCAAACATTTACATATTAGAAAGGTCGATAAATGTTTTTTTGGAACAAACAAGAGATTCCCGTAACAAAGGAAGTTATTGAAGAGCTAAAAGAGAAAAGAGATTATAACAAAATCATCAAACTTGTTACTTCAGAACTAAAAAAAGGCAGACTTTCAGATTATTTATATATTACACTTGCTGAAGCAATCGAAAAGACTCAAAAAAAGCCGGATAATAACAAGTTAATGGAGCTATACAATAACGCCCTTAAACTAAACCCTAAAAACGGACTTGCTTATCACAAAAGAGCTTTAATAAAAATGGACGTAAATCTTTTGCAAGATGCCGCAAAGGATTTCACGACTGCCGTGCAAAACAACCCGAATGACTTTATGAGCCACACAGGCCTCGGGTTAATTAAATACAAATACGGCAAATATAAAGAATCAATCGACAACTACGATAAAGCACTCTCAATCAATCCGGAACACATTCCGGCATTAGTTGCACGCGCAAAATCAAACCTTGAACTCGGAATGTACGAATTTGCAATAACAGACCTTTCTCAAGCATTGGCACTTAACGGCGGCACTGATCTGTCAATTTTAGCGCTAAGAGCTGAAGCAAAATACAAAACCGACGACTTCAACGGCTCAATCAAAGACTACACAAAAGCCATCGAAGCTGACCCTAAAGGTATTGAATATTACAGCAAACGCGCGCAATCCTATATCGCGAAAAAGAATTTTAACATGGCGATTCAAGACTATGAAACAATCTTATCAATAGATAAAAACAATATTCAAGCCCACCTTGATTCCGCTAAAATTCTTCACCAGTACCTCAAAGGCACAAACGCCGCAATGACAATAATTGAAAAAGCTGTAAAAATCAAACCAACAAACCCTGAAATCTATATGGTACGCGGTTACATAAAAGCCGACATCAACGATCTTCCTGGTTCAATGGCCGACTTTAACACCGCAATCAAATACAGTAGCAAAGACAGCAAAAACGTTGCTGAAATCTATGCGCTTCGCGGTGAACTTTATTACAAACAAGGCTACTACGAAGAAGCAATCCAAGACTACAACAAAATGATTGAAAAACGTCCAAACGACGCAGAATTATACAAAAAACGCGCAAACGCACTGCAAGAAACGGCCCACTACGCAGCCGCTGCAAAAGATTACTCAAAAATCTTAAAGCTTAAACCTGATGAAATCAGCAACTACTACACTCTTGCAACTCTTTATATCGAACGTCTTGAAAGCAAAGAACTCGGCCTCAAAGTTCTGGATAAGGCAATAGAAAAACTTAACCACACCTCACCTGATGTTTATCAGTTGAAAGGCGAAGTTTTACTCAAAATGAATAAAATTCCAGAAGCCATTGCAGAATTCCAAAACGCTCTAGATATTGATCCCAAAAGCGAAGAAGCTTTGTATTTCAAAGGCAATGCGCTTATGAAAGTAGGCGATTTAGATGGCGCGATTGAAGACTATTCAAAAATCATTATAAATAACCAAGAATACTACAAAGCCTATAACAAACGTGCAGCCTGCTATGTTCAGCAAAAGAATTACGAGGAAGCAATCAAGGACTACGACAGAACCTTAGCGCTTAATTCAGACCTGAACTCCGCCTACATCAACCGCGGCAAATGCAAAGAAATTATTAAAGACTATCAAGGCGCACTCGTTGACTACAGCACAGCAATTTCGCTGAACCCTAAAGACTTAGACGTCTATTATCTGAGAGGAAACCTTAAACAATTACTTGGTGACAACCAGGGCGCACTCGACGACTTCAGTAAAACTATTAAAGATGATTCATTCTAAAAAAGCTCCCGAAAGGGAGCTTTTTGGTATGCAGTTAACGGTTAGCGTTTTACACAAACGCCTTGCCACGAATCTGAAAGAGTGGGCAATTGATAAATACCATAAGCAATATTCATGCCCCACAACGTATGCCAAGCTTGGCTAATAAATCTTGAATTCGACATAACAAGATAATTAGCAGTAGAACCACCTAGGCCCCAAACATTCCTGTTTATAAAGAATGCTGCAAGCTCTTCACGCGTAGCGAGCCTGTAATCATTTCCTGACGAAATAGTAGTACAAACTCTTGACGCATTTTCAGCAGAAACATTCTCAATCAAATTTCTATAAGGTTCCGGTGCGACAACAACACTATCGGACGGATATAATATCGTAATCGTTCCCATATCTTTTCCTATAGTGTTTGGCCCTTTACTACCATTCAAATCGTAAATCATGTTTACACAAATTTTCGGCTGAACAGTGTACTCACTGCTTTCATTCATACTTGCGACGCAATTAGGGTTATAATAAAGTGCTATACTTTCACCATTTGCGGTTTCAAAAGCCGCCGCTTTTGTATTTAAAACTGCACGCGAAGCTGCATTAGATGCAAACCCATCCTGATAATTCAGCATTTTGGAGTTCAGCGCCTGCATATCAGCAGGAAAACTATGGCTTGTACCTGATAAATCTGTAAAGCCGCTCGTTAACCCACAATCATTAAGATGACCGCTTTCACAAATATTGTTGATTTTCATAACTTTGGAAAGTCCGCTTGTAATAAAAGTTTCAGCTACATTATCCTCAGTAATATTTTGACTTCCGCTAGAATCAATAGTACCGGTTAAAGTGCCATAACCGTTCAACGCAGGCATCAAGGCAATTGCTTGACTAAATCGCGCATAAA